>JAKLER010000136.1 GCA_022711615.1 Acidobacteriota bacterium
GCCGCCGGCGCCGCCGCCGAGGCGAAGCCCTCGGTGTCGTTCCCGATCACCGGCTGGTGGATGGACGGCGCGTTCACGAAGCGCTCGGTCCAGCTCGACTGAGGCCGCGGCGGCGGGGAGCCTTCACCCCCGCGGCGGGAGGGCCAGCTCCCGTTCCAACTCCACGTCGCGCGCGAACTCCTCGTCGTGCGTGACGAGGAGGAGCGCCCCCCGGTAGGCGCGGAGCGCGGAGGCGACCGCCTCGAGGCCGGGGAGGTCGAGGTGGTTCGACGGCTCGTCGAGGAGGAGGAGCTCCGGCGCCTGCTCTGACGCGAGGAGCGCCGCGAGACCGGCGCGAATCCGTTCGCCGCCGGAGAGGGCGGCGACGGGCTTCTCCGCGGCCTCCTGGACGAAGCCGAAACGCCCGAGGAGGAGACGCCGCTCGTGCTCGGGGCGGGTCGGCGCAAGGCGCCGGAGCGTCCCGGCGAGGGTCCCCTCGCTCCCAAGAACGGCGGCGTCCTGGTCGAGGAGCGCGACGCGCGCGGCGCCGACGCGGAGCGTCCCGGCGTCGGGCGCGCGGCCGGCGAGGAGGGCGAAGAGCGTCGACTTCCCGGCGCCGTTGGCCCCGCGCAGCCGGATCCGCTCCGGGCCGACGACGTGGAACGAGAGGGGCGCCGCCCAGAGCCAGCCACCCGGGAGGCGGACGTTGAGCCCCTCGGCGTCGACGATCCGCTTTCGGGGCGGCACCGGCGTCGCGCCGAGGTCGAAGGCGACCGACGGGTCGTCCGGTGCGGCGGCGCGGGCCTTCGCGAGGGCGGATCGCGCCGCCTCGATCCGGTCCCCGTGGATTCCCTTTAGCCGCCCGGCGGAGACCTGCGCAGCCCGCTTCAGCCCGCCCGCGACGATCTTCGGCATCCCGCCCCGCGCCGCCTCCCGGCGGCCCCGCGCGGCGCGGTGCGCCTGCCGCTCGGCCGCCTCGTGCGCGGCCCGCCGGACGGCCTCGAGCTCCTGCTCCGCGGAGCGGACGGCCCGCGCGGCCGCCTCGCGCTCGGCCCGCCACGCCTCGAGGAAGCCTTCCCAGCCGCCGCCGAACGACCGGAGGCGACCGGAGCGAAGCTCCGCGATCCGGTCGGCGCGGGCGAGGAGCGCGCGGTCGTGCGTCGCGACGAGGACCGCGCCCCGGAAGCTCCGGACGAGGTCGTGGACGGCCTGCCGCGCCTCCCCGTCGAGGTGGTTCGTCGGCTCGTCGAGGAGGAGCGTCTCCGGCTCGCCGAGGAGGAGCCGCGCGAGGCGGAGGCGCGTCGTCTCGCCGCCGGAGAGAGTCGCGGCGGGACGATCGAGGTCGAGGCCGTCGAGGCCGACCTCGGCGAGGACGCGAGCGGCGAGCCACTCCGGGGCATCCCGGGCCTCGAGGAGGTCCCGGGCGACGCCCCCGCGGTCGGGCGCTGTCGACTGGGGGAGGAGGGCGACGCTTCCGCTCCGCAGGACGCGGCCGCGGGCCGGCCGAAGCGCTCCCGCGAGAAGCGCGAGGAGCGTGCTCTTGCCAGAGCCGTTCGGGCCGACGAGGGCCGTGAAGCCCCGCGGGAGGGAGAGGTCGATCGATTCGAGGAGCGGCGTCCCGTCGGGCAGGACGAAGGAGACGCCTTCGGCGACGAGGGAATACGGCATGAAGACCTCGCTCGGGAGCCGGGAGCGGCGGGCTGCTCGACCGGCAGGTGCGTTCGGGGGAGGCGGGTCTTCAGCTTCTCATCGGGCCCGCGGGGCGGGCGGAGAGATGGTACGACGCGCGGCGCGCGGCGGAAAGAGGGCCCCGCGCCCGGGCCACCTCGAAGCGTGCGCGGGAACAAACAGGTGCGGCGCGGCGTTCTCGCTTCCGCTGCGGGGCGGAGCGCGGCGCGACCTTCGGACCGGTCCTGCGGTCCGGCGCGTCGGCCGACGCCCCGCCGGAAGGAGCGCGAATGTCCGAGCCGGTCTGGCATCTCCTCGTCGGCGGCCACCAGGTGGGTCCCGTCTCTCCGGAAGACGTCCGGTCGAGGGTTCGCGACGGCAGCGCCGACCGGGCGACGCTCGCCTTCGGCCCGGGCCTCTCCGCCTGGACGCCGCTCGGCGCCGTTCCCGCCCTCGCCTCGCTTCTCGGGGCGGCCGCCGTACCGCCGATGCCGCCTCCGCCCCCGCGGCGCGCCCACGAGATCGACTTCGAGGTCCACGGCACGGAGATGCAGTTCGTGGAGGTGACGCTCGACCCGGGCGAGGCGGTCGTCGCGGAAGCCGGCTCGCTCATGTACATGACGCCGGCGATCGGGATGGAGACGGTCTTCGGCGACGGGTCGGGGGCCGCTCCGGGCGGCGGCTCGAAGCTGATGGGGGCGCTCCTCGGAGCGGGGAAGAGGCTTCTGACGGGCGAGAGCCTCTTCATGACGGTCTTCACGAACCGCGGCGCCGCGCGCGAGCGGGTCGCCTTCGCCGCTCCCTACGCCGGGAAGATCCTCCCGATGGACCTGTCGAAGCTGGGCGGCGAGCTCGTCTGCCAGAAGGACTCGTTCCTCTGCGCCGCTCGCGGCGTCCAGGTGGGGATCGCGTTCCAGAAGAGGATCGGCGTCGGCCTCTTCGGCGGCGAGGGTTTCATCATGCAGCGGCTGACGGGCGACGGCCTCACGTTCGTCCACGCGGGCGGGACGGTCCACGCCGTCGACCTCGCCGCGGGGGAGTCCCTTCGCGTCGACACCGGATGCCTCGTCGCGATGACGCCGTCGGTGCACTACGACATCCAGCTCGTCGGCGGCGTGAAGACGGCCCTCTTCGGCGGCGAGGGGCTCTTCTTCGCGACGCTCGCCGGCCCCGGCCGCGTCTGGCTCCAGTCGCTGCCGCTCTCGCGCCTCGCCGACCGGATCGTTTCCGCCGCCTCGCGCACGGGCCGCTCGGAGGAGGGGTCGGTCCTCGACGCGGCCGGGATCGGCCGGATCTTCACGGGGGGCTGAGCGCGCGTGAAGCCCTCCCTCGCGCGCATCGCCCGTCGAGCCGCCCTCGTCCTCCTCGCCGCCGTCGGCCTCCTCTCGGCGGTGTTCGTGTCGGTGGGCTGCGTCCTCTCGGCCCCAGGCTACGAGGGACCGCGGACCGCGAACTTCGACGGGAAGCGCTTCGCGAACGAGGAGCCGAGGCCCCACGGCTTCGGCGACTTCCTCCGCTGGGTGACGAACCGCGAGCGGGGCGAGTGGCCGAAGGAGCCGCTCGCGGTCGCGCCCGCGCCGCCGCCGCCGGCGCGCGTCTCGGGCGGCGCGATGCGCGTCACGTTCGTGAATCACTCGACCGTCCTCCTCCAGGTCGACGGCCTGAACGTCCTGACGGACCCGGTCTGGTCCGACAGGGTGGGGCCGACGTCGTGGCTCGGCGTGAAGCGGCTCCGCGCGCCGGGCCTCCGGATGGAGGACCTACCGCGAATCGACCTCGTCCTCCTCTCGCACAACCACTACGACCACCTCGACCTGCCGACGCTCCGCGCCCTCTCGGAGCGCTTCGGGGCCCCGGTCGTCACGGGACTCGGGAACGCGGAGTACCTGCGCCGGAAGGGGATCGACGGCGGCATCGACCTCGCCTGGTGGGAGCGGCGCGAGGTCGCGCCGGGGATCGCGGTGACGGCGGTCCCGGCCGCGCACTTCTCGGGGCGCGGCCTCTTCGACCGCGACCGGACGCTCTGGTGCGGATTCGTCCTCGAGGGACCCTCGGGGAAGCTCTACTTCGCCGGCGACACCGGGTGGGGGCCGCACTTCACCGCGATCCGCGAGCACTTCGGCCCGGTGCGCCTCGCCCTCCTCCCCGTAGGCGCCTACGAGCCCCGCTGGTTCATGAGCCCGGTCCACACCGACCCGGCCGAGGCGGTGGAAGCGGCGCGGCTCCTCGAGGCGGAGGCGAGCGTCGGCATCCACTTCGGGACGTTCCCGCAGGCGGACGACGGGATGGAGGAGCCGCTCGCCGATCTCGAGGCGGCGCTCGCGCGCCTGCGCGAGGAGGGCGCCGCGCCTCCGCGGTTCCTCGCGCTCCCGAACGGCGGTTCGCTGGAGCTGCCGGGCGCCTCGCTCTAGTGCGCCGCGCCCTTCCGGTCCGGCCGCTTGTCGGCGTCGACGACGCCGACGAGCGGCGCCACGAGCCAGGAGAAGTGCCGCTCGAGGAAGACGAAGACCTTCCCGTGGAAGGTGACGACCTGCTCGCGCTTGCGGCGCGAGAGGGCGCCGGCGATCTCGTTCGCGGCCGACTCCGCCGAGGCGACGAGCCAGGCGGGGACCGGGTCCTTCGCGTCGCGGTGGACGACCTCGCGGTTGTCCTTCGCGCGGATCTCGCTCGCGACGAAGCCCGGGGCGATGTGCGTCACCGAGACGCCGTGCGGCTTCAGCTCGGGGCGGATGGAGTCGCAGAAGCCGCGGACGGCGAACTTCGAGGCGCAGTAGGCCGAGGTCGCGGGGGTGCCGATGAAGCCGTTCACGCTCCCGACGACGCCGATCCGCCCCTTCGTCTTCTTCAGCTCCGGGAGCGCGGCCTTCACCGCGCGGATGGAGCCGAAGAGGTTCGTCTCGAGCTGCCGCCGGTAGTCGTCGATCGAGAGCGACTCGACCCGCCCGGCGACGGCGAAGCCGGCGTTCGCGAGGAGGACGTCGAGGCGCCCCCACTCGGCGACGGCCCGCGCGACGGCCGCCTCGCAGTCGCCGTCCTTCGTGACGTCGCAGGCGACGGCGATCGCGGAGCCGCCGGCGGCGCGAAGGGAGGCGGCGACGTTCTCGAGGAGGTCGGTCCTGCGGGCGCAGAGGGCGACCTTCGCGCCCCGGCGGACGAGCTCGCGGGCGGTCGCCTCGCCGATGCCCGACGAGGCGCCCGTGATGAGTACGACGTGGTCCTTCATGTCGCGTGGACTCTACCGGAACCCTTCGGCGCTCACCGCCGCGCGCGGAACGGGAGGAGGACGAGGCTGCCGGCGACGAGCGCCCCGACGAGCATCGGTCCGAACGGCTGGTCGAGGACGATCGCGAGGACGAAGGCGGCGACGTAGGCGGTCACGGAGAAGCCCGCGCAGTGGGCGAGCGCCCGCTTCCACGAGGCCGCGATCCGGAAGGAGACCCAGGGGGGGAGGAAGACGAGCGCGAAAGTCGCCATGACCCCGATCGACTCCGTGGCGAGGGCGACCGAGAAGGCGACGAGGAGGTCGAACGCGAGGTGGAGCTTCCAGGGGGAAGCCCCGTTCGCAGCGAGGCTCTCCGGGAAGAAGTGCTCGAGGAGGAGCCGCTTCGAGAGCCAGGTCCCTGCCGTCGCGACGATCGTGACGAGGGCGAGCGCCGCGCCGAGGTTCGACCACGTCGTGAAGTAGAGCTGCCCCTCGAGGAGCGAGTGCGAGAGCTCCTCACCGCGCGTGCTGTTCGCCGCGCCGAGGAGGGCGGCGCTCCAGCCGAAGAAGAGGAGGGCGGCGTAGACGTCGTTCCCCGACCGCTCCGTGCGCCCCTTGATCGCGGCGGCGACGACGGCCGCGCCGAGCGATCCGGCCAGAGGGTGGACGCCGATGAGGATCGCCATCACCCCGCCGGCGGCGGTCACCTGCGCGAGGCCGAGCGCGGCGAGCCACTCGTTGCGGAGCCTCACATAGGCGCCGAGGAGCGGCAGGACGAGGGCGAGGAGGAAGCCGTTCGCGAGCGGGACGCGGAAGAGGGGGTCGAAGACCTGCGCGAACGTCACCGGCCCACCTCCAGGACGCGGGCGGGGACCCCGGTGAAGAACCGGGCGTCGTGCGTGACGACGAGGACCGCGCGGTCTCCACGGGAGGAGAGGAGGAGCTCGGAGAGAGCGGCGACGGCGTCGGGGTCCATGTTGTTCGTCGGCTCGTCGAGGATGACGAGGCGGGCGTCGCCGCCGAGGCAGGCCCAGACCGTAAGGAGCTGGAACTGCCCGCCCGAGAGCCTGTCGACACGGGTCTTCAGGAGGGGCCGGAGGGAAGGAGGCGGCTCCGCCGTCGCGGCGGTGAGACGGAGGAGCTCGTCGGCGCGGAGCGGCACGTCCGTCTCCCGGACCGGACGCTGGCGCTGGTAGGCGATCGTCGTCCCCGGCTTCCGGACGACCTCGCCCGAGAGGACCTTCGACGTGCCGGTCAGCGCGCCGATGAGGGTCGACTTGCCGCAGCCGTTCGGCCCGACGAGGCCGAGGACGTCGCCGGGGCCGAGGTCGAACGAAACGGGGCCGACGACGGGCTTCGCGTAGCCCGCGACGACCTCCCGGTAGGAGAGGATCGGTTCGTCGCTCACTTTCCCGAGGCTACTCCGTCCACCCAGCGGTCGATGTGCGCGAGATAAGCCTCCGTGGAAGCGCCGACGGGCGGCTCCAGCGGGAGTCGCGCCTTCGGCCAGCCGAGGTTGCGGGAGAGGAACTCCGGCCCCTGGCCCGGCTGGAAGTCGGTGAAGAGGATCGCCCCCTTCTGTCCCCTGAAGCGGCCCGTCAGCTCCCGGAGATGCGAGGCGGTCGGCGGGATCCCCGGCAGCGGCTCGACGTAGCCGAGGATCGGGACGCCGAGGAGGGCGGCGAGGTAGTTGACGTCCTTGTGGAAGAGGAGGAGCCCCTTCGCTCCGGCGGCCCTTGCCTTCCATGCGGGCACTCGCGCTTCGACGGCGGCGCGGAACGCGGCGGCGCCGGCGCGATAGCGGGCGGCGTTCGGAGCGTCGAGGGAGGCGAGCCGTTCGGCGAGCGCCTCGGCGACCTTCGCCATCCGGACGGGGTCGAGGTAAAGATGGGGGTTCCCCATCGGGTGGACGTCGCCCTGCGAGCGGTCGGCGGCCTGACCGGACTCGAGGAGCGGGACCTGGGCGGCCGCCTCGAAGTAGCCCGGAGCGCCGGGGAGGATCTTCGCGTTCCCGGCCCCCTTCAGGGCGGCGGGCAGCCAGCCGATCTCGAGCTCGGCGCCGACGGCGACGAGGAGGTCGGCCCGCCGGAGGGCCACCATCATGCTCGGGCGGGCCTGCAGGACGTGGACGTCCCGATCGGGCGGGGCGAGGACCGTCACTTTCACGGCGTCGCCGCCGACGGCGGTCGCAAGGACCCCCATGCTCGAGGTCGAGGCGACGACCTGGAGCGCCGCGGCGGAGGGGAGGGCGGAGAGGAGGAGCGCCGAGGCCAGCAGAGTCTTCTTCAAGTCCGTCTCCTCAGAACGCATGGGCGCCGTGGGCGCCGAGCGAGAGCTGGAGCTGGAGGAGAAAGCGTCCCCAGGTCTCCTTCTCCCCGTCGACGCGGATCGAGGCGCTCTCGTACTGCGCGCGGATGCGCGAGAACTCGGTCGGATTGAACGTGAGCGCCGCCGTGAAGCGGCTCGAGGAGTCGTACGCGCCCTTCGTCCCGCCACGGACCCGCTCGTTCGTCAGGCCGCCGACGTCCCAGCGGGCGCCGAGCTGGAGGCGGGGGAGGAGGCCGTAAACCGCCTGGAAGTAGGCGCCGTCCTGGCGGAAGACGGCGGTGTCGACGGTGCCGAGGACGTCGAGGTTCCGCTTCCGCGCGAGGTACTCCGCCTGGAGGACGAGGTCGCCGGCGCCCCCGGTGCGGGGCGAGTCGTACTTGTAGACGGCGTCGACGCCCCAGAGCGTCGCCGTGCCGTCGAGGACCTCCTCCGGCACCCCGTCGGCGTCCTCGTCATGGACCTCCTGGTGCCGCCGGCTCGAGACGAGAGAGAAGCCGACCTGCAGGGCGTTCGAGTAGCCCAGGTCCGGGCCGACCTTCACGAAGCCGGTGAAGAGGCGCGGTCCACCTTTCTCCGAGAGGACGCGGGGCGCCCCCTCTTCGCCGAGACCCGGGAACTCCTCGGGGCCGACGTAGCTCGCGAGCTTCTCGTTCTCCCCTTGGAGCAGCTCCGCCCCGACCTTCAGGTAGAACGGCAGCTTCGGGACCCACGTCAGCTGGAGCCCCTTCTCGTTCAGGCCGTGCCCTCCGAGGAGGAGCTCGTAGGCGAGGTTCTGGTCGGCGAAGTCCCACTGGTGCGGGTGGTGCGCGTTCGCGTAGCCGATCCCGCTCAGGAGCTTGCCCCCCTTGAGCTGGAGGCCCCACGGGAGCCGGCGTGTCTGGAAGAAGACCTCCTCCGCCTCGATCCCCTCCTCGCTGACGGCAAAGAGCGCCTGCACGTCGAAGTAGGCGTCGACGGAGGCGGAGAACGCGATCTCCGTCTCGCGGAGGTTGAATCCCTGGGACAGACCTCCGTGCCCGTGGTCGTGCCCTTCTTCCGCGTGCGCGCCGTGGAATCCGTCGGCCTCTTCGAGGATCTCGCCGGCCTCGCCCTTCACGTCGTCGCGGGACCAGACGACGTCGGGGATGACGGTGATCGAAGGGTTGAACGAGGTGCCGGAGGAGACCGGGCCGGAGGAGCCGAAGAGCGGGAGGCTCTTCGGTACGAGCCCGGTCGGCTCGACGGGGCCCGGGGCTTTCTGCGACGAGGCGGCCCGGAGCTCGGCGAGGCCGGCCCGGGTCGCGGCCTGCTCCTCCTCAAGCGCCTCGAGCCGGCGCTTCAGCTCCTCGGCCGAGGCGGCGGAAGGCGGCGCGGCGAGCGCGGCCTTCAGCTTCTCGAGCGCCTTCTCGGACTCGGCCTGGCGCGCCTCCAGGGCGCGGACCTTCTCCTCGAGGGCGCGGGGATCGGGGCCGGCCTGGCCGGCGGCGGGGATCGAAGGGACGAGAGCGAGCGCGATCGCGATCGCGCCCGCGA
This sequence comes from Acidobacteriota bacterium, assembly GCA_022711615.1. Lineage (GTDB taxonomy): Bacteria > Acidobacteriota > Thermoanaerobaculia > UBA5066 > UBA5066 > UBA5066. The sequence goes on from JAKLER010000136.1 coordinate 8,690, forward strand.
GCGGGGTCTTCATCGGGTCTCTCCGTGGGGCGCCCGCCGCCGGTGCGGCCGGAGCGCCGACTCCGCCCCTCGGGGCGGAGGTCGAGCGGACTAGAGCGGCTCGGAAGGAGAGATCGCGGGAGGTCCGCGGGAGGGGGCCGGCGCCGTGCAGGCGGCACGCGGCGCCAGGTCGACAGCGGCGAGGGCGACGGGTGCCGACGTCCGGGCCGGGGGCGCGAGCGGGATCGGGTCGGCCTCCGGCGTCCCTCCGCCGTCGAAGCGCTGGAGCTGGCAGGCGGTACAGCGCTGCGCATCCGAGACGCTCGCGTGGTCGTGCGGCGCCGTGACGTGGAGGAGCGCGACGAGGGCCCCGAGGACGAACGCGGTGCGGCCCGCGGCCAGCAGCCCGCGCGCGACGCTCCGGAAGAGGGAGGCCCCGATCATTCGGGCGAAGGGTAGGGAGGGGTGCCGGGGGTGTCAAGCAAGCGGGGGAAGAGGGCTTCGCGCGGTCGGAGGCTCCCGCCGGCGCGGCACGGGGATAATCGCGCCCATGAAGAACGTCGCCGTCCTCGGAGCGGGCCTCGTCGGCTCGCTCGTCGCCCGGGACCTCGCCGCCGACGGCCGCTGGTCCGTCCTCTCGGTCGACCGGAGCGAGCACGCCCTCGGGCGCCTCGCCGGCATCCCGAACCTCGCGACGGAGCGCGCCGACCTGGCGAGCGGGGCCGAAGTCTCCCGGATCGCGTCGAAGGTAGACGTCGTCGTCGGCGCGGTGCCGGGCTTCCTCGGAACGCAGACGGTCCGGACCGTCCTCGAGACGGGCCGGCCGGTCGCCGACATCTCCTTCTCTCCGGAGGACCCGTTCGACCTCTCGCCGCTGGCGAAGTCGAAGGGAGTCCCGGCGATCGTCGACTGCGGCGTCTCGCCGGGCCTCTCGGGGCTGGCGGTGGGAAGGGCGGCCGCACGGCTCGACAGCCTGGAGGACGTCCGGATCTTCGTCGGCGGTCTCCCCGCCGCGAGGCACTGGCCGTTCGAGTACCGGTCGGTCTTCTCGCCCACCGACGTGATCGAGGAGTACACGCGGCCGTCCCGCTGCGTGGAAGGGGGAGAGGTCGTGATCCGCCCGGCCCTCTCGGGCGTCGAGCCGCTCGACGTCCCGGGGGTCGGGACGCTCGAGGCGTTCTACACGGACGGCCTCCGGACGCTCCTCTCGACCGTGAAGGCCCGGAACCTGTACGAGAAGACGCTCCGCTATCCGGGCCACGCCGAGAGGATGCGGATGCTCCGCGAGACCGGCTTCTTCTCCGGCGAGCCGGTCGCGGTGGACGGCGTGCCGGTCGTCCCGCGCCGCCTGACGGAGTCGCTCCTCTTCCACGCCTGGCGGCGGCCCGAGGACGAGGCGGAGCTGACGTTCCTGCGCGTCGTCTGCGAAGGGCGCCACGGAGGCCGGCGCGTCCGCCGGACGTTCGAGCTCCTCGACCGGACGGACCCGAGGACGGGCGACACCTCCATGGCGCGGACGACCGGATTTCCGTGCGCCACCGGCGCGCGCCTCCTCCTTGAGGGGGTGTTCACCACGCCCGGGGTCTTCCCGCCGGAGCTCCTGGCGGGCGACGACGCGCTCTACGGACGTTTCCTCGCCGAGCTCGCGGCCCGCGGGGTCGCCGTCGAGGAGACGGAGGAAGAGCTCGTCGAAGGATGACCGCGCCGGCCGAGGACGCGGAAGGTCGGGAGAAGCCGCCGAAGGTCCGGCGCCTGAAGGCGCTCGTCCCGGACCTCCTCGAGCTCGCGCGGCCGCGCCGGAAGCTCCTGGCGGTTGGCTTCGTCCTGATGGCCGCGGGACGGACGGCGGGGCTCGTCCTTCCCGCTTCGACGAAGGTGCTGATCGACGAGGTCGTCGCGAAGTCGCGCACCGACCTCCTCGCGCCGCTCCTCCTCGCGATCGGCGCGGCGACCCTCGTCCAGGCGGCGACGTCGTTCGCGCTCGCGCAGCTCCTCTCGAAGGGGGCGCAGCGGCTCATCGCGGAGCTCCGGACGAAGGTGCAGTCCCACGTGACGCGGCTCCCTGTCGCGTACTTCGACGGACAGAAGACGGGGAACCTCGTCTCGCGCGTGATGAACGAC
>JAKLER010000137.1 GCA_022711615.1 Acidobacteriota bacterium
GTGGGCCGCGAGCTGGAGGAGGTGGACGGCGACGGGCTTGCGCGTGTAGCCGGCCTCGACCCACCGCTGGTTCAGGACGGAGAGGGCGTTCACGGTCTCGGCCTCCTCAGACGCGGTGGAGGGGCATCTCGGCCGCGTAGTCGCGGGCGAAGAGCACCTGGTAGAGCGCGCCGTCCGAGGCGCGCGCCCCGGCGATGCAGCAGCAGAGGTAGTACTCCCACATCCTCCGGAACGAGGCGTCGTAGCGCTTCGGGTCGAGGAGGTGCGCCCGCTCGCGGAAGCGGTCGAGCCAGCGCCGGGCCGTGTGCGCGTTGTGCCGCACCATGTTCTCGACGTCCAGGATCGCGAGGCCGTGCCGCTCGCACTCGGCCGCCATCTCCGAGAGCTTCGGCTGCCCCGAGCCGGGGAAGACGTACTTCTGGATGAAGGGGTCGTGGCGGTTCCTCTCGGCGTTGCAGCCGATCGTGTGGACGAGGCCGCGCCCCTCGGGCGCGAGGACCGCCGCGATCCGCTCGAAGTAGCGCGCGTACTCGCCCCGCGGCAGGTGCTCCATCATCCCGACGCTGACGACCTTGTCGAAGCGCCCCTCGACCGTCCGGTGGTCGCGCAGCTCGAGGGTGACGCGCCCGTCGAGCCCCGCCGCGCGGACCCGCTCCATCCCCTTCGCCGCGTGGCGCGCGCTCGTCGTGATCCCGACGCCCGTGACGCCGAAGCGCGAAGCGGCGTGGATCAGGAGGCCGCCGAAGCCGCAGCCGATGTCGAGGAGGCGCTCGCCTGGCGCCAGGTCGAGCTTCCGGCAGATCCGGTCGAGCTTCTGCTCCTGCATCGTCTCGATCGAGTCGTCCTCCTTCACCAGGTAGGCGCAGGAGTAGACGAGGGAGCGGTCGAGGAAGAGCTCGAAGAGGTCGTCGCCGACGTCGTAGTGGCGCTGGACGTGCGCCCACTGCCGGCCCCGCAGGCCGTTCAGGAGCTGGAGCGCGAGGACCTTCAGCGCGACGCCCGGATTGCCGGCGAGCTTGTGGTCGAGCCGGGCCCGGAGGAGCGCCTCGAGGAGCCCCTCGAGCGTCCCCTGCTCGACCTCCCAGTCGCCGTCCATGAACGACTCGCCCAAGCCCAGGTTCCCCTGGGCGAGAGCCCTCTCGAAGAAGCGCTCGCGGCGGACCCTCACGACGGCGGCGACCGCCTCGCCCCGGCCGACCTCGTGCCGGCCGTCCTCCGTTCGGAAGACGACCCGCGTGCCGGTCAGGTGCTCCGAGAGCGCCTCGAGGAAGAGCCGGCGCGCCCGCGACGGTGCGGCGGCGGGAACGGCGACCGGCCCTCGGCGCTCCTCTTGCGCGTCCTCGGGGACCGGCACGGGCTCCGGAGAGACGTTCTTCATGCGACTCCTCTTTCGGCTGCGGCGCCTCGGCGCCGCAGCCAGTCGACGCACTCCTTCCAGAGCGCCTCGCGGCAGGTCTCTCGGAAGAAGCCGAAATGGCCGATGCCCCGGAGGCCGATCTCCGCCGGGACGACGTGGCGGTGGGTGACGTTCGCTTCCGTGTAGAAGGAGAGCAGCTGCTCGACGGCCGCGCGCGGGGCGAACGGGTCGTCGGCGAAGCTGAAGGCGAGGACCGGAGCGCGCAGGTCGGCGAAATGAGGCCGGAGGGGGGCCCCGTTCGCGTCGACCATGTACTGCGGGTTCCGGCACCAGCGAGCCCACTCGAGGGCGACCCCCTTCGGCAGGTCTTCGCCGAGGCCGAGCGCCCGAGAGGGGAAGTAGCCGCAGAGCGCCGTCGCCGCCGGCATGAGCCCCCACCAGAGTCCGGCCATCAGGTACCGGCGCGGCACGGGCCAGTGCCCGTACCAGCCGCTCTGCGCGGCGACGGCGAGGACCGCCGAGATCCGCGAGGCCGACGGGGCGAGGCCCAGGATCTGTCCGCCGGCGCTGTGGCCGACGACGAGGATCGGACGGCCCGGATGCCTCTCGCCGAGCCAGAGGAGGACGGACTCGAGGTCCTCGCGACCCCAGTCCTGCATCGAGGCCCGAAGCCCGCGGATCGAGTCGGGACGCGAGTCGCCGATCCCGCGGTAGTCCCACGTCACGACCGGGAAGCCGCTCGACGCGAGATAGGCCGCGAACCGCCCGTAGAAGCCGCGGCGTATCCCGGTTCCGGCGTTCACGAGGACGACGGCCTCCTCCTCCGGCGCCTCCGGGTGATGGAGGGTCGTCGCCAGCGAAAAGCCGCCTCCGGAGCGGACCTCGACCTCTTCCGTGCGCATGCCGAACGTCATCCGAGGGGGTGCCTCGAAACGTCAATCTGGTGTCCCGTCGGTTTAGTTGCAAGTCTATCTCAACTTCCCGTGAGGCCAGTCACGACCGAAGGCCGGACCCGAGGCGTCTGAGAAGATCTGCCCGTGAGCGGACGCGTCGTCTGGTCGAGCGGTCAGGGTCGGATCTGCCCGACGTGCGGCTGGCCGGCCAACGACTGCCGCTGCTCGAAGAGCCTCGACGAGCCGGTCCCCGCGAAGGTGACGGCGAAGCTCCGGATCGAGAAGAAGGGCCGCGGCGGGAAGAGCGTGACCGTCATCGACGCGCTCCCCGACAACGGGCCGTTCCTCGAAGAGCTCGCGAAGGCAATGAAGAAGGCGTGCGCGGTCGGCGGGACGGTCCGGCCGGGCGCCGTCGAGCTCGCGGGCGACGTCCGGGAGCGCGTGCGGCCGCTGCTCGCGGCGCGCGGCTTCGTCGTCAAGGGCTGAGCGCGAGCGCGCTCAGCCGCCCGCGAGAACCGCCCGCGCCGCCCCCTCGCCGGCCGTTCGCCCCGTCGCCCAGGCCCACTGGAAGTTGAAGCCGCCGATCGGGCCGACGGCGTCGAGGATCTCCCCCGCGAGGAAGAGTCCCGGGACGAGGCGGCTCGCGCCGCTCCCCGGGTCGACCTCCTCGAGCGCGACGCCGCCGGCGGTCACCTCGGCCGTCCGGTAGCCCTCGCTCCCGCCGACCGGGAGCGGAAGGGCCGAGAGCGACGCGACGACGGCACGTCTCGCCTCGCGCGTCATCCGGTGGAGCGGCGTCTCGGGCGCGACGCCGGCTTCGGCGAGGAGGAGCGACGCGACGCGGTCGGGGAGCGAGCGGCGGAGGAGGGAGAGGACGCTCCCCGAGGCCGCTCGGAGCGTCTCGTCCCAGTGCGCCGCGTCGCCGCCGAAGGAGACCACGACGGAGAACGGCTTCTCCCCGGCGAGGGCGCGCGTCACGACGTGGGAGACGTCGAGGACGGCCGGGCCGCTCCAGCCCCGGTGGGTGAAGAGGAAGCCGCCGCGCGCCGCGGCCGTCTCGCTTCCGCAGCGCGCGGTCACCGCCGCCTCGAGCGCGACGCCGGAGAGGGCGGCGTGCGCGGGCGAGGAGCCCGTGAGCGGGACGAGGGCGGGGACGAGCGGCCGGACCGAGTGGCCGAACGCCGCCGCCCAGTCGAAGCCCGCCGCATCGGCGCCACCCGCGAGGACGGAGCGCCCGCCCGTGGCGAGGACGACGGCGGACGCGGAGAGCGTCCCCGCGTCGAGGCGGACGTCGAAGCCGCCCTCCCGGGCCGCGACCTCCCGGACGGGAGAGTGCAAGCGAACTTCCGCCCCCGCGCTCCGCGCGAGGGCGACGAGCGCGTCGCGCACGTCGCGCGCCCGGTTCGTCGGCGGGAAGAGCTTCCCGCTCTCCTCCTCGCGGAGCGGCGCGCCGAGGAGCCCCTCGAAGAAGGCGCGCTGGGCGGCGAGCGGGAAGCGGTCGAGGAAGCGGTCGACGAGCCGGCGCGGGGAAGAGGAGACGAAGCGCTCCCGCGCCTCGCGCCCCGGGAGGACGTTGCAGCGCCCGCCCCCGGAGACGAGGACCTTGCGCCCCGGCTCGCGGGCGGCTTCGAGGACGACGACGGGGGCGGCGCTCCCCGCCGCGCGGAGCCGGCTCGCCGCCGACGCCGCCGCGAGGAGCCCCGCGGCCCCTCCGCCGACGACGACGACGCCCGCCTCCATCGCGGAGATAATGCCGCTTCCCGGAAGCGGGCTCCATGCCATACATCCTCCGCCGCTGCGTTTACACGCTCCACTTCGTCGCCGCGTCGATCGTCGGGGGGGCCCTGCTCCTCGTCGTCTCGGCGCTGGCGCTCGCGGTCGCCCTCGCACGCGGTCCGCGGGGCCACGCCTCCGTCCTCGCCGCCCGGACCTATTCCCGCGTCATGCAGAGGATCCTGGGATGGCGCATCGAGGCCGAGGGCGTCGAGCGCTTCGCCCAGGCAGCTCCCTCCGTCGTCATGGCCCGTCACCAGTCGAACCTCGACGTCATCGTCTACGGGGAGGTCTTCCCGCGCGGCGCCATCGCCATCGGCAAGAAGCAGCTGGAGTGGATCCCCTTCTTCGGCTGGCTCTGGACGGCGACGGGGAACGTCCTGATCGACCGCCGGCACACGTCGGCCGCGATGGCGGCGATGCGGAAGGCCGCCGACTCGAGCCGGAGCCTGGGAGCCTCGATCTGGGTCGCGCCGGAGGGGCACCGCAACATGGAGAGGGAGATGCTCCCGTTCAAGAAGGGGGTCTTCCACCTCGCCCTCGACGGGCGCTTCCCCGTCCTCCCGGTGGCCGTCAGCCCCCTCGACACGCTCCTCGACGCCCGCCGCTGGGCGGTTCGCCCCGGGACGATCCGCCTGCGCGTCCTCCCGCCGATCCCGGTCGACGACCTCGCGCCGGGCGACGTCGCGGCCCTGATGACGCGCGTGCGGGCTCCGTTCGAGGAGGCGCAGCGGGAGCTCGCGGCGTCGACGCCTCCGCCGATCCTCGCGCGCGGCGCGACGCGCGGGCCCGAGGCCCTCTGCGCGTGAGAGGGCCCGTTCGCCGCGCGCTCGCGCGGGTCCACTTCCTCCTCGCGTGCGTCGTCGGCGCGCTCGCGTTCGTCGGGCTCTCGATCGGAGGCCTCCTCTACGTCGCGCTTCGCGCCGGGCGCGGCAGCGCTCCCGTTCACCTCGCCCGGCTCTTCCACTGGATCGTCCGGACGCTCCTCGGATGGCGGATCACGGTCGAGGACCGGCCGCGCGTCACCGGCTCGGCCCCGGCGATCCTGATGGCCTCTCACCGGTCGAACCTCGACATCGTCGTCTACGGCGGCCTCTACCCGAAGCGGACGGTCGTCATCGGCAAGAAGGAGATCGCGAAGATCCCCGTCTTCGGCTGGTTCTTCCGCGCGACCGGCAACATCCTCCTCGACCGGAAAGACCTGGCGAGCGCGATCGCCTCGATCGCCGCGGCGGCGAAGCGTGTCCGGGAGAAGCGGGTCTCCGTCTGGGTCTTCCCGGAAGGGCACCGGAACGGCTCGCCGACGCTCCTGCCGTTCAAGAAGGGCTCGTTCCACCTCGCGATCGCCGCGCAGGTGCCGATCGTGCCGATCGTCTGCGGGCCGCTCGACGACGTCCTCGACGGCCACCGCCTCCTCGTGTTCCCCGGGACGATCCGGATCCGCGTCCTTCCGCCGATCCCGACCGAGGGGCTCGACGAGGAGGACCTCGAGGAGCTGATCGCGACCGTCCGCGGCCGGATGCAGGAGGCGCAGGACGCCCTGGCGGCGGAGACGGCGGCCGTCCGCTCCTGACCGCGCCCCGCCCGGGCGGCACCGACCCGTCGTTGCGCTCGGTTCGCAACTCCGTAAGATGGAGCGCCCGCGGCTCGAGCCGCGAAAGCCCTCTCGTTCTCCGAAGGACGTACGCCCGATGACGACGACCTCGCGCCCCCGCATCCGCTTCGCCGCCGCCTTCGGCTTCGGCCTCGTCCACGTCGCCGCTCTCGGCGTCCTGTGGGTCGGGCTCTCCTGGCAGGCCGTCGCGCTCTGCCTCGGGTCGTACTACCTCCGGATGTTCGCGATCACCGCGGGCTTCCACCGCTACTTCGCCCACCGGACCTACAAGATGAACCGCTTCTGGCAGCTCCTGATGGCGTTCCTCGGGCAGACGGCGGCGCAGAAGGGAGTCCTCTGGTGGGCCGCGCACCACCGGCACCACCACCGCTTCTCCGACCAGCCCGAGGACATCCACTCGCCCGTGCAGAAGGGATTCTGGTGGAGCCACATGGGGTGGATCCTCGCCGACGACTACGAGGAGACCGACCTCGAGTCGATCCGCGACTTCGCGAAGTACCCCGAGCTCGTCTGGCTCGACCGCAACCAGTTCCTCGCGCCGATGCTCTACGGGCTCGGGCTCTGGCTCGCGTTCTCGTGGACCGGCCTCTTCTGGGGCTTCTTCCTCTCGACGGTCCTCCTCTGGCACGGGACGTTCGCCATCAACAGCGTGATGCACGTCTTCGGACGACGCGTCTTCGAGACGAAGGACACGAGCCGCAACAGCTTCCTGATGGCGCTCGTGACGATGGGCGAGGGGTGGCACAACAACCACCACCACTTCCAGGCCTCCGCCGCGCAGGGCTTCCTCTGGTGGCAGGCCGACCCGAGCCTCTGGCTCCTCCGGCTCGGCCGGCTCCTCGGGATCGCGCGGGACCTTCGCCCGGTGCCGGAGCGGGTCGTCGCCCTCGCTCGCGAGCGGGCCGCCTGGCACTTCACCGGGCGGACGTTCGAACGGGCCCGCGAAGCGTTCGACGCCGCGCAGGCGTCGTGGGACGCGCGCGCCGAGCAGCTCTCCGCGGCCTGGGCCGCCCGGCGCGGGACCGCGCTCGCCTCGGCCTCGCAGAGGCTCGCCGAGCTCGAGGCCGCGCGGCAGCGCGCCGCCGCGCAGCTCGAAAGGCTGAAGGCCGACTACGCCGCAGCCCTCTCGGCCGCGGCCGCCGGCACGCGCCTGCGCGGAAAGCGCGCCAAGGCGCTCGCCGAGATCCGGGTCGAGGAGCTCCGCGCCGAGATCGAGCGGACCCGCCAGAGCCTCGTCGACGCGCTCGAGCGGCTCGTCGAGGCGGCCGGCGGCGGCGAGGGGCTCTCCTCGCCGGCCTGAGGTCGGACCGGGGTCCGCCCGGCCGCCTCGTGGCGCGTCCTCGCGGAGGAGCTCCCGCTCCTATCGCGACCGAGTCATTGGAAAGAGCGTGCCGTCCCCTGTGACGTTGTCGTTCATCACCCCGTAGGCGACGAACCGTCCCTCCCCCCCCGTTCGCCGGACCACCGCGAAGGCTTCGCCCGAGAAGTCGATCGTCGCGAGGAGCCGGTTCAGCTGGACGCGATGTCCCGGAGCGAGCGTCACTTGCGGGAGGGTCCCGACGGCCTTCCCGTCCGACGCACTGTGGACCGAGACCTCGAGCGTGGTCGAGGGGCCGCCGTCCGATTCCGGGTTGGCCAGCGCGAGGTTCGTTCGGAAGGCCCCGTCTTCCCTGAGGCTAGGCACGATCGCTTCACTCGACGCCCACTCGACCTCGTTGAACACGGGGACGCTCACACCGTAGTCGCCGGAGGCGCCCGGGCCTCGGGCCGTCACGACGGCCGTCACGAGTAGGCTCGCCGCGCCCTCCTCGCGATCGGAGGTGAACGTCAGCGTGCCATCGGCGCTCGCCGGATCGACCGGGACGCCGTGAGCAGCCAGCCACGCCCCCGCATCCGGGATTTCGACGACCTGCCGCGCAGGGATCGTGATCGGGACCGTCCACGCCCCGGCATGGCTCCGGAACGTCACCCCGAAATCGAGGCTCAGCGGAGGATGCACGTCCGTGGATCGCCACCCGAGCGTCAGCTCGGTCCGATAGGTGCCCCGGGCCGAAGTGAGCGAGACGAGGGCGGGGAGAAATCGGACTCTTCGCCCCTCCATGACGTCGGGACGCTCGAACGGCACGATCGCGCCGTCGTTCGTCCCTTCCTCGTTCCGGACGAGATACCCCCCGAGGTCGTCCGTTCGCTGAAGCAGTGAGCACCAGTTGTTGTAGCAGGTGCTCCAGAACTGGATGGGCGAGCGGAGAGCCGCTGGTGGGACGCCGGCCTGGAAGAAGGCACCGTTCCGAAGAAGCTCCACCGCGACGCACGGGTCGGGCTCGCCCGGCTCCCGCCCTGCCAATGGACAAGCGCTCGCGCGTACCGGTCCGTGACCGCCGTCGCCCGAAGCCGAGAAGGCCGCCTGGGTCCGGCTGCCGCTCTTAGCGTGAGGCGGGACGACGACGGCGTTCAGCGGGACGACTCCCGGGTTCGTCCCCACGATCGCCGTCCCGGCCGTCCCTCCGTCCGACGGGCTCCAGACCCGAATCGCGGCCCAGGCGTCGGCCTCGTCCGTAAGTCCCTCGAATTCCACCGCCATCGGCCCGAGGAATCCCGGCTTCGGATCGTCGATCGCCACCTGGGCTCGCGGAGGCAGAGGTATCTCGAGGAACGGGTCCCAGTGGGCCGCCGCGAAGACGCGTGCGACGGCCGTCTCGGTCTCCGAGAAATTCGCCACGAGAAGAACGCTCCGATACCGGGTCCCGCCCACGCCCGTCGTGTCGACCGCCGCGACGAGGTTCTTGCGGACCCTCGCGGACGGGACGAGCAGAGGTCCGCGGTAGTGCATGTACTCCGTCGAGGCGCTGTCCCGGAACGCGAACCGCCCCTTCGGATCGAGGATGCTCGGGACGATCGGGCTCCGCTGCGCGCGGAGCTGACCGTCACGGAAGGAGAGGCCCGGCAGGAGGAGCTCCTCGCCGAAGGGGACGAGCGGCGAGAGCAGGCCCTGGCCGTAGCTGCCGTGCCCCGCGTCCCGGAGGTCCCCCTGGCGGAGGACAGTTCGGTGGCCCGCGCCATCCGCCGAGACGAGCACCCTTCGCAAGGACGCCGGGTACTCGGGAGGCTGCTTGTCCTCGACGGAGACGAGAGTCTCTCCGTTCCTCCCAGTGACATCGAGCGCCTGCATACCCTCAGCCTCGAGCCCCGGGAAGGCGGGGACCAGCCGGCCCTCGTCCAGCCGGCAGACGTCGTAGTCGGACTCGCTCGTCCGGCATCCGAAGACGTAGAGCTGCCCGTTCGCTTCCCGAAGCTGCCAAACGGCGGCACCGGTCTCCAGCGTGTTCCACGCCCCGTCGTGCCGGACCGCGAGCTTCCCCTCCGCCTCGTCGCGATTCCCGACGTACAGGTCCCCGTCGTGGACGAGGGCCGGGCCGCGCATCGCGGGCGGGGGGTTGAGGTCCACCCAGGAGCCGGACGGGGCGTCGTATCGCCACGCGCCATAGGTGCCCGAATAGCCCTGATCGAGGAAGACCGGGTCGTCCTCCAGGAAGACGAACTGACCGGCGTACAGGAAACGGAGGTCGGCCGACGAGGGCGACGGAGGAAGGCCGACCCAGCCGGAGTCGTCCCGCCGGAAGAGACGATTCCCCCGGATCGCGTAGTGCTTCGTCCGTCCCTTGAAGAAGACCTGCCCGCCGGCGACCTCGGGAACGCCGGAGGTCTCCTCCCACGCCGAGCCCGAGAGCGCGGAGACCGCCCAGCCCTCGTCCCAGGCGAACAGCCGACTCCCGGCTGCGAAGAGCCTCGCGCCCGGTATCGGGCATTCCGGGGCGACCGGGAGCAAGGCGCCGTGGCGCACCTCGTAGAGCCTCTCGGCCTGCAGCAGCATCCGACCGTTCCACTCGATCGGTTTCGGGTTGTTCGTCAGCTGACCGGCGGGGATCGGGATCGGATCCGAGAACCCGCTCGCGGTGAAGAGGGTAAGCGACCTGGAAGTCGTCGCCGAGTCCCTCTCGAACAGCCAGGCCGCGCTCGCAGAGAAGGTGTCGGGAAGCGGTCGCGTCCACGGTGGGAGCTCCGTCCAGTGGTCGCCGTCGAGGCGATAGGCGGGGAGACCGTCGTCGAGCGCCACCGTGCGCGGCCCCGCACTGCTCGGACAGGCTCCGCAGCAGGGCGGCGGCATGGCGATGACGAAGAGTCGATCGGCGACGCCGAAGAGGAGACCCGAGCAGACAGGGAGACCGGGCTCTTCCCGGATGGAGCCGTCGGCGAGCGAGATCGACCGGAGGCGACGCGCGGCCGCGTCGGCCGGGCAACTCTGTACGGTCTCGCAGTTCCCGAACGCGGGATCCGGCAGGTAGATGCGATCGGCGGCGCGCGGCACGGGAGGCCGGCCGTTCCACCAGAACGGCCAATTCGAGAGGGGCTCGGACGCTGCCAGGGACCAGGTGCTTCCCTGCAGGAGGTAGAGGCGCACCGAGGTGCCGTCCACGGAGAATGCCCCGATCCGGCCACCGACCGCGTACATCTCCCGCTCCTTCGGCAGGACCGCGTCGGTGTTCAGGGCGACCGGAAGCCAGCGCGTCCCGTCGAATTCCGCAGCCCCGCCGGTCGCGACGGCGATCGTCCTCGTATCGTCCCCGACGATCTCGACGGCGACGGGTGTCCGCGGGCCCTCGTCGGCGACCTTCCAGACGGTGTCGGCTGTCAGCGAGACCCAGGAGTGAAGGAGCGAAACGAGAAAGAAGGCCCGCACCCATCGCGACATCCGCGCCTCCTTGAGGAAGTGCCCCCCGACCGCTGAATCCTACGGCCGGGCAAAGGAAGGGGGGTCAGGTCTACCATCTACATTCTACGGGAACCCGTAGAGTGTAGATGGTAGACCTGACCCCTCGGGGAGACTCCTCGGGGAGCTTGCCGTCCTCTACTTCGGCGCGACGAGCGCGAGGCGCGGGAAGTACGTCCGGTAGCGCGCGGCGTCCCGCGTCAGGAGCGTCCGTCCTTCGACCAGGGCGTGGGCGCCGATGTAGAAGTCGGGAAGCGTCGAGGAGCGGACGCCGCCGCGACGGCGGTATCGAAGGAAGCACTTCCCCGCGAGGAACGCGGCCGCCCACGGCAGCGCGAGCCTCTGAAATCCGGCCGAGTCGAGCGCCT
>JAKLER010000138.1 GCA_022711615.1 Acidobacteriota bacterium
GGCATCCGGCTCAAGCCTCTCGGGCAGATCGCGATCGGCTGGGTCGCCGCGCCCGCGGCGGCCCTCCTGTTCGCGCTCGTGGGCCTCTTCGTCGTCCAGAACGTCTTCGAGCTCCCCGTGAGCGCCGCGCCGCGGCCGGCCGCCGGGGCGAGCGCTCTGGCGGGCTCTGCCTCCTGACGCCCTCGGAGGTCCCCGCGCGTTGAGCGGGCTCTTCCTCTCGAGCGGCCTCTTTCTCGGCTGGTCGCTCGGCGCGAACGACGCCGCGAACGTCATCGGAACGGCCGTCGCCACGAAGATGGTCCGTTTCCGGACGGCGGCCCTCGCGGCCGCCCTCTTCGTCGCGGCGCGGGCGGCGATGCCGCACATGAGGATCCACCTCCTCGAGGTCGACGCCTGGACGCGCGCCGGGCCCCTCGCCGTCGGGGCTTTCGGCGCCTTCAGCCTCGGGCAGAACGACATCGCGAACGTGATGGGGGGCTTCGTCCGCGTCTCGCCGTTCCCGGAAGAGGTCGCTCTCGGTCCGCTCCGCGTCTCGAGCGTCGAGATGCTCCTCCTCGCGGGCGGCCTCGCCATCGCGACCGGCATTGCAGCCTACTCCCGCCGGGTCATGAAGCGGCTTGGCGCGGGTCTGACGGCCCCGCCGCTCGTCCCCGTCTCGAGCTCGCAGGCGGTCGCCGGAGCGATCCTCGGCATCTCCCTCGTCAGGAGGAGCCCCGTGAAGTGGCGGGCCGTCGGCGGGATCGTCGCCGGGTGGGTCCTCGCGTCGACGGTCGCGGTCCTGCTCTCCCTGGTCGGGCTGTTCGTCCTCGCGAGCGTCCTTCGCCTGGCGGTCTCGGCTCCCTAGGCCGGAAGTCCGTCCGGGCCCAGGGAGCCGGTGCTCGGACCTGCGGCGAAGTCAGGTCCGAGCCGTCCTCCCCGCGCCGGCTCGCGTCAGAAGAGCCCGAAGACGCCCTTGGGAGTGATCCCGAGGAAGCGGAACCACGTTTCCCCGGCGACGATGATGACGAGCCAGGAGATGAGCATCATGGAGAAGCCGAACCGGAACGAGTCGGTCAGCGTGTACCGGTCCGTCTCGTAGAGGAGCGCCGCGGGCTTGCTGTTGAACGGCAGCACGTAGACGTGCTCGATCAGGAAGGCCACCGGCAGGGCCAGGCTCAGGACGGGGTAGCCGAAACGCCCGGCGACCCCGATCGCGATGGGGATGAAGATCATCGCCCGCATGGTCTTGGACTGGAAGACGAGGGCGCTGAACAGCATGACGCCGGTCAGCAGCAGGTAGAGCACCCAGAAGGGGGTCGCCTGGCCGATCCCCGCGTGGTCGAAGAAGGCGTTGACCGCGACGGCCGGCAGGTCGGTGGCGTCGAGCCCGGCACCGAGGGCGTAGGCGCCCGCCGAGAAGAGCATCAGGTGCCACGGGACGTCCACGTCGTTCCACTTGACGATGCCGATCCGAGGCAGCAGCGCCACGATCGCGCCGACGAACGCGACGGCGGTCGGGCTGATCCCGTGCAGCTTGTCGGTCGCCCAGAGCCCGAGGATCGCGAGGAAGATGACGGAGGCCCGGATCTCCGCGGAAGTCATCTTCCCGAGCGCGGTGTACTCGGCGCGAAGGCGCTCCATCCCCCCCTCGATCCGAGGGGCCCTCTCCTCGGGCGAGAGGGGAAAGAACACCTTCATGGCGAGGAGGTAGCCCACCAGCATCAGACCGACCATGACGGGGAACATCGCCTTCATCCAGTCGGAGAAGTAGATGGCGCCGCCGGCAGAGCCGCCGATGATGGCCACGCCCAGCAGGTTGGCCCCCGAGCCGGTCATGAAGGCGCCCGCCCCGAGGTTGATGTTCAGGAGATTCTGCAGAACGATGCTGCGGCCGAAGTTCGTCTTGTCCGAACCGCCGCCGGCCCCGTAGATCGCCGCGATGACCATGAAAAGCGGCAGGAGGAGCGCAGCCTTGGCGGTGGTGGCGGAGACGAACGCCGAGAGCACCACGTTGAGGACGATGAAGACCATGAAGACCGCGGAGGCGGTGTGGCCGAAGCGCAGGATCAGCCACAGGGCCATCCGCTTGGCGAGCCCCGTGGCCACCAGCATGCTCGCCAGGACGAACGACATGATGTTCAGCCACATCACCGGGTGGCCGAGCTCGGCATAGGCCTTCTTCTCGGGGAGCACGCCCGTGAGCACCAGGGAGATGATCAGCATCAGGCTGGTCAGGTAGTTGGGGAGCGCCTCGGTGACCCACAGGATGATGGCGGCCAGGAATATGGCCAGCATGAACCCGTTGGCCTGGCTGAACGCTTCGCTTCCGCCGGCGGCAAACGCCTTCTTCGCCGCGTCCGAGACGAGGGTGCCCGGGTCGATCCCCTGCAGGAACGGGAGGTCCGCCAGGAAGGCGAAGACCACGAAGACCGCCAGGGCCAGCGGAGCGCCGGCCGCCGCCAGGGCCTTCTCGAAACGGGACTTCTCCCGGACCGGCAATTGCTCGATCCGGTAGTTGCGCATGTCGAGAGGATCTCTCGCGCTGTCCTCCATCCGGGGTGCCGCCGCTCCCTCGCTCATTCGGCCGGCCGTCCCCAGCGCGTGTACGGGGTCTTCATGAGCATGCTGTTGAAGTACCGGACGTCGCCGGTGACCTCCTCGCCCAGCCACGCCGGCTTCTCGAACCTCTCGTCCTCGGCCCCGAGCTCCACCTCGGCGACGACGAGCCCCTCGTTCTCGCCGTGGAACTCGTCCACCTCGAACGTGTGCGCGCCGGCCGGGACGAGCCAGCGGACCTTGTCGATGACGCCCGGCTCGCAGATCGCGAGGAGCTGTTCGGTCTCCGCGACCGGGATCTCCTTCTCCCACTCGTACCGGGCGGCGCCGGAGGCGTTCCCGATTCCCTTGATCGTCAGGAACCCCTTGTCGCCCTTGATCCTCACGCGGACGGTCCGCTCCGGGACCGACGAGAGGTATCCCTGCACGATGCGGGTCTGCCGGGTCGCCTGCTCTCTGAAGGGACCGGCGACGAGGAACTTGCGTTCGATCTCCTGGGCCATGTGGGGGCTCCTCCCTTGCGTCTTGAAGCTCGAGATCGCGGAGCCCGCGCGGGCTCCACGGTCGCCGGGGCGCAAGCGTCGTGCCGGAGAGACCGTACGTCTCGAAACGATTCTGCTCCAGAGGCTTGACGGATGCGGGCGGAAGGCAGGGGGAGGCGTTGTGCGGGTTTCCGCGCGCTCGAGTGCGGAAACCCGCGCCGGGAGGGATCGGGCATCGTCTCGGGCCACCGCGGCTCTCCGGCCGGATCGGCCCGGACCGGGCGGTCGCGGAGGGCGGGACCGCTAGACTCGCTTCGCGCGCGGCCCTGTCGGTCCCGCGCGCAGGAGGCTCGGATGCTCCGGTACGCGTCTCGGACGACGAACGCGCTCCTCCTCGCGGCGTCAGCGGCGCTCGCCGCGCCGCCCGCCGACCCGCTCGACGCGAAGTACGGGGCCGCCGTCCCGCCCGCCTACGTCAAGCCGTACGAGGCGGACCGGAGAGGGAAGGTCCTTCTGAACCCGTATCTCCAGGTGGCCTCCCGCGACGTCCCGGCGCTCCTCGAGCCGGGAGACGGGACGTACAAGTGGGTCATCGACGCCGCCGGCCGGGTCGCGATCGTGCGCGAGGTGCCGCACCCGCTCGGCCGCACCTACCCGAACGGTTTCCATCGGCCGGAGGACGGCTCGGACCGGGAGGCGGGGTACGTCGAGACGTACGGGCACGTCTCGGCGCTCGGAGGGGCGCCGGGGAGAATCGGGGGAGAGATCCTCTGGGACGCCGAGTCGCGCGAGTTCACGGTCAATAACAAGTCGGGGCGCTACACGAAGCACAACGTCGACCGGACGCCGGAGCAGCTCGTCGAGGCGGCCCGCCTCATCCGGGACGTCGTCGATCCGGGAGGGGCGGCCTGGGGACCGGTCTTCTACCTCCTCGACTACGCGCCGCCGGACGTTCGGCGGGAGCTCCTGGCCGATCCGCGCCTCGAGTACGACCTGCCGGAGACGAAGGGCCGGCCGTACGTGGTCGTCCTCGACGGCGCGCCGTCGGCGTTCGGCTCGGAGGAGCCGGGCGACGGCACGGACCTTGTATCTTCGGGCTCCCGATGACGCTCCGCGTGAAGCTTTTCGCCCTCATGGGCGGCCTCCTCGCCCTGATGGTGGGCGCGGAATGGCTCCTCGTGGAGGCGCTCACCCGCGACCTGCGCGTCGAGGTGACGGCCGTCGCGACCTCGGTCGGAAAGGACGTCGTGAGAGTCCTCCAGCGCCGCGACGGAAAGCTCCTCGAGCTGGGCGGCGACGCGGGCGTCCGGCGGATCGTCGTCCGCGACGAGGCTCATGTCGTGACCCTGCCTCCGCCCTCGGCGGCGGAGGCGCCGGCGAAAGACCGGACGGCCGGACCGGAGGCCGGCCCGAAGGAGGCCGAGGGGCCGCGATTCGTCGTCACGACGGTCCGGACCGAAGGGAGCGGGACGACCTCCTCGACGAAGACGTGGACGACGAAAGGCGGGACCGGCTTCCTCTTCCTGGAGGGGCCGGTGGAGAAGGTGAAGATCCCGATCCCGGGAACCGGCGTGAAGGAGGCGGTCGGTCGCTTCCGGACTCGGCTCGTCCTCGGCTCCCTCGGGATCGTCGCCTTCGGCCTCCTGGCGGCCGCGTTCGTCGCGCACCGCGTGACGCGCCCGCTCGCGGAGCTCTCCCGCGCCGCACGAACGGTCGGCGAAGGGGCGTTCGGCACGCGGGTCGAGACGCGCGAGGGGGGCGAGGTGGGGGCGGCGATCGCCGCGTTCAACCAGATGTCCTCGCACCTTCTGGCCCTCGAGCGCGAGGCGCTCGCCCTCAAGGAGCGCGAGCACCTCGGCGAGATGGGCGAGGTCGCGCGCGGGATGGCGCACGCGCTCCGGAACCCGCTCCACGCCGTCGGCCTCTCGGTCGACGAGCTCGCCGCACGCCTTCCCGACGACCCCGACGCCGCCGCGATGGCTGCCGCGGCCCGGCGCCAGATCGCCGGCGTCGACGGGACGATCCGCTCGTTCCTCGCGCTCGCCGCCGGCGGCGGCGCCGAGGAGGAGGTCGACGTCCGCGCCCTCGCAGAGGAGGTGGCCCTCGCGGCGCTCCAGGAGGCGCGCGGACGGGTCCGGGTGTCGGTGGCGCCGGGCGGCGCCGCGCGCCTCAGGGCCGTCGCGCCGGAGCTGAAGGCGGCGCTCCACGCCCTCGTCGTCAACGCCGTCGAGGCGAGCCCCGACGGCGGCGAGGTCGTCGTTTCGGTCGCCGGAGAGGAAGGGCGCACCGTCGTCCGCGTGGAGGACGAGGGGCCGGGTCTCCCCGAGGAGGTCCGCGCCCGCCTCTTCACGCCCCACGTGACGACGAAGCCGAGCGGCTCCGGGATGGGGCTCTTCCTCGCGCACCGGATCGCGACGACGCGCTATGGCGGGAGCCTCGCGCTCGAGGCCCGGGTCCCGCTCGGGACGCGGGCCGTCCTGACGGCCGGCCCCCGCGGCGGAGGGCTCCGTGCCTGAGGCGCGGGTCCTCCTCGTCGAGGACGAGATCGACCAGCGGAAGATCGTGGCCGGGATCCTGCGCGGCGAGGGGTACTCCGTCGCCGAGGCGGGCTCCGTCGACGCCGCCCTCGCCGAGCTCGCGGCCTCGCCCGTCGACCTCGTCCTCTCCGACTGGAAGCTCCCCGGGCGAGACGGGACGGAGCTCCTCGCGGAGGTGAAGGCCCGCTTCCCGGAGACCGGGTTCGTGATGGCGACGGCCTACGGGACGATCGCCCACGCGGTCGAGGCGGTGCGCGCGGGAGCCGACGACTACCTGACGAAGCCGTTCGAGCGCGCGGCCCTCCTCCTCGCGATCGAGCGGACGCTTCGTGCGCGGCGCCTCGCCGACGAGAACCGGCGGCTCTCCGAGGAGGTCCGCGACCGCGACCGCCTCGTCGACCTCGTCGGGAAGAGCCCGTCGATGGCGCGGCTCTACCGGCAGGTCGAGAAGCTCGCGGGGACCGACGCGACGATCCTCCTGACGGGGGAGAGCGGCACGGGGAAGGAGCTCGTCGCGCGGGCTCTCCACGCCCTCTCGCGGCGGCGGGCGGGGGCCTTCGTCGCGGTGAACGCCGCGGCGATCCCGGAGAGCCTCGTGGAAGCCGAGTTCTTCGGCTCGGAGAAGGGTTCGTTCACGGGTGCCGACCGGACGCGAAAAGGGAAGCTCGAGCAGGCGACGGGCGGGACCCTCTTCCTCGACGAGGTCGGGGAGCTGCCGCTCCCGCTCCAGCCGAAGCTCCTCCGCGCGCTCCAGGAAGGCGTCGTGACGCGGATCGGCGGGGCGGTCGAGGTCCCGACCGATGCCCGCATCCTGGCCGCCACGAACCGCGACCTCGCGCGCGAGGTCGCCGAGGGGCGCTTCCGCGAGGACCTCTACTACCGGCTGAACGTCGTCTCCGTGACGCTCCCTCCGCTTCGCGAAAGGCGCGAGGACATACCGCTCCTCGTCCGCCACTTCGTCGCCCGGACGGAGCGGCGCTACGGCATCCGCGTCGAGCCGTTCCCTCCGCCGCTCCTCGCGAGGCTCGTCGACCACTCCTGGCCCGGGAACGTCCGCGAGCTCGCGAACGTCGTCGAGCGGCTCGTCCTCCTCTCCGAGGGGGGACGTGTCTCGGCGGGGGACCTCCCCGAGCCGCTCGGCGGACGGCCCGCGCCCGACGCGGGCTGGAAGCTCCCGCCGGGAGGCCTGTCGTGGGAGGAGCACGAAAAGGACGCCCTCCGGCAGGCGGTCGAGCTCGCGGGGGGGAACCGGGCCCGCGCGGCCCGCCTCCTCGAACTCCCCTACAAGGCCTTCCTCTACCGCCTCGAGAAGTTCGGGCTCGCCGCCGTCGAGGAGTAGGTCCCCCGGGCAGGCGAGCACCCGCTTTCGGGAGCGGTTTCCCCATTTGGGGAGCCGACCCCCCCGCCAGGCGCCCCGATCTGCTGGCCCGGCGCTTGCGCCAGGACGAGGAAAGCCGGCGCGAAGCCGGAAAAAGCGAACGGAGGACCCCGATGAGCATCTCTCGCAACCTCTCCCGCGCCGCCCTCGGCGCGCTCACCGCCGGTGCCGTGATCACCCTCGTCGCCCCGCTCCTCTCGTACGAGAGGGCCGCCCAGGCGGGCGACAGAGAGGAAGAGACGACGATCACGATCGCGACCTCGAAGGACAAGGAGGCGACCGTCCTGAAGCTCGACCCGATGAAGCCGGGCGAGACGAAGACGCTGACCTCCGAGGCGGGCAAGCCGGTCCTCGTGACTCGTACCGAGGACGGCTACACGCTGAAGATCGGCGAAAAGGAGCTCACCGTGAAGACCCTCGCGGACGGCGAGGGGCCTCGCGTCCTCCTGCCGGGCGGCAAGGAGGTCCACGTCGTGAAGGTCGGCGAAGGGGACGGTCCGACGATGGTCTTCACGGGCGACGACGAGAAGAAGGTCGTCATGAAGAAGCACGCCTTCGCCTACACGATCGGCGAGGGCGCCGACACGCCGCGAGCCGCGGACGTCCTCGAGAAGGCCGCCCCGAAGAGCCTCGAGAGCCTTGACCCCCGCACGCGCGGCGCCGTCGAGCAGGTCCTCCAGGAGCTGATCGAGAGCGGGGCCGTCCTCGCGCCCGGCGTCCTGCCGATGAACTGGATCGCGAAGGACGACGGTGACGGCGAGAAGGTCCGGGTGATGGTGATCCGGAAGAAGGACGAGGGCGCGAAGAAGTAGCGCCGCTCCCCGAGAGGTTCCCTCGAGCGGCCGACCCCGGTGCGGCCGCTCGAGGGAACCCTCCGTCGGCCACCTCCTCGAGTAGCGCCGGGAGGGAGCGACGGAAGAGCCGTCCGTCCCGGCTCCTCTACTGCGGCAGGATCAGCTCCGTCCGCCTGTTGTTCGCGCGGCCCGCGGGGGTCTCGTTCGTGTCGTTCGGGAACTCCTTCCCGAAACCCTGGACCTTCAGGCGCCCGGGCGGGACTCCCTTGCCGGAGAGGCGGTCGGCGACGACCCGCGCGCGGTCGACGGAGAGCTGCAGGTTGAAGTCGTCGCCGCCGGTCGCGTCGGTGTGGCCACAGACGTACACGTCGACGTCCGGGAAGTAGCGGGCGAGGATCTCGGCCTGGCGATCGAGGATCGGAAGCCCCTCCGGCTTCAGCTCGCTCCTGCTGACGTCGAAGGAGACCTTCTCCGAGTAGTCGAACACGACGACGCGAGCCAGTCCGAGGCGCTTCGCCACCTCCGACGGCTCCGCGCCGAAGCGGAAGACGAGCTGGGCGTGGTCGGGCGAGAGGATGCGGATCCGCTTCTCGGCGACCGGCGCGTCGTCCTTTCGGGCTGCGATCGTCATCAGCTCGTCGAACGTCTTCACGCGGAGGGAGGCAGGTGTCGTCCCGACGTCCTTCCCCTTGAAAGAGACGATCGCCGCGTCCGGCTCCGAGACGACCTCGATCGCCATCCGAAGGGCGTTCTTTGGGGTGCAGGCCGGGAGGAGCGAAGCCGAGGCGACGACGAGGAGAAGGAGGGGCCGGGACCGTGTCATCTGGGCGTCTCCCTTCGGATCGAGATCAGCCGATGATAGTCGCGCAAGCTCAGGGCAGCTGGATTTCGACGATGAGCCGGGCCGACGGGACCGGGGCGCCGGAGGCGTCCACCGCGGGCCGCCACCTCCAGCCCGGGAGCGCGTCGAGGACGAAACGGCCGCACTCCGGCGGCGCCTCCGAGGGAAAGAGCCGCGGGGCGGTGATCTTCCCCGTCTCGTCCACAGCAAAGCCGACCCTCACCCTTGCCCCCGGGCAGCCTGCCGGGGGCGGCCCGGCGAAGGGGGGCTCCGGGTCGAGGCGTTCGGGGGTGTTGACGGGGCGGCGGATCGGGGGCGGTTCCGGAAGGGTCTCGGCTGGCGCCCGCCGTCGGGAAGGTGCGGCGGGCGCCGATTCGGTGTTCGGCGCCGCCGTCGACGTCGCACGCTCCTTCGAAGAAGCCTCGGTGATCGGCCGGTCGGCGACGACGGGCGTCGGAGCCGCCGAGGTCGGAGCGGACGGGGTCGAGCGCGGCGAAGGGGGCGTTCGGGAGGGGTCCGTCTCGCGATCGCGGCGGGGGGCGACGAGGAGCGTCACGATCCCGAGGAGGACGATGAGACCGACCACGGCGCCGGCGAGCCCGAGGACGCCGAGCCTGCGTGGCCGTCGTCCGGGCCTCTCGGCGGGGGGCACCGTCGCCGAAGGCGAGATCGGGACGCCGACCTGTCCGGCCGGGCCGAGCCGGGTCGCCTCGGAAGGTTCGTCGGGCGCCGTGGCAACCTCCGCGGACTGCGGCGTCGCGGAGGCCTTCGGGACGCGGAGCCGCCCGCTCCCCGCCGGCTTCCCGGCGAGGAAGCCGGCGAACGCATCCCCCATCGCGCGAGCGGACCCCCATCGAAGGGCCGGGTCCCGCTCGAGGGCCCGCATGACGATCTCCGCGAACCCGGGTTCGACCGAAGGGAGGACCTCGACGAGGGGACGAGGCGGCTGGGTGAGGCGGAGGACGACCGCCCCGAGCGGGTCGGGCGCCTCGAACGGGTAGCGGCCCGAGACGATCCGGTAGAGCGTGACGCCGAGGGCATAGAGGTCGGTTCGGCCGTCGAGCGGCTTCGCCTGGGCCTGCTCGGGGGAGACGTAGGCGGGTGTCCCCATCAGGAAGCCGGTCTGGGTCTTGACGAGCGACCCGGCCGATTTCGCGATGCCGAAATCTGTGAGGTACGGCCGGCCGTCCGCGTCGAGGAGGACGTTCTCGGGCTTGATGTCACGGTGGACGATGCCGCGCTCGTGGCTGTAGGCGAGGGCGTCGAGGAGCGGGACGGCGAGGCGCGCCGCCTCCGGCTCGGAGAAGGCGCCCGCGCGGCGAAGCCGCACGGCGAGCGACTGCCCGTCGACGAGCTGCATCGAGTACCAGATCGTCCCGCCCGATTCGCCGTAGTCGTAGACCTTCACGATCGACGGGTGCTCGAGGCCCGCCGCGAGGCGCACCTCCTGCATGAAGCGCGGGGCGAAGTCGTCGTCGTCCCCCCTCTTCGGCGAGAGGACCTTCAGGGCCTCCGCGCGCTCGAGCCGCAGGTTCCAGGCCCGGTAGACGACCGCGTATCCCCCCCGCCCGAGCTCGCCGTCGATCCGATAGCGATCGGCGAGGAGCGCGCGAAGGCTCTCGAGGTCTCTCTCCATCTGGAGGCGCGACGGGGGTGCGTCAGGCCCGAAGCGCGGCGGTCAGGAGCTCGCGGAGCTTCCCGTATCTCTTGTCGTAGTCGGCCCGGCTGCGGCGGATCACCTCGTGCGCCTCCTCGCGGCCGTAGACGTGCGTGATCTCCACGCGGTGCGGCTGGAGGGAGTCGGGCGCCTGCTTGTAGGTGAGGAAGTAGTGCTTCAGCCGGTCGACGAGCGTCGGCGGGAGCTGGTAGATCTCCCGCAGCTGTCCGAAGACGGCGTCCCCCTCGAGGACGGCGACGATCTTGTCGTCCGCCTCGTGGTTGTCGATCATCCGGAGGCCCCCGATCGGGACGACGTTCATCAGGACGTCGCCGTGGGAGATGTCCTTCTCGGAGAGGACGCAGACGTCGAGCGGGTCGCCGTCGCCGACGATCCCGTCCCGGCCCGTCCGCTGCCCGCAGAAGGCGGCGTTCTCCTCGCCGCAGAACGTCTGCGGGATGAAGCCGTAGAGCGACGGGTAGACGTTCGAGAACTTCTGCGG
>JAKLER010000139.1 GCA_022711615.1 Acidobacteriota bacterium
AGTTCCGGTGACTTCGCCGGAGCCCCATCTGCACGACCGGCCCGTCCCCGATTCGAAGACTCGTGTCGATCTCGTGAGGTCAAGAAAATGACATACCGCACCGCCCTCGGGCTCGTTCTCGCTGCCGCTCTCGGGACTTCGACGCTCCTCGTGGCGGAGACGACCTACCTTCCGGGCGCGGCCGAGCTCGCCGGCCTCCAGGGCGCGCGCTTCTCTTCGACCCTCGAGCTGACGAACCCGGGCGAGGAGGCGGCGACGGCGACGATCGGGCTCGTTCCGATGGCCGGGAAGACGCCTCCGGCTCCCGTCACGCGGACGCTCGCGGCGGGAGAGAGCGTGCGGATCGAAGCCGCGCTGAAGACGCTCTTCGGCCTCGCCGACGACGGGGCGGGGACGATCACGGTCCTCTCGGATGCCGCGCTCCTCGCGAGCCTCACGACACGCAATGTCGCCGCGGCGGAAGGGCCGTACGGCCTCGGCCTCTTCGCCGTGCCCGAGGCGGACCTGCTCGGCGCCGGCGAGACGGGGCACTCGATCTGGGTGAGCCATTCGGCCGACCCGAAGACGGGATACCGGACGAACCTCTCCGTGACCCTCGTCGACCCGGGAACGATCGTCGTGGTCCGCGTCTTCGACTCCGACGGGAGCCTGGCGGGCGAGACGACCCTCTCGGCCCAGACTCCCCAGGTCTGGCAGAAGCCGGTGACGGCGATCGCCGGGGAATCCTCGCTCCCCGTCGGGCGCGCGGAATTCGAGGTGAAGGCCGGCCACGCGACGGCCTACGCCGTCGTCAACGACAACGTCACCTCCGACGCGATCGCCCTTCCGTGCGAGCGGGTCCCGTCGGGCGCGACCGAGCGCCTCGTGTCGGGCGCCGCCCTCTCGCCGGGCCTCCTCGGGGCCTTCTGGGTCACCGACCTGCGCATCTTCAACCCGGGCGCGGAGCCCGTCGTCGCGACGATCCGATCCCTCGGCGCGCCCACGGCGGCGAGCGCGGTCGTCCCGATCCCGGCGCACGGCGTCGTCGAGGTGCCGAGGGTCCTCGCGCTCCTCGGCTTCCCCGAGAGGACGGCCAGCGCCCTCCTCGTTTCCGCGGAGGCGCCCCTCCTCGTGGCGGCGCGGACGAACAACGTCGACCCGGCCGGCGTCCGGAAGGGGACGTTCTCGGCGCAGCAGTTCGTCTCGGTCTGGCCGACGGGGCTCCTCGCCGCGGGCGCTACCGGCTTCTTCACGGGCATCGACCAGACGCTGAACGTCCCCGGCACCCGGACGAACCTCGCGCTCGTCGGCGGTCCCGAGGGCGCGGCGGGGGCTCTCGTCCTCCGGGACGAGCGCGGCGCCGAGCAGGGGCGGACGCCCTTCCGGCGCGCTCCCGGCGAATGGGGCCAGCTCGGCGTCGCCGACTGGTTCGCCTCGTCGCTCGCGGGCAGGACCTCGCGCGACGGGCTCTCCCTCGCCACGGTCCCGCCGAACTCGCGCATCGACGTAACGGTCGAGCAGGGCGCGCTCGACGCCTACGTGAGCCAGATCGACAACGGCTCGGGAGACGCCGTGACGCGTCCGTTCGGCCTTCCGGGGGGCGGCGACTGCACGAAGGTCGCTATCGTCGCGTTCGAGGCGACGCCACTGCCGGTGAAGCCGGGCGTCGAGACGACGCTCTCCTGGACCGTCAAGCTCGATCCGCCGACCGCGGAGCTGACGTCGCAGTCTCTCCGGATCGGCGCGGGCCCCGAGGTCGAGCTCGACAAGGACGTCCGCTCGTACGCGACCTCCTTCCCGGAGGCCGGCCCCGTCGCCGTGACCCTGACGGTCCGGAAGGGGAGCTGCGTGAAGACGCGGACGCTCCAGATCGCGGTCTGCGGAGACCTCGGCGTCGAGCCGACCGCGCTCGTCGCGGCGACCGTCGGCGAGCCCTACGCGGGAGCCACGTTCACGGCTCCGGCCGGGCGGCCGCCGCTCGCCTTCCGGATCTCCGCGGGTGCCTTGCCCGCGGGCCTCGTCCTCACCGCGGCCGGTCTTCTCGAAGGAACGCCGGCAGAGGCCGGCGTCGCCTCGTTCTCCGTCGCGGTCACTGACGCGAACGGCTGCGCCGGCGAACGCGCCTACACGATCGAGGTCGGCTGCCCGCCGATGTCGATTTCGCCGACGGACCTTCCGGGCGGCACGGTCGGGACTCCCTACGCGATGGTCGTCCTGAGCGTCACCGGGGGCTCCGGCTCGGGCACCTTCGAGGGGCGCCGCCTCCCGCCGGGGCTCACGGTTTCGAGCAACGGCCGAATCGAGGGGACGCCGACCGAGGCGGGCCGCTACGACTCGGAGATCGTCTATCGCGACGCGAACGGCTGCGACGTGACCGTGCCGAGGCCGATCGTCGTCTGCAACCCGATTTCCGTCACGGCGACGCTCCCGGCGGCGACGGCGGGCGTGGCGATCGCGCCGACGCCCTTCAGCGTGTCCGGCGCGGTCGGTGCCACGACCTTCGCGGTCACCGCGGGTGCGCTCCCGGCCGGAACGACTTTCGACGGCGCGGCGGGCGTTCTCTCGGGGACGCCGACCGTCGTCGGGACCTTCCCCTTCACGGTCACCGCAACCGACTCCCTCGGATGCACCGGGAGCCTCGCGACGTCGCTCGTCGTGAGCTGTCCGACGATCACGGTCAGCCCGGCGAGCCTCTCGAACGGGACGGCGGGAGTGACCTACGGGGCGGTGACGCTGACGCAGGCGGGCGGCGTCGGGACGGCGACGTATGCCGTGACGGCTGGAGCGCTGCCGGCGGGTCTGACGCTGTCGAGCGCCGGGGTCCTCTCGGGGACGCCGACCGTCACGGGGACGTTCCCCTTCACGGTCACGGCGACGGACGCGAACGAGTGCACGGGGACGCAGGCCTACACGCTCGTGGTGGAGTGCCCGGTCATCACGGTCTCGCCGGCGACGCTCGGGAACGGGACGGCGGGAGTGGCGTACGGGCCGGTGACGCTGACGCAGGCGGGCGGAGTCGGGGCGGCGACGTACGCGGTCACGGCCGGAGCGCTTCCTGCGGGGGTCACCCTGACGACGGCGGGGGTTCTCTCGGGGACGCCGACGGTGACGGGGACGTTCAGCTTCACGGTGACGGCGACGGACGCGAACGGGTGCATGGGGACGCGGGCGCTCACGCTGGTGATCGACTGCCCGGTGATCGCGGTGAGCCCGGCGAGCCTGGCGAACGCGACGGCGGGAGCGGCCTACGGGCCGGTGACGCTGACGCAGACGGGCGGAGTCGGGACGGTGACGTACGCCGTGACGGTCGGGGCGCTGCCGACGGGGGTCACCCTGACGACGGCGGGGGTCCTCACGGGGACGCCGACGGTGACGGGGACGTTCAGCTTCACGGTGACGGCGACGGACGCGAACGGGTGCACGGGGACGCGGGCCTACACGCTGGTCGTGGAGTGCCCGGTGATCACGGTGAGTCCGGCGACGCTGCCGGGCGGCACGACGGGCATTGCCTATATCCAGAGCGTCGGCTCTTCGGGCGGCCTCGGGACCATGACG
This sequence comes from Acidobacteriota bacterium, assembly GCA_022711615.1. GTDB lineage: Bacteria > Acidobacteriota > Thermoanaerobaculia > UBA5066 > UBA5066 > UBA5066. Next base: position 3,535 of record JAKLER010000139.1, read on the forward strand.
TACGCGGTGACGACGGGAGCCCTCCCGCCCGGCCTTGTGCTCAACGGCGTGAGCGGAGCGATCACGGGGACGCCGACGGCGGCAGGGACCTACGACTTCACGGTGACGGCGACGGACGGGAACGGGTGCACGGGGAGCCAGGCCTACACGGTCGGCATCGTCTGCGCGACGATCACGGTGGGGCCGGGGACGCTCGTGAACGGCACGGTCGGGACGGCGTACAGCCAGACCGTCCTCGGGGCCGGCGGCGGAGGGGCGTACCTCTACGCGGTGACGGCGGGGACGCTCCCGGCGGGCCTTTCGCTCGACGGAGCGAGCGGAGCGATCACGGGGACGCCGACGACGGCGGACCTCTTCAGCTTCACGATCACGGCGACGGACCAGTACGGGTGCAGCGGGGCGACGGCGTACCAGGTGCGGATCTGCCCGGTGATCGAGGTGACGCCGGCGACGGCGGCGCAGGGGACGATTGGCCAGGTCTACGCGGGGACCACCTTCGCGCAGACGGGGGGCGTGCTGCCGATCGGGTGGAGCGCGACGGGACTGCCGGCGGGGCTGGCGCTCGACGCGGCGACGGGAGCGCTCACGGGGACGCCGACGGAAGCCGGGGGCTTCGCGGTCGTCGTGACGGCGACGGACGGGAACGGCTGCACGGGGAGCGTGGCCTTCACGCTGCGGATCTGCCCGGAGATGGCGATCAACGCGCCGGCGAGCCTCGCGGCGGGGACGGTGGGGACGGCGTACGGGCCGGTCACCTTCACGCAGGCGGGGAGCGGGGCGACGATCGCGTGGAGCGCCACGGGGCTGCCGACGGGGCTGGCGCTCGACCCGACGACGGGCGTTCTTTCCGGCACGCCGGGCGAGCCGGGGAGCTTCACGGTCGTGGTGACGGCGACGGACGCGAACGGATGCGCGGTCTCGCGCAGCTACCCGCTGACGATCACGTGCCCGACGATCACGCTCTCGCCCGGTGCGCTGCCCGGCGCGACGGCGGCGACGGCGTACAGCCAGACGGTCACCGCCTCGAGCGCGCTCGCGGGCGGCAGCTACTCGTACTCGATCCTCTCCGGCGCCCTGCCGGCGGGGCTAACGCTGAACCCGGCGACGGGTGAGATCTCGGGCACGCCGACGGCGGTGGGGACGTTCAACGTCACGATCCGAGCGACGCACGACCCGACGAACTGCACGGGAGACCAGGCGTACACGCTCGTCGTCGCGTGCGCGACGATCACGGTTGGCGGCGGGGCGCCGCCGACGAACGTGACGGCGGGCGTGGCGGGCTACACGCACACCTTCACGGCGACGGGCGGCGTCGGGCCGTGGACCTTCAGCGCCACGGGGACGCTCCCGACCGGCCTGACGCTGAACCCGACGACGGGCGTCCTTTCGGGGACCCCGACCGCGGCCGGGACGTACAACTTCACGATCGTGGCGACCGACTCGGCGACCGGCGCGACCTGCACCGGCTCGGCCCCCTTCTCGGTCACGGTCGTCTGCCCGACGATCACGGTCAGCCCGGCAACGCTTCCGGGCGGGATCGTAGGAACGGCCTACCCGGAGACCGCGACGGCGGCCGGCGGTACCGGCCCGTATACCTTCGCCGTGACGGCCGGGGCTCTCCCCACCGGCCTCACGCTCGGCACGAACGGCGCGATCACGGGAACGCCGTCGGCCGAAGGTGAGTTCACGTTCACGATCACGGCGACCGACACCACGACGAGCTGCACCGGGAGCCGCGCGTTCACGGTCCGGATCTGCCCGGTCATCGGCCTCGCCGCCGTCCCGACCTGCGCGACGGTCGGATCGACCTACACGACCACGATCACCCCGTCGGCGGGGACGGCACCGTTCGGCTTCACGTCGACCGGGACCCTCCCGCCGGGAACGACCCTGAATCCGACGACCGGCGTCCTCTCGGGGCCGCTCTCGGCGGCCGGTTCGTTCTCCTTCAGCATCACCGCCACCGACGTCAACGGCTGCGCGGGCTCGCAGAGCTACACCGTGAACGTCCTCGACATGACTCCGGCCGCCGGGGTCCTTCCGGACGCCACGTTCGGCACGGCCTACAGCCAGGCCATCACGGCGAGCGGCGGCTCGGGCGGCTTCACGTACGCCGTCACCGCCGGCTCCCTGCCGGAAGGGCTCTCGCTGAACCCCGCGACCGGCGCGCTCACGGGGACCCCCGGCGGAGCCCTCGGGACGGGCTCCTTCTCGTTCACGGTCACCGCGACGAACACGGCGACGACCTGCACCATCGCGAAGGCCTACACCCTCGTCTCCCGACCGGTCGCCGTCGCGGACGCCTATGCAAACGGCGCGGGGAACACCGAGTACTACGCAGGCGGGTACACGCCGACGCCGGCGACGCCGTTCGTCGCGAGCGCCACCAACATCCTCTCGAACGACCTCGGGCCGGGCCTGACCGTCACGAGCCTGACGCAGCCGGCGAACGGGACCGTGACGCTCGGGGCGGCGGGTGCCTTCCGCTACACGCCGAACGCGGGCGCGGAGACCTCGGCGACGTTCACGTACAAGGTCACGTCCAACGGCGTCGAGTCCCAGACCGCGGCGAGCGTCACCATCACGCTCGTCGGGCAGGTCTGGTACGTCAACAGCTCCGGAGCGAACGGGATCGGGACCTCGAACTCGCCCTTCAACAACCTGGCCAACGCCGACGTCTCGTCTGGAGCCGGCGACGTCGTCTTCGTCCACACGGGCGCGGCGACCACCACGGGGGCCATCATCCTGGATGCGAACCAGGTCCTCTGGGGCCAGGGCGCGGCGTTCTCGCTCGGCGGCTCGGGTCTCACGATCGGCGCTGCCGGCAAGCCGACGCTCACCGGAACGGTCACGCTCGGCGGCAGCTCCGTCCTCGTCAGCTCCCTCGACATCGCCACGACCGGAGCCGTGGGCTTCACGGACAACCAGGCCGGCGCGATCACCGGCATTACCGTCCAGAACAGCGTCACGGTGTCGGCGACGAACGCCGCGGCCGTCGACCTCACGGGCGTCTCCGCGAGCGCCTCGGGGATCACGTTCACGAGCCTGACCTCCTCGAACAGCACCGGCAAGGGGCTCAACCTCGTTGGGATCGGCGGGACGTTCACCTCGGGCACGACGACGGTCACGAATCCGGCGGGAATCGGCATCGACGTCCAGACGTCCGTGGCCGGCGGGACGATCAGCCTCGGGACGACCTCCACGACGCTGTCGGGCGGGACGGGCGTGAACCTCGCCTCCAACGCCGGGAACGTGACGTTCGGAGCGCTCACGGTGAGCCCCGACGGAAACCAGCGAGGCCTCCTGGCGACGGAGAACGCAGGGACCCTGACCGTTCCGAGCGGCACGATCACGACCACGGGCGCCACGGCCGTCGAGATCACGAGGACGGCCGGGACGACCCCCCTCGCCGTGACCCTGACGGCCGTCAACGCCAACGGCGGGCCGAACGGGATCTACCTCTCGAGGACGTCGGGGAGCTTCACGGTCGCCGGGACCGGGACGGCCGGGAGCGGCGGGACGATCAGGAACCAGGCCGGAGCGGACGGGGCCGTCGCGGGGAGCGGCGTCTACCTCTCGAACGTCTCGAACGTCTCCCTCTCGAGGATGCAGCTCAACGACTTCCCGAACTTCGCGATTCGCGGCATCGGGGTCTCGGGATTCAGCCTGACGAACTCGGTCGTCAACGGCGCGAACGGGACGAACGGCGCGATCGACGAGGCGACGATCGCCTTCGACGGGCTGACCGGCACGGCCCTCATCCAGAACACCAGCATCAGCGGCGGCGTGGAGGACAACTTCCGCGTCCGCAACTCGTCCGGAACGCTCAACCGGATCACGTTCGACGCGACGACGTTCGGAGCGAACAACGCCGCGACGGGGAACGACGCGCTCTTGCTGGAACCGAGCGGAGCGGCCGTCCTCAACGTCACGGTCCAGAACTGCACCTTCACGTCGGCCGCGGGCGACCTCTTCCAGCTGAACCTGCTCGGCTCCAGCGTCTCGGACCTCGTCTTCACGGGCAATACGCTCTCCAACAACCACCCGGCCATCGCCACGGGCGGCGGCGGCGTGACGATCACGGGCGGCGACAGCACGACCCCGTCGGGCGTGACGCTGACCTACAACATCGCGAACAACACGTTCCGCGACGCGAACGGCCACGCGGTCCTCATCGTCAAGTCGACGGACCCGGGGTCGTTCACGGGCACCTTCACGAACAACACGATCGGCGTGGCGGGGCTCGCGAACTCCGGCTCGGTGGCCGGTTCGGGGATCAAGCTCCAGACGGCCGGCCTCGGCACGTTCAGCGCGTACGTCACGAACAACCAGATCCGGCAGTACAACAACTTCGGGATCGAGCTGCTGACCGGTGGCGGCGCGTCCGCGATGAGCGGGAGCTTCAACGCGAAGGTCACCGGGAACACGGTCTCGAACCCCGGGACGGGCGGCCTGCCGATGAACGGCATCCACCTCAACGGCGGGACGGTTCCGGGCGACACCTTCGCGATCTGCGTCGACATCGGGGGCGCAGGGGCACTGGCGAACACGATCAACGGCTCGGGCGCGAACGGAGGGACCGACGTCCGGCTCCGGCAGCGACAGTCGACGACGGTTCGCCTCCCCGGCTACGGCGGGGCGAACAACGACAACACGGCGGTGCAGAACTACCTGATCGGCAGGAACGTGGCGTCGCCGACCGCGCTGGCCGAGAACACGGTCGCCTCCGGCGTCGGCGGCTTCATCGGCGGCGCCCCCTGCTTGCCGTGACGACAGCGAGAATCGAGTAGAGGAGGAGAGCGAGATGGCGGAACCATTTCTTTCCGAGATCCGCATGATGAGCTTCGGGTTCGCCCCGAGGGGGTGGGCGCTCTGCAACGGGCAGCTCCTCCCGATCAACCAGAACCAGGGCCTCTTCTCCCTTCTCGGGACGACGTACGGAGGGGACGGGCGCGTGAACTTCGCCCTTCCGAACCTGCAGGGGCGGGTCCCGATCCACATGGGGAGCGGGCACACGCTCGGCGAGCGCGGGGGCGAGCAGGCCCACACGCTCTCGATCTCCGAGCTGCCGACGCACGTTCACTCCGTCCAGGCCTCGTCGGCCGCGACGGGCGGGAACGCGAATCCGACGGGCCGCGTCCTCGGCGGAGGAAACAACGTCTACCACGCGCCGACGAGCCTGACGTCGATGACGCCGGGGACTCTCGCGAACGTCGGGGGGAGCCAGGCACACCTGAACATGCAGCCGTTCCTCGTCCTCAACTTCTCGATCGCCCTTCAGGGGATCTTCCCCAGCCAGACCTGAGGAGACGGAGATGGCGCAGCCCTACGTCGGCGAGATCCGGATGTTCGCGGGGAACTTCGCCCCCGCGGGCTGGATGTTCTGCGAAGGCCAGCTCCTCCCGATCTCCGAGTACGAGACGCTCTTCAACCTGATCGGGACGACCTACGGCGGGGACGGGCAGAGCACGTTCGCCCTGCCCGACCTGCGCGGCCGTGTCCCGCTCCACTTCGGGAACGGCTTCGTCCTCGCGGAGACAGGCGGAGTCGAGACGGTCACCCTCACGGTCTCGCAGATCCCTGCCCACACGCACGCGGTTCTCGCCTCGACCGCGACGGGCGACCAGGTCAGCCCGGCAGGAAACGTCCCGGCGACGTCGTTCAACGTCACGCCCTACATCAACGACGCCGCGAACGGGAGCTTCTCCGCGAGCGCCGTGACCTCGACGGGCGGAAGCCAGCCGCACGACAACTTCCAGCCGTACCTGTGCGTCGACTTCATCATCAGCCTCTTCGGCATCTTTCCGTCCCCGACCTGATCCGCAGAGAGCCACGAGGAGCACCCCATGGCAGACCCCTTCGTCGCCGAGATCCGGATCTTCCCGTTCAACTTCGCGCCCAAGGGCTGGGCGTTCTGCGACGGTCAGATCCTCCCGCTCTCGCAGAACACGGCCCTCTTCTCGCTCCTCGGCACGACCTACGGCGGGGACGGGAAGTCGAACTTCGGCCTGCCGAACATGCAGGGGAACGCCCCGATGCACCCGGGCCAGGGGCCGGGCCTGTCGCTCCACGAACTCGGCGAGACGGGAGGGAGCGATACGGTCTCGCTCCTCGAGAGCGAAATCCCCGCGCACGCGCACACGCTCCGGGCCGACGTCCTCGACATCGCCGACACGAACGTCGTCAGCCCGACCGCCTCGTTCGCCCTCTCGTCGGGCGGCACGCTCTACCAGTCGACGGCGAACGTCAGCCTCTCCGGCAACGCCCTCGCCCCCGCCGGCGGCGACCAGCCGCACAACAACATGCAGCCGTACCTGACGCTCAACTTCTGCATCGCGCTGCAGGGCGTCTACCCGCCGCGGACCTGACCGGGGAGGCGCGGGCGTGGAGAGGTCGGCTATGGCGGAGCGGGGAGAGATGGCGGAGACGCGCGTGCCGCGCGCGTTGACGCTCCGTCCCGTGACGCCGGCCGATCGCGAGCTCCTCTTCCGCGTCTACGCCTCGACGCGCGAGGAGGAGCTCGCCCCCGTGCCCTGGCCGCCCGAGGCGAAGGAGGCGTTCCTCCGCCAGCAGTTCGACGCGCAGGACGCCTGGTGGCGCGCGAACTACGCGGGGGCGACCTTCGAGGTGATCGTCGTCGCGGGCGTCGACTCCGGGAGGCTCTACCTCTGGGAGGGCCCGAAGGAGATCCGCGTCGTCGACGTCGCGCTCCTTCCCGAGGCGCGGCGCGGGGGCTCCGGCACGCGGCTCCTCGAGGGCCTGAAGGCGCGGGCACGGGCGGCCGGGAAGGCCGTCTCGATCCACGTCGAGCGGATGAACCCGGCCCTCGCGCTCTACGAGCGGCTCGGCTTCCGTCTCGTCGAGGACAAAGGGGTCTACCTCTTCCTCTCCTGGAGCGCCGATGCGGTCAGTTGAAGACGGCCTCGTAGCGCATGCCGCCGTCCTTCGGGCCGATCGGCACGAGGAAGATCGACCGCGTCCCGAGCGCGGGGTGCGAGAGGTCCCACGTCTGCTGCGGCAGGACGGGGTGGAGCGGCCCGAGGAAGACGAGGGAGAACGGCTCCGTCC
>JAKLER010000014.1 GCA_022711615.1 Acidobacteriota bacterium
CATCGCCCGGAACCAGGCTCCCTCCGGGAGAGCGCGCACGCGGACGCGAATCCCGACCTCCCCGAGCATCTCCGCCACGATCCCGGCCGCTTCCGCGAAGAGCCCGCGGGCCGCGAGCTCGAGCGCGAAGCCGTCCGGCCAGCCGGCCTCGGCGAGCAGCCGCCGGGCCTCGGCCGGGTCGTAGGGCTGCGGCTTCAGCGACGGGTCGTGGCCGAAGATCCCGGGCGGCACGAGCTGGCTCGTCGGGATCGCGGGCGCCGAGAGGCGTCGGGCCAGCTCCGTGCGGTCGATGGCGAGGGAGACGGCCCGGCGGACCCGGACGTCCCGAAAGGGGTTCTTCCCGCCGTCCACGTCTTTCGGGGCCGCGCGGTTCAGGGCGAGGAAGAGGAACTTGACGGAGACGCTGCCGTGCCTCCGCACCTCGAAGCCGCTTCGGCCGCGGAGCGACTCCTCCGTCGCCTTCGCGTTCGACTGGACGAAGTCGCTGCGCCCGGAGAGGAGGTCCTCGAGCGCCTCCGCGGGCGAGCGATTCAGCAGAAGCCGGACCTCGCGCAGGGCCGGTCGGGGCCCCCAGTACGCCTCGTTCCGCTCGAGCCTCATCTCGCGCCCGGGCTGGAGCCTCGCCAGCCGATACGGGCCGGTTCCGTTCACCCGTTCGCGGAGCATCGGTCCGGTCTCCCCTCTTCGGACGACGAGGATGAACCGCAGCTTGTTCAGGAGGATCGCGACCGGCTGCCGCGTCCGCAGCTCGACGGTCCTTTCGCCGATCGCGCGCACGCTGTCGATCGCCGAGACGTGCCCGGCCAGCTCGAGCCCCGGCTCCGCGCGGAGACGGTCGAACGACCAGACGACGTCCTCCGCCCCCAGGAGGCTCCCGTCGTGGAACCGGACGCCCGGCCGCAGCTCGAAGGTCCAGGTGAGCGCGTCCGGGTTGCTCCAGCGCTGCGCGAGCGCAGGGCGCGCCGAGAGGTTCGCGTCGGTCACGACGAGCGGCTCGTAGAAGCTCGCCAGGAGCGAGAAGTCGCTGAGCCGGTTCCTGTGCCCCGGATCGAGCGAATCGAGGTCGTAGGGGACGGAGATCACGTAGGGTCGCTCGACGGCCCCGGGCCGGCCGCAACCCCCGAGGGCGAGCGGGATCGCGGCGGCGAGGAGGGCGAGCCGGCGGTGCACGTTCGCGCGAGTATAGGAGCCCGACCTCGCGTGGCTCCGTAGAATCGGCCTGATGAGCGTGCCGCGAACGCCCGGACCTCGTTCGCCGTCCGGGGAGCTCGAGAGCCTCCGGTCCGAGGTGGAGGAGCTGCGGCGGCTCAAGGCCGTCGACGACCTCCTCGAGACGCTCACGGGCGTCCTCGACGTCCGGCAGGTCTTCGGCCGAGTGTCGGAGATCTCTCGCGCGGTCCTGCCTCACGACGCGCTCGCCCTCGGACGCATCACGTCCGACCGGCAAAAGATCCGGGTCTGGGCTCACGCCTCCGTCCCGGAAGGCTTCGACGTCCCCGAGACGGTCCCCCTCCCCGACCCCACCGTCGTCCAGCGGGAATGGGACTTCATGGTCCTCGACGACATCACGGCCGACGAGACGCTCCGGCGACAGAACGCCCCCCTCCTGAAGTTCGGAATCCGCAGCGTCCTGCGCGTCCCGCTGAAGGAGGAGGGGGTGATCGTCGCGGCGCTCAACTTCCTGTCGTTTCGGGCCGGCGCCTTCGCCGCGCGCGACGTCCTCGTCGCGAAGCGGATCTCCGCGTTCGTGCACCTCGCCCTCTCGCATCACGACCTCGCGGAGGCGGCGCGCCACGCCGCCGAGGCTCAGGAGCGCGCCCGGCGCCTGGAACGCCGAGTCGAAGGGCTCGTCGCCGCGCTCGCGGCCCACGGCCGGGCCTCGCGCGTCGTCGGCGTCTCCGCTCCCTGGAAGGAGGTCCTTCGCCAGGCGGCGAAGGTCTCGTCGGCCGAGACGACCGTCCTCCTCACGGGGGAGTCGGGGACCGGGAAGGAGGTCGTCGCACGGTTCCTCCACGCCTCCTCGCCGCGCGCGACGGGTCCGTTCGTCGCGATCAACTGCGCCGCCCTCCCCGACACGCTCCTCGAGTCCGAGCTCTTCGGCTTCGAGCGAGGCGCGTTCTCCGGGGCGCACGCGGCGAAGCCGGGCCGGATCGAGGCCGCGCAGGGGGGCGTTCTCTTCCTCGACGAGATCGGCGAGACGAGCCCCTCGGTCCAGGCCAAGCTCCTGCGCGTCCTCCAGGAGAAGGAGTTCCAGCGGCTCGGCGGGAACCGGACGCAGCGGGCCGACGTCCGCGTCGTCGCCGCCACAAACCGCGACCTCGCGTCCGCCATGGCGCGTGGCACGTTCCGCGAGGACCTCTTCTACCGGCTCGCCGTCTTCGAGATCCGTCTCCCACCGCTCCGGGAGCGGCCCGACGACATCCTCCCGCTGGCCGGCGCCTTCCTCGAGGACATCGGTGCCGAGCTCGGCCGTCCGGCGGCCGGGATCTCCCGGGACGCCATGGACGCGCTCCTGCGCTACCGGTGGCCCGGGAACGTCCGCGAGCTCCGGAACGTCCTCGAGCGCGCCTCGATCCTCAGCGACGGGGGCCTCATTACGCACGAGCACCTCATCGTGCCGCAGCCGGAACGCCCGCACGCCGGCACGGCGGCGCTCGCCGCTCCGTCGGCCCCGGAACGTCCCGGACTCCCATCGCCCTCCCGCACGTTCCGTGCGGAATCTCTGGCCGAGCTCGAGCGCAGGGCGATCGAGAAGGCGCTCGCGGAGGCACGCTTCAACAAGAGCCGCGCCGCACGAGCCCTCGGCCTCACGCGCGGTCAGCTCTACGGGAAGCTCCGCCGACTCGGCATCGACCCCGTCGATTGATCCGATCGGAGCAACATGCTCCGATCGGATCAACTCGATTCGACGACGTCACGCCGACCTCCGGCCGTCCGGGAACCTCAACACGTTCCCTGGCAACGAAATGCGCCATCACCACCCGAGTCGTCGACGATGGCAGAACGCTTGCGACCGACTCGGTGAAGGATGCTCGAGATGAGCCAGAAGACCGTCGAACACATCATCGGCCGGCTCGCCACGGACGAGGAGATCCGGCTGCGCTTCCGGACGGACCCCGTCGCGACGATCACGGCGGCCGCGGGCGAGCCCGAAGCGCTCACGAACGTCGAGAGGGAGGCCCTCGCGTCGATCGACCCCGACGTCCTGGACCGGCTCGCCGACGCCGTCGACCCTCGCCTGCAGCGAGTGAGGATTCCCGCGGAGCGCGGCGGAGGGGGAAGACGATGAAAGCGTCTACCCTGCTCCTCGTCCTCGCGGCCCTCCGGGCCGGCGTGCTGAATGCCGATGACCCCGCTCCGGAGCTGCGCCTCACGCTCGCCGAGGCCCGCGAAACCGCGCTCGAGCGGAACGTCGAGCTCCGCGTCGAGCGGGAAGCGGCCGCCATCGCCGACGCGGGCGAGCTCCGCGCGCGGGGAGCCTGGGACCCGCTCCTCCGGGTCGACGTCCGGGCGCGGGAACGGACCGACCCGGTCAACTCGATCCTCTCCGGGGCGCCGGCCGGCGAGCTCGCGCCGACCGTCCGGAGCGCGGGCCTCTCCCTCGGCGTCGTACAGCTTCTCCCGACCGGCGGCTCGCTCACGCTCACCTCGACGCTCGCGCGAGAGAAGACCGACAACGTCTTCTCGATCCTCTCCCCCGCCTGGACGAGCTCGCTCGGGCTGGAGATCCGGCAGCCGCTCCTGCGAAACCGCGTCATCGATCCCGCCCGCGCAGCGCTCCGCGTCGCGCGGATCGACCGGGGCCGATCGGAGGCCTCCCTTCGCCGCATCGCCTCCGACACCGTCGCCGCGGTCGAACGCGCCTACTGGTCGCTCGTCGCGGCCCGCCAGGCGGTGGAGGCCCAGGCGTCTGCCGTCGCTCTCGCCGAGAGGCAGCAGGAGGACGTGAAGGCCCGCGTCGAGGCGGGGACGCTCTCCGAATCGGACCTCGCCACGCCGCTCGCCGAGCTGGAGCGGCGGAAGGGGGAGCTGCTCGCCTCTCGCGAGGCCGCCGCGCGCGCCGAGAACGCCCTGAAGGCGCTCCTTCTCGGCGACCCCGCCGATCCGGCCTGGGCGAGCCGCCTCGTCCCCGCCGACGAGGCCGAGCCGGCGCCAGCCCCCTCCGCGGCGCCCGACGTCGCCGCCGCCGAGGAGCGGCGTCCCGAGGTGGCCGAGGCGGCCGCCCGCCTCGACCGGCTGGCGATCGAGGACGAGGCTGCCCGCGACCACGCTCGTCCGCAGCTCGACCTCGTCGCCGGCTATACCGGCCGCGGGCTAGCCGGAGACCTCAACCCCGGGGTCGCTCCCCCCTTCCCGAGCGGTCCCGTCGAGGTCCCCGCGGCGCTCGACGGCGGGCCGGGCCGATCGCTCGGCACGCTCGGCGAGGGGCGCTACCCCGACGCCTCGGTCGGCCTCTCTTTCGCGCTGCCCCTCGGCAACCGAACGGCGCGGGCCGAGTCGAAGCAGCTTCGCTCCGCGCGCCGCCAGGCCGAGCTCGCCCTCCTCCGGGCGCGTCAGCAGGTCGGCGTGGAGGTGAGGAACGCGGCCCTGGCCGAGGAGACGGCCGAGCAGCGCGTGGCGGCCGCCCGCGCCGCGCACCGGGCCGCCGAGACGCAGCTGCGCGCCGAGGAGGAGCGCTTCGCCGCGGGCCTGACGACGAGCTTCTTCGTCCTGACCCGCCAGAACGACCTGACGCAGGCGCTCCTCGTCGAGACGCGCGCCCTCGCCGACCTCCGGACGGCGCGCGTCGAGCGCGCCCGGGCGGAGGGGACGCTCCTCTCCGACCGTCAGATTCAGCTCCACGACGCCGCGCCGGCCGCCGTGCCGGAGAGAGGAACCCGATGAACCGCGCTTCCCGCCGCCTCGCCGCGGCCGTGCTCCTTCCCCTTCTCCTCGCCGGCTGCCAGAAGGCCGGCGAGAGCGGCGCGACCCGCCTCAACGGGAGGATCGAGGCCGCCATGGTCGATCTCGCCCCGAAGGTCGCGGGCCGGGTCCTCGAGGTGAAGGTCCGCGAGGGCGACCGCGTGAAGGCGGGCGACCTCCTCGTCACCCTGGACCTCGGAGAGACGGCCCTCTCTGTCGAAAGGGACCGCGACGCCCTCGGCTCGGCATCCGCCCGCCTTCGGGACCTCCAGTCGGGAAGCCGGAGCCAGGAGGTCGCGGCCGCCGAGGCGGACCTCGCCGACAAGACGGCGGCCGTGGAGCTCGCCCGGAAGGAGCTCGCCCGCCAGGAAGCCCTCATGGCGAGGAGGGTCGGGATACCGAGGGACCTCGACCGCGCCCGGACGGAGCTCGAGAGGACCCTGGCCGTCCGGTCGGCGAGCGCGGAACGCCTCGCCCTCGCCCGCGAAGGATTCCGGAAGTTCCAGACCGAGCAGGCGCGGGCCGACGTCCGTCGTGCCGAGACGATCCTGAAGCAGTCGGAGACGATCGTCCGCGAAGCCGAGATCCGCGCGCCGGCCGACGGCGTCGTCCTCCACCGGATGGCCGAGCCGGGTCTCCTCCTCGCCACGGGTCAGCCCGCGCTGACCCTCGCGTTCGCAGATCGGCTCTACGTCCGCACGTTCGTCCCCGAGACCCGGCTCGGTCGGGTCCGGCCCGGTCTTTCCGCCCAGGTCTTCGTCGACGCCTTCCCCGGGCGGGCCTTCCCCGCTCGCGTCACCGAGATCTCTCCGACCGCCGAGTTCACGCCGAAGGCGGTCGAGACGCGCGAGGAGCGGGTCAACCTCGTGTACGCCGCGAAGGTCGACCTCGACGCCGGCTGGGACGCGGCCCTCGTCCCGGGCCAGCCCGCGGAGGTGGTCGTCGAGACCGGCGGGGAGGCGCCCGCCGGCACGACGAAGCCGCCGGCGGTCCCGTCGGCTTCCCTTCGCTGAGACGGCGATGATCGAAGCCCGCGGCCTCGAGAAGCGCTTCGGAGCGCACGCCGCCCTCCGGGGCGTCGACCTGCGCATCGCCGAAGGGGAGCTCTTCGCGCTCATCGGTCCCGACGGCGCCGGGAAGACGACGTTCTTCCGCCTCGTCGCGGGGCTCCTCACCCCGACGGCGGGGACGCTCCGGCGCGCGGAAGGAGCCACCTTCGGCCTCGTCCCGCAGCGCTTCTCGCTCTACGAGGACCTGACCGTCGACGAGAACCTCGACCTGCGCGCCCGTCTCTACTCCGTGCCGTCCGCCGAGGCGCGCGCCCGCGCCGCGGAGCTGCTCCGCCGCGTCGGGATGGCCCCTTTCGGCGCCCGCCTCGCCGGCGCCCTCTCGGGCGGGATGAAGCAGAAGCTCGCCCTCGTTGCCGCGCTTCTCACGAAGCCGCGGCTCCTCCTCCTCGACGAGCCGACGACCGGGGTCGATCCCGTCTCCCGACGCGAGTTCTGGCTCGTCCTGAACGAGCTCCATCACGAAGGGCTGACGATCGTCGTCTCGACGCCGTACATGGACGAGGCCGAGTACGCGACCCGCCTCGGCTTCCTCGACGAGGGAAAGCTCCTCGCGGTCGGCACCCGCGACGAGGTCCTCGCGGCCTTCCCCCGGCCGATCCTCGAGGTCCTCTCGCCCGACCGGAACGGAGTCCGGCGGCGCCTCGCCGGAATCGACGCCGTCGACGACGTCTCCCTCTTCGGCACGCGGCTCCACCTGCGGGGCGCCGCCGGCACCGGGACGGAGATCCTCGACTCCGTGCGCGCCGGCCTCACGGGCCTCGTCCCTGCGGACGGGGTCCGGCTCGTCCCGCCGACGCTGGAAGACGTGTTCGTGCTGGCTGGCGACGAGGTCGAGACGTGAGAGCCGAGACCTCCTCCCGCGCGCCGCTTCCTCCGGGGGTCTTCCTCCGTGCCGAAGGTCTCGTCAAGAAGTTCGGGGACTTCGTCGCCGTGAACGGCGTGACGTTCGACGTGCCGCGCGGGAAGGTCTTCGGGTTCCTCGGCCCGAACGGCTCCGGCAAGTCGACCACGATCCGGATGCTCGCCGGGCTCCTCAACCCGACGTCCGGGACGGCCCGCGGCTTCGACGGCCTCGACGTGACCGACACCGAGCGCTGGAAGAGCCGCCTTGGCTACATGAGCCAGAAGTTCTCGCTCTACCTCGACCTGACCGTGGAGGAGAACCTCCGCTTCTTCGGGCGCGTGTACGGGCTCGCGGGCCCCCGGCTCGACGAGCGGATCCGGGAGCTCTCCGGGACGCTCCGGTTCGAGCGCCTGAAGGACACCCTCACGGAATCGCTCTCCACCGGCATGCGCCAGCGCGTCGCCCTCGCGGCCGCGCTCCTCCACGAGCCGCTCCTCCTCTTCCTCGACGAGCCGACCGGCGGCGTCGACCCGAAGGGCCGGCGGCTCTTCTGGGAGCTCATCTACGACCTCGCCGCCGAGAAGGGGATGACGGTCCTCGTGACGACCCACTACATGGACGAGGCCGAGCAGTGCGACGAGCTCGCCTTCATCCTCAACGGCGACCTGATCGCCCACGGCGAGCCCCACGCGCTCAAGCGCGGCATCTCCGGGCGGCTTCTCGAGGTCGACCTCGAGAGCGCCCCCTTCGAGGCGCTCGCCGCCGTCCGCGGGGCAGCGCCTCTCGAAGACGCCTACCTCTTCGGCCTGAGGCTCCGCGTCCTCGCCCGCGAGGGGCGCGTCGACGACGCCCTCTCCCTCGTCTCGCGGCTCGGCACCCCGGCGGTCGCCGAGCCCTCGCTGGAAGACGTCTTCGTCGACCTCGCCCGCGGGTACGCCGAGCGGAAGGCCGCAGCCCAGCCGCCGACAAGGATGGTGACGACGTGAACCGCCTCCTCGCCCTGATGCGCAAGGAGTTCCTCCAGCTCCGGAGGGACACGATCACTCTCCGGATGATGGTCTTCATCCCCGTGATGCAGACGTTCATCTTCGGCTACGCGATCAACTACGACGTCAAGCACCTGAAGACGATCGTCCTCGACGAGGACCGCTCCTTCGACAGCCGCGAGCTCGTCGCGAAGATGGCGGCCAGCCAGTACTTCGACGTCGTCGGGACCGTCGGCTCGTTCGAGGAGCTGCGGCGCGAGATGGACGAGGGCCGGGTCTCGAGCGCCCTCGTCATCGACCGGGATTACGGCGAGAGCCGTCGACGGGGAGCCCCGGCGCGGGCGCTCCTCATCGTGAACGCCTCCGACACGACGACCTCGACCCAGGCGATGTCGATCGCCGCCGGCATCTCGAACCAGCTCTCCGTCCAGACGCTCGCCCGCAGGGCCGGCTGGAAGGAGGCCGCGCTCCCCGTCGACCTCCGCGTGCGCCCCTGGTACAACCCGGACCTCCGGACCGCGACGTTCATCATCCCCGGGCTGATCGCGATCATCCTGACCTTCACGCTCATCCCGTTCACCGCGATCGCCATCGTCCGCGAGCGGGAGCGCGGCACTCTCGAGCAGCTCCAGGTCACGCCGGTGACGCGCCTCGAGATCATCCTCGGAAAGCTCTTTCCCTTCATCCTGATCGGCGTCTTCCAGCTGACGCTGATCATCGGCCTGATGGTCTTCCTCTTCCGGGTCCCGATCGCCGGAAGCGTCGTCCAGCTCTACGTCTCCGGCCTCGTCTTCATGGCGGCCGTCCTCGGCCTCGGCATGCTCGTCTCCACCGTCGCGAGGACGCAGATGCAGGCGATGCAGCTCTCGTTCGTCTTCCTCCTCCCGTTCGTCTTCCTCTCGGGCTACGTCTTCCCGATCGACGGAATGCCGAAGGTCTTCCAGCTGATCACCTACGTCATCCCGGCCCGCTACTTCATCGAGGTGATCCGCGGGATCGTCCTCCGCGGCGCGAGCCTCCCCGAGCTCTGGAAGCCGATGGCCTGGATGACGGCCTACACGGTCCTCATCGTCGGCGCTGCCGTCCTCCGCTTCAAGAAGACGAACGACTAGCCCAGGAGCCCACGGGTCCCGCTCCTGGGGTCATCCCGCTCGTGGGGTCAGGTCTACCATCTACACTCTGCGGGCCCGCAGAGTGTAGATGGTAGACCTGACCCCACCCTTGGGTCCCTTCCCTCAGAGGCTCCGTAGGGCGGCTCCGAGGCGGCGGATCTCGTCGACGGTGTTGTAGTGGACGGGGCCGACGCGGACCATGCCGCCGGAGGCTTCGAGGCCGAGCCGCTCCGTCACGCCGACCGCGTAGTAGTTGCCGTCCCAGACTCGGAAGCCGCGGCGGCCCAGCTCCTCGGCGATCGCCCGCGGGTGACGACCCTCCATCGTGAACGAGAACGTGGGGACGCGCGCGGCGAAGAGCGCCGGGTCGGAGATCCCGCGGACCGAGAGGCCGGGGACCGCGGCGAGCGCCTCCCCGAGCGCGCGGGAGAGTCGCGCCTCGTACGCGTGAATGGCCGCCATGGCGCTTTTCAGGACGAGGCGGCGACCGGCGTAGCGACCGGAGAGCGCCTCGCGGTACGGCCCTCCGGAGCGCTCCCCCACCCAGCCGAGGTACTCGAGCGCGCCGAGCGTCCCGGCGACCGCCTCGAAGCTCTGCGTCCCCGTCTCCCAGCGGTCCGGCGGGGCGTCATGAGCGGGGCGGACCTTGTAGGCGAACGTCCGCTCGAGGAGGTCGTGGCGCCCCCAGAGGATCCCGAGATGCGGGCCGAAGAACTTGTAGGCCGAGCAGGCGAGGAAGTCGATCCCCGCTTCCGCGACGTCGATGGGGCCGTGCGGCGCGTAGTGGACAGCGTCGACGTAGACGAGCGCCCCGGCCTCGTGCGCCGCCTTCGCCGCCCCGGCCACGTCGTTCACCGTCCCGACCGAGTTCGAGGCCCAGCCGACGGCGACGAGCTTCGTCCGCTCCGACAGGAGCTTCCGGAGCTCGCCGACGCTCCAGGTGCAGTCGGCAGGGTCGAAGTCGAGCCAGCGCACCGTCGCGCCGCGGTCCGCGGCCGCGAGAAGCCAGGGCGAGACGTTCGCGTCGTGGTCGAGGCGCGTCAGGACGACCTCGTCGCCCGGCTTCCAGCCGCGCGAGAGGCTCCGCGCCATCGCGAACGTCAGAGTCGTCATGTTCGGGCCGAACGCGATCTCCTCGGGCCGCGCCGCCCCGAGGAAGTCGGCGACCGCCGCCCGCCCCTCGGCGACGACGGCGTCGGAGGCGTGGCTCGTCGGGAACGCCCCGCCGTGGTTCGCGTTCGTCTCGTGGAGGTAGCGGACGATCCGGTCCGTCACCTCGCGCGGGACCTGCGTGCCGCCCGGGTTGTCGAAGACGACGTCTCCCGAGCCGAGGGCGGGGAACTTCGCGCGGATCGCATCGAGGTCGAGCATGGGGAAAGGTTACCGCGGAGCGGTCAGCGGCGGTGCCGCTCCCGCCGGAGCCTCTCGCGCAGCTCGCGGAGCTCGTCGAGGCGGCGCTTCGCCTCGGCCTCCCGCCCCGTCCCCTTCGGCCGGTAGTAGCGGCGGCCGGCCAGCGCGTCGGGGAGGCACGAGAGGCCGGCCGTCCCCTCCGCCGTGTCGTGGGCGTAGACGTACCCCTTCCCGTAGCCGACGTCCTTCATCAGCCTCGTCGGAGCGTTCAGGATCGCGGCGGGCGGCGGCGCGTTCGGCGTCTCGGCCACGTCGCGGGCCGCCTC
This sequence comes from Acidobacteriota bacterium, assembly GCA_022711615.1. Lineage (GTDB taxonomy): Bacteria > Acidobacteriota > Thermoanaerobaculia > UBA5066 > UBA5066 > UBA5066. Next base: position 10,591 of record JAKLER010000014.1, read on the forward strand.
GCCGTAGGCGGCATAGAGCGCGTTCGACTTCGGCGCGAGCGCGAGGTAGACGGTCGCCTCCGCGAGGGCGAGCGCCCCCTCGGGCATCCCGAGGAAGTGGACGGCGTCGCGGGCGGCCATGGCGAGCCGGAGGGCGTTCGGGTCGGCGAGGCCGACGTCCTCCGTCGAGGCCCTCACGAGCCGCCGCGCGACGAAGAGCGGGTCCTCCCCCGCCTCCAGCATCCGCGCGAGCCAGTAGAGCGAAGCGTCGACGTCGGAGTCGCGCACCGACTTGTGGAGGGCGGAGATGAGGTTGTAGTGCTCCTCGCCCGACTTGTCGAAGAGGAGCGACTTCCGCGCGTAGATCTCGCCGAGGAGCGCCGCCGTCAGGACGGCCCCCTCTCCCGCGTGGTCGGCCGCCGTCTCGAGCGCGTTCAAAGCGCGCCGCGCGTCTCCGTCGGAGAAGCCGACGAGCCAGTCGACGGCCCCCTCGCCGAGCGTCACACGCCCCCCGAGGCCCCGCTCGGCGTCCGCCGCGGCGCTCCCGAGGATCGACTCGAGGTCTTCGCGCGACAGGGGCGGGAGGACGACGACGCGCATCCTCGAGAGGAGGGCGCCGTTCAGCTCGAACGACGGGTTCTCCGTCGTGGCGCCGACGAGCGTCGCCGCGCCCGACTCGACGTACGGGAGGAAGACGTCCTGCTGGGCCCGGTTGAAGCGGTGGATCTCGTCGACGAAGAGGAGAGTCCTCTCGCCGCGCGTGGCCAGACGCTGCGACTCCTCGAGGACCTCCCGGATCTCCTTCACGCCCGAGACGACGGCCGAGAAGGAGAGGAAACGGGCCTTCGTCCGGGTCGCGATGACCCGCGCGAGCGTCGTCTTCCCCGTTCCCGGCGGTCCCCAGAGGACGAGGGACGGGACCCGGTCCGCCTCGATCGCGCGGCCGAGGAGGGACGACGGCCCGGCGACCGACGCGGGGAGCCGCATCTCCGAGAGGTCGCGCGGGCGGAAACGTTCGGCGAGCGGCGCCACGGAAGGCGTCGCCCGCCGGTCCGGGATCGGCTCCTCGAAGAGGTCTCCGCTCCGCGGCTTCACGATCCTCAGTGAGCGGCGCCGATCTGCCTCTCGAGGTTCTCGATCGCCGGCAGACCCGGGTGCTCCTTCTTCAGCCGCGCGAGCGCGGCGTCGGCCGCGTCGTGCTCGTGCTTGTCGAGCGCGAGGACGACGACCTCGTTGTAGAGCGACTGCCAGTGGCTCGGGTTCGCGGCCCGCGCCTTGCGGAAGAGCGAGAGCGCCTCGTCGAGCTTACCCTCGTTCCGGTAGGCCGTGCCGAGGTCGGTCATCACGTTCGGGTCGCCGGGCCGGACCTTCAGCGCTCGCTCGTAGGCTTCGATCGCCTGCGCGTACTCGTGCGCGTCGTAGGCGGCATTCCCGAGCTGGACGAGCGCGTCGTAGTCGTCGGGCTTCGCGGTCGCGGCGGCCTGGGCGTCCTGAAGGCGCTGCCACGCTGCGCGGTCGAACGAGGCGCCTCCCGCCGCGGGCGCCCCCGCGTTCGCACCGAGCGGCGGGGCGCCGGGCACGCCGGCGTGCGGGTCGTCCATCGCCATCGCCGGGGGCTGCGGCACGTGCGCATGCCGTCCGTCGAGGGCGACCCATGCCCCGGCGAACCCGACGAGGGCTCCCAGGGCGGCAAAGAGGAGCCGGTCGCCCCAGCGGGGCGCCGACGGGGCCACTGCGGCGGCCTGCTTCGATCGAGCCCCGCCCCGGGAGCCGGTCCGGGCCTCGGGCGGGGGGGGAAGGTGGTCGTCGTGGCTCAGGGCAAACCTCCATCTTCGTCGTCGGGAAGGAGCGCCGCCGACCAGGTGCCCGCGACCGGGCCGGTGGCCGGCGCGATCGCCGTCGCCTCCCAAGTGCCGGTGATCCGTTTCAGCTGGGGCTGGACGCGCCCGTAGAACGTCGCGTCGAAGCCGCGCTCCGAGTCGATTCGCTGGATCGTGATCCTCTCGCCGACGTACGTTCCCCGGAGCGAGCCGCGGAAGCCGCCGTCCAGCGTGTAGTCGCCGGAGACGAGGGTGCCGTCAAGGACGAGGCGGAAGGCGCCCCTCCGTGCTCCGGGGTCGATCGTCGCCTCCCAGCGCCCGGTGACCGGGTCCGCCGCCCGGCGGGACGCCGAGCGCCTCCGGGCCACCTCTTCCTGGAGAAGCGCGATCCGGCGGACCCTCTCGACGAGGCGGGCGACGGCGGCGCGCCGGATCTCGCGGGCGGCGGCGGCTCGGGCCTCGGCCTCCACGACCCTCTCCTCCTCGTCCCTCAGGTCGCCGGCCTGGACGTCCCCGCCGCGGACGGAGTCGACGAGGCGCTCCCGGGCGGAGGCGGCGGCCGCGTCCGCCCGGGTCGCGGCGGACGTGAGGCGTTCCAGCTCGAGGACGTCCTCGTTCCGGGCCCTGCGCTCGAGGTCGAGCGCGACGAGGAGGCTCTCCATCGACGGGTCGGTCCGCGCCGCGGCCACGAGGGGGACGCCCAGCGCCAGGACCAGGAGGAGGCCGGCCGGAGCTCGATGCGACATCGACAGGACTATACGGGAGCGGCGCCGCGCTCGTCGCCGGATTCGGGGCTCAGCGGGCGGCGGGGCCGAGGCTGCGGCGCCGGGCGACCGACCGGTCGAGGGCCTTCTCGACGTCCTGCTCGACCTCCGCCTCGGGAAGGCCGTTCACCTGCGCGATCTCGGAGACGATGAGGTACCGGGCCCGCTCGTACATCTTCTTCTCGCGGAAGGAGAGCGTCTTCTGCTTCTGGACCCAGTTCAGGTTCTTGAGGACGTCGGCGATGTCCGAGAGGCGGCCGGAGCGCATCTTGTCGAGGTTCTGCTTGAAGCGCCCCTTCCAGTCGCCGTTCGACTGGAAGCTGCCGTCCTCGAGGACCTTGAAGACGCCGGTCACGTCCTGCCGTCGGGTGAGCGGCCGCAGCCCGACGCGGTCGGAGTTGCCGACCGGGACGACGACCTTGGAGTTGTTGGCGAGGAGCCGGACCTGGTAGCAGGGGTGGGCGCGGCCGTCGAACAGGGACTCCCCGATGGTCTCGACGACTCCCACCCCGTGGTTCGGATAGACGAGCTTATCGCCGATGTTGAAACCCACCGGATCCGCCTCCTGCGCTATCGGACTTGCTAGCTTACGCGGCCCCCGGTCGGGGGTCAATGGGAAGCCGATGCGGAGCGGCCCGGCGGCCCGCGCGGGGGTGGACGCCCCCGGACGGCCCGGGGCTGCCGCGCACCCGGGGAGCAGCTGGTGCCGGAGGAGGGACTCGAACCCTCATGAGCTTGCGCTCGGGGGATTTTGAGTCCCCTGCGTCTGCCGTTCCGCCACTCCGGCGCGGAGCGCGAAGTCTAGCAGCGGGCCGTCAGGCCCACTCGACTCGTACCGAGGCGTGCACGTGCGCCAGGAGCGCCCCGAGGAGCGCTCCGACGGCGTTCCAGAAGACGTCGTTCACGTCCGCCGCCCTCGTCGGGAGAAAGAACTGGACCGTCTCGATCCCGACGCTGAAGACGAGGCCGAAGAAGACGACCTCGGCGTGGTTGCGCCAGCGCGCCCGTCCCCGCCCGTCGACGAACTTCCAGGCCAGGAAGCCCCAGATCGCGAACATGACGAGGTTGCCGACGAGGCCGAGGAGCCCGAGAACGAAGCGGTTCGAGAGGACGCCGGCCTTGCCGGCGCTCGCCCGGAGGCGCGCCAGATCGTCGAACGGCACGAGGTTCGTGACGACCCCGGGCCGCCCTTCCACGAGGAGCGTCCCGGCCAGGACGAGGGCGGTATAGGCGAGGAGGAGCGCCCCCTGCGCCCCCTTCCCGACGACGACGCGCTTCACCGGCGCTCCTTCGGAGCGTCGGCCGCCGTCTCGGCCCCGCGCACCCCGGCGAAGAGGCCTTCGGCTCCTTCCGGGACGAAGATCACGTACCGGAACCCCTCGGCGGCGAGGAGCTCGCACGCCTGCCGGGCGGCTTCTCCCGAGTCGGCGACGACGACGAGGGGCGACCCTCGAAAGCGCCCGAGCTCCTCGATGCGGGAGCGCAGGGCGAAGAGCGGGATCTCGTGGGCGCCCCGGAGGCGGGGCGCGGGAAGCGCCCGGACGTCGAGCAGGGGGATCTCCCTCGAGTCCCGCAGCATCTCGCGAGCGACGGACGCGCGCATCTCGCGGCACGGCGCGTCGACGCGATGCGTCCCCGTGCCGAGGCATCCGGCGGCTCCCGGGAGGAGGACCCCGGCCGCGAAGCAGCCGAGCAGACGTTCGAGGCGGGTCACTCCGGCGAGCTTACCGGATCGCGACCCCGAAACCGGACGAGACGTGACGGAGAGCACGTCCGCGAACCCGTTTCGCGGCGGTACGTACGTTGCTAAGGCTCAGAATGAAACGTTCCGCGTGCGGCCCAGAGGCCGAAAAGGTGGACGCGGGACACCTGGAGGATCGAGACATGAAGAGATTTCCGCGAATCGCCCTCCTCGCCGTTGCGGCGGCGGTCCTGACGGCCGGCCCGGCCGCCGCGCAGGACCGGCGCGGCACGGTGGAGATCACGCCGGTCGTCGGCGGCTATTTCGGCGGGACGTTCGACCCCGGAACGCTCGCCTTCTACGACGGTCGGGCGGACGCCTCGACCGAGGTCGCGTACGGCCTGAAGCTCGGCTTCAACATCACGAACAACTTCGCGATCGAGGCGAGCTACCTGCAGTCGGACCCGAAGCTCCGGCTCGAGGGAGGCGGAGCGATCGGAGGCGGCTCGGAGGACATCGGCAAGATGGAGATGCGCCTCTACGAGCTCAACTTCCTCGTCCCCTGGGGGCGTGGCCCGGTGCGGCCTTACTTCACGATCGGGGGCGGCGTGAACACGTTCCGCCCCTCGATCCCGGGCTACTCGTTCTCGTCCGACTCCCGGTTCACCGGCAGCCTCGGCCTCGGCGTGAAGACCTACGTGAACCCGAACTTCGGCTTCCGCTTCGAGGGCAAGGTCCGCTCCACCTACATCAACAGCGAGGACGACCACTGGTCCTGCGACAGCTGGTGGTGCGACGGCGACTACTACGGCGACAGCCAGTGGTACACCGCCGGGGAGGCGACGGCGGGGGTCGTCATCGCCTTCTGATCGCCGTCAGGCTCCGGACTCGCCCGGGGCCCGGCGGACCTCGATCCGCCGGGCCCCGTTCTCCTCCGGCGTGACCTTCACCTCGAAGTCTCCCCGCCCGGCAGGAAGGCCCTCCGGCCACTCGACGACGACGACGGCCCCTTCCTCCCGCGCCTCGTCGAGGCCAAGCCCCTCGATCGCGGGCTCGAGCCGTTCGTCGTCGAGGAGCCGGTAGAGGTCCGCGTGGACGAGGAGAGCCGGACGCCCTTCCGGGCCGTGCTCGTGGACGAGCGCGAACGTCGGCGAGGCGACCTCGTCCGGGTGGATCCCGAGCCCTTCGGCGAGGCCCCGAACGAGCTCGGTCTTTCCGGCGCCGAGCGGCCCCGACAGGCGGACGAGAGTTCCGGGGACGAGGAGGAGGGAGAGCTCCCGGCCGACCTCGCGGGTCTCCTCGACGGAGCGAGCGACCGCCTCGAACGGGACGCTCTTCACGGCAGGAGCGACTCGGCGACGGCCGCGAAGGCGCGGCCGAGCTCCTCGGGGAGGTCCGAAGCCCGGAGGCTCTCCTCGCCGAGGCGCTCCCTTACGAGGTCGCCCGCCAGGCCGTGGAGGTAGGTCCCCGCCGAGGCGGCCTCCCACGCCGTCCGGCCGCGCGCGAGGAGCGCTCCGACGATGCCGGTCAGGACATCGCCGCTCCCTCCGGTCGCGAGGCCGGGATTGCCGGACAGGACCCGGGCGAGGCGCCCCGCCGGGGTCGCAACGACGGACCGGAACCCCTTCAGAACGACCGTCGCGCCGGACTCTGCGGCGAGGCGACGGGCGGCGCTCTCCGGGTCGCCCACGACGGAGGATGCGGTGCGGCCGAGGAGGCGGGCCGCCTCCCCGGGGTGAGGCGTCACGACGATCGGGCCGGGGCGCCCGACGAGCGTCCCGAGCTTCCCTCGGAGCAGGTTGAGGGCGTCGGCGTCGAGGACGACCGGGAGAGCCGTCGCGAGCGCTTCGTCCAGTCGACCGGCTCCCCAGGAACCCGTCCCGAGTCCGGGGCCGACGGCGAGGGCGGTCGGTCCGGACCCCGGCAGAGCCTCCACGGAGGTCGCCTCGGGCACGAGCGCGTGGACGATCGGGCGGCTCGCCCCTTCGGCGACGACGACGACCTTTCCCGCGCCGGCCCGGAACGCCGCCCGGGCCGCCAGGGCCGCCGCCCCCGCCATCCCGAGGGCGCCGCCGACGACGGCGAGGGTCCCGTACGTCCCCTTGTGCGCGGCCGCGGGCCGGGGCGGGAAGAGAGGCGCGACGTCGAGGGCCGCGACGGCCTCGGGACCGTCGGCGGTCGGGCCGGCCGGAAGGAGCCCGATGTCGGCGACGACGACGCGACCGCAGGCCGCTGCCGCCGGCAGGAGGAGGTGGGCGAGCTTCGGGGCGCCGAACGTGACGGTGAGGTCGGCACGCACGTGCGGACCGACGGGGACTCCCGAGGCGGCGTCGAGCCCCGACGGGAGGTCGACGGAGACGACGAACGCGCGGCGACCCGAGGCGATCCGGGTCGCGTGCGCGGCGAGGGCTCCTTCGTCGAGGGGCCGCGAGAGCCCCGTTCCGAAGAGGGCGTCGACGACGAGGGTCGCGCCGCGGAGCGGCTCGAGCCCTTCCGGCGCGGTCACCTCCGCGACCTCGCCACCGTCCCGCTCGAGTCGTCGGAGCGTCTCGGCCGCGTCCCCCGCGAGGCGGGCCCGCGCACCGAGGAGGAGGACGGCGACCGCACCGACGCGCGGACTCCTCCGGAGGAGCCTCGCCGTCTCGAAGCCGTCCCCCCCGTTGTTCCCCGTCCCGCAGAGGACGACGACCCGCTCGCCCCGCAGGGGGACTCCGGCGATGGCCCGCAGGCACTCGCGGGCGACGGCCTCTGCCGCCCGCTCCATGAGGACGATCCCGGGCGTTCCCGCTGCGATCGTCCGGGCGTCCGCCTCGCGCGCGGCGGCCGGCCCGAGGGCGATCACGCCCCCTCCGGCCGTCGCGCGGCGGCGATCACCGCGGCGTCTCCTGGGGCAGGGCCGAGACGAAGATCGCCTGCTGGACGTAGCTGACGGTGTTCGTCGGCTCGTCGCGGACGGCGAGCGAGAGGCGCTGGCCGCCCGGGATCATCAGGAGCCGGACGTCGTAGACGAAGTCGCGCCGGTTGAGCGCGTCGAGCTCCTTCGAGGCGATCTCGACCGGCACCACCTGCGTCGCGAGCTCGGACTGCTTGCCCGCGGCGTCGATCACGATGAAGTAGAGCGCGATCCGGCCCCGCGCGACGTCTCCCTGCGGCAGCACGGTGATGCGGCTGTAGGGGACGCGGATCCGGATCGGGACGAGGTAGTTCTGCGCGTCGGCGGGCGCCGGCTGCCCCACCTCGATCCCGACGCCGAGCGGGTTCTCGTCGCGGGCGAAGTAGAGCGCCGAGGTGACGCCCTCGACGATCCGCGTCTCGAGCCCCTTCTCGACGTAGCTCCGCCGCGAGCGCGCGACGAGCCCCTTCTGCTTCACCTTCACCTCGACCTTGCGCGGGCGCTCGCCGCCGGAGCGAAGGCTCCGGTAGCCGACCGAGTAGTACGAGGTGTAGTCGCTCTTCATCTCCGCGAGGGGCCCCGTGATGTCGTTCCTGTTCAGGATCGCCTTCCCGCCGGTCTCTTCCGCCATCAGGTGAATCATCGACTGGAGGTTCGTCTTCTCGACGAACGTGTCGATCTTGGCCTGGGTCGAGCGGTTCTCCGCGCTGATCCCCTCGTCGATGGAGAGCCCGGAGGCGTCGACCATGTACATGCTCACGCCCGCCGCGTTCGCCGCGCGGATGATCCCGAGGTAGGCCGAGGTGGAGTCGAACTCGAACTGCGTCAGGCCTCCGCTCTGCGTCCGGAAGCGGTCCTGGATGTACTTCCAGAGCTCGGCTCCCGGGGACTGCGGGAGGCCTTCGGAGACGTGCAGGAGGATCTTCCGCCCCTCGACTCCGGCCAGCTGGTCGATCGTCCTCTTGAGGGCGTCGGTCGTGAAGTCGAGGTCGTTCTTGTAGGCGAGCGCGTACTGCCGCGCTTCGACGAAGGCCTCGTACTCGCTCTGGGCGTCGTCGATCCGGCGCAGGATGTCCCGGCGCTCGGAGAGGCGGGTCTGCCCCATCGTGGAGAAATCGCCCTGCTGCCGGATCACGTCGGAGATCTCCCGGCCGTCGTTCGTGAACTTCCGCCGGACCTTCAGCGAGCGGTCCCAGGTGACGACCATCGCCTCGACGTTGTCCCGGATGTTCTCCCGAGCCCAGGTCTCGAGGTTCTTCAGGACCCGGTTCCGGTTGAAGGGCTGGAGGCTCAGATTGTCGATGAAGATGACGATCTTCGTCTTCGGCACCGGCAGCGGCACGGCCTCCGGTTCCGCCGGAGCCGGGGCCGCCTCGGGGGCCGGGCTCGGGACGGGGGTCGCCGCCGGAGCACCCGGGACCGCCTCGTCGCCGAAGTAGACGACCTTGCCGCCGTCGACCGCGAAGAAGTTCGTCAGAGGCTGAAGCTGGCCGTCCTCGTAGACCTCGAAGTCCTCGCGCTTGAGCCCTCGGATCCGGCTCCCCTTCTTGTCCGTGACGACGACGTCGATGTTCGTCACGGTCACGTCGACGTTCCGGACGAGCGGAGGCAGGCTGACCGTCGGCTGCTGCGGTCCGGCCGAAACGGCCTGCGGGACGAGGACCGCGGCGAGGGTGGCGACGGCGAGGGACGCGAGCGGCCTGGAAAGCACCATGGACGCATTCTACGGATCGCGCCGCCGACGCGTTCCGATGCGGTCGAGAGGACCGCTACAGTCCCCGATCGGGGCCTGTTTCCGAGGAGTTTTCCGCTTGCACTTCGCCCCGTGCTCCGTGAGAATGTCCGCCTCGAATGACGGCCGCCCCGAGCCCGGTGGGCGCGCGGACGATCCGAGAGGTCGAGGGAAGATCCGGAGGTCGGGGCTGAGACAGCCGCAGCTGGGAACGGACGCGGAGGCAGACAACGGCGGGGTGCGCGCGGACGCGGACTACCTCCGGGCCTTTCTCCTTTACGTCGAATGCGCCCGTCGGGTTCCGACCTCCCTCGGGAGGAGCCCGCGGTGACGTCCCGGCTCGCCTCCCATCTCGACACCTTTTCGGGACGGTCGCGCCCCATCGAGCGATGGAAGCGAGCGACGGGGAGCAGCAAAGCATATGTCTGACCGGGAACGGAACGGTGGTCTCCCGGGTCTCAGGACCGCGGGCGCCGTGGGTGCGCGAAAGGAGAGAGAGCCGATGACCGGAATCAGGACGGGGAGAGACGCCCGGACGACCCTCCGGAACCGCCTTCGCCGCGTGATGGCGGTCGGCGGGCTCGTCCTGCTGGCGACGACGGCGACGGGATGCCAGAAAGTCGTCGACCAGTTCAAGGCGAAGCAGATCATCCGGAAGGGGAACGCCTACTTCAAGGAGCAGCTCTACGAGGACGCCCTGAAGCAGTACGAAGAGGCGATGAAGCTCGATCCGAGCGAGATCCGGATCAAGAAGTTCGTCGCGATGGCCAACATGGCCGTCTACAACCCGGGGTCGCAGCACCCGAAGGACCTCCAGGCCCTCGAGACGGCGATCAAGCACTTCAAGGAGTACCTCGCCGTCAAGCCGGACGACGAGAGCGCCGCGAAGTTCCTGGTGACGACCTACATGAACTCGAGGCGCTACGACGACGCCATCGAGTACTTCAAGGCGCTCATCAAGGCCCACCCCGAGGACAAGCAGGCGGTCCAGACGATCGCCATGCTCTACGCGCGGAAGGGCGACTTCGACCAGTCGATGGAGTGGCAGCAGAACCTCGCGAAGCTCGATTCGCAGAACCCCGAGGTCTTCTACACGATCGGCGTCACCTGCTGGGACAAGTCCTACAACACGCCTCTCACCGACATGGACGGCGAGGCGCGCAAGGCGATGCTGGACCAGGGCATGGCGGCCCTCGAGAAGGCCAACTCGCTGCGTGAGGACTACTTCGAGGCGATGCTCTACGTGAACCTCCTCTACCGCGAGTACGCGAAGCTCGAGAACGATCCGGCCAAGCAGGCGGAGCTCCTCGAGAAGGCCAAGGAGTGGCAGACGAAGGCCCTCGCCGCGCGCGACCGCGTCAAGCAGAAGGAACGCGAGGAAGCGGCCAGGAAGAACCCGCTCGAGGCGATCTGACGGGCCCGGGCGAGAGGACCACGACCATGTTCGAAACTTCCCTCATCGAGTCGAAGAAGCAGAAGCCGACCGGCAGTCGCTGGCTCTCGGTCCCGATGTCCATCTTCCTCCACTTCGTCGTCGGCGGGACCGTCCTCGCCGCGTCCATGTGGTACATCGAGGACATCCCCGAGCCGCCGATCCCGGTCACCTTCTACACCGAGGCCGCTCCCCCGCCGCCGCCCCCGCCGCCGCCGCCCAAGGCCGCGGCGCCCAAGGCGGCCCCTAAGGTCGAGCCGGTCAAGCCGTCGGCCAACGCGGCCCCGACGATCATCCCCGACGTCCTTCCGGTCGCTCCCGCGGCCCCCGAGGCCGACAACTCCGGCATCGAGGGGGGCGTCGAGGGCGGTGTCGAAGGCGGCGTCGAGGGCGGCGTCATGGGCGGCGTCCTCGGCGGAGTGAAGGGCGGCGTCCTCGGCGGCGCGGCCGAGGTCGAGGAGCCCCTGCGCGTCGGCGGCGACGTCAAGGAGCCCGTCGAGATCTCCCGCGTCCAGCCGGTCTACCCCGAGGCGGCCCGCAAGGCGCGGCTCCAGGGCATCGTCATCCTCGAGGCGATCATCACGAAGACCGGGAGCGTCGAGTCCGTCCGCGTCCTGCGCGGCATCAACCCCCTGCTCGACAACGCCGCGATGCGCGCCGTCCAGCAGTGGAAGTACAAGCCGGCGACCTTCAACGGACGGCCGGTCCCGGTCTACCTGACGGTCACGGTGACCTTCAAGCTCCAGTAACCCGATCACCAACGCGATCGCAAGCGACGCTGAAATCCAACAAGGAGGATCTCCACCATGGAAATGGATCTCGGACACATCTGGGCACAGATGTCCATCACGGTCAAGGCGATCATGGTTCTTCTCGTGTTCCTGTCGGTCTACTCCCTCGGGGTCTCCCTCGAGCGCTGGTGGGCCTTCCGGAACGCGAAGAAGCAGTCCGTGAAGTTCGCCCTCGAGATCGGGCCGCTCCTCAAGCAGGAGAAGCTCAAGGAAGCGATCGACCTCGCCAAGAAGTACAAGGCCAGCCACGTCGCCAAGGTCGTCTCGCCCGGTCTTCTCGAGTTCGCGTATGAGGCCCACGGCGGAAACGTCGCCGGCCACGACGTCGTCGCCGCCGCCGACCGTGCGATCACCCGCGCGGCCATGATGACGGGCGCCGACATGCGCCGCGGCCTCGGCGGCCTCGCCACGATCGCCACGACGGCGCCGTTCATCGGCCTCCTCGCGACGGTCCTCGGCATCATCCGCTCGTTCCAGGGCATGGCGACCTCCGGCACCGGCGGCCTCGGCGCGGTCTCGGCGGGTATCGCGGAAGCCCTCATCGGCACGGCGCTCGGCCTCTTCGTCGCCATCCCGGCGGTCTGGCTCTACAACTACTTCCTCAACAAGATCGAGCGCTTCAACGTCGAGATGTCGAACTCCTCGTCGGAGCTCCTCGACTACTTCATCAAGCGCATGGGCTCCCGGGCGGCCTGAGGAGAGTCTCGCCGGGGCTCCCCGGCAAGCTCTTCTCGGAACTGAACGGAGGACACGACGATGGGAATGGAAGACTTCGGAGGCCGGCACGAGACGAAGAGTGAGATCAACGTCACTCCTCTCGTCGACGTCATGCTGGTCCTCCTCATCATCTTCATGGTTGTCACGCCCATGCTCCAGAAGGGGAAGCCCGTCCTGCTGCCGCAGACGGACCAGCCCGACAAGAAGCCGGAATCGGACAAGGAGCTCCTCATCAGCGTCCAGTCCGACAAGCAGATCTTCATCGACGCGAAGTGGTATCCCGACCAGGAGTTCGCTGCCAAGATGCGCGAGTTCGGTGAGCGCGCCGCCAGCAAGGACGTCCTGATCAAGGCCGACAAGTCGCTCCAGTACGGAGACGTCCGCAAGGTGATGCGGATGATCAAGGACGGCGGCTTCGAGAAGATCGGCCTCATCACCGAGCGCAAGGCCGAGAAGTAGGAGGGCACGCCATGGGTATGGATGTCGGTGGCAACAAAGGCGGGCCCAAGTCCGAGATCAACGTGACGCCCCTCGTGGACGTCATGCTGGTCCTCCTCATCATCTTCATGATCCTGCAGCCCATGCTGCAGATGGGCTACGACGTCAACGTCCCGCCCAACACCCCCTCGAACGTGCTTCCCCAGGCGAACCCGGAGCAGATCATCGTCTCGCTGACCGCGAACAACGAGATCTACCTCAACAAGGAGCGGGTCGAGCGGTCGAACCTCCCCATCCGCCTCCAGGAGGTCCTCCGGAACCGCGGCAAGAAGCCGGTCTTCTTCTCCTGCGAGGACACGGTCAAGTACGACGACGCCATGAGGCTCATGGACGTCGTTCGGAACAACGGCGCCGAGAACATCGGCATCGTCATGGACTGGGTCAATCCCCTCGAGCAGGTCGCGCCCGCGGGCAGCTGATCGCGCTCCGGCGGGGCTCGCCCGCCGACGACACGGTTTCCCGATCGCGTCCCCGGCCCCCAAGGCCGGGGACGCTGCTTTTCCGGCCTCCTCGACGATGCGTCGCCGCTCCCCCGCCCGGACCGTCCCCCCCGGCCTCGCCAGCCGGCCCGGATCCGTCTCCCCGCCGGGGTCTCCCCCTCGTCGACGACCGAACGGCCCGCTCCGGCCCGGGCTCGCCTCCGGGAGCCGCATCCCGCGATCCCGCGGCGACGGACCGGACTCCCCGGACGCCGCGAGGCCCCGGCTCTCGCCGGGGCCTCGCGCGGGAATCCGAAGGAGCGCGCCGCCGGGCGCCCGGGGATCAGAGCTGCGTCGCGATGACGAGGGCGATGACCGACATGAGCTTCAGCAGGATGTTCAGGGACGGACCGGAGGTGTCCTTGAAGGGATCACCCACGGTGTCGCCCACGACCGCGGCCTTGTGGGGGTCCGAGCCCTTGAAGTAGCGGTGACCGTCGATCTCGACCCCTTCCTCGAACATCTTCTTCGCGTTGTCCCAGGCGCCTCCCGAGTTCGACTGGAAGATCGCGAGGAGGACGCCCGTGGCCGTCACGCCCGCCAGGAGCCCGCCGAGCATCTCCGCGCCGGAGCCGAGGCCGAGGAGCCTCGGTCCGAAGCCGACGACGACCGGCACGATGACCGCAAGGAGTCCCGGCGCGACCATCTCCTTGATCGCGGCCGTCGTGGAGATCTCCACGCACTTGCCGTACTCGGCCTTCCCGAGCGCGTCCTCGAAGATCTTCTGGTCCTCCACGGGCCAGTCCTTGAAGTCCTTCCCGGAGTGCGCGTCCATCGCGAAGATCGCGGCCTTGAGCGCCGGTATCTCGCTGAACTGGCGCCTCACCTCCTGGATCATCGACATCGCCGCCCGCCCCACGGCGGCCATCGCCATCGAGGAGAAGAGGAACGGCAGCATCGCCCCGACCAGGAGCCCCGCCATCACCTCCGCCTTCGAGACGTCGATCGTCTTCAGGTGCGCGGCCGTCATGAAGGCGCCGAACAGCGCGAGGGCGGTCAGCGCGGCCGACCCGATCGCGAACCCCTTTCCGATCGCCGCGGTCGTGTTCCCGACGGCGTCGAGCTTGTCGGTCCGGCTCCGGACGTCCTTCGGGAGCTCCGCCATCTCGGCGATGCCCCCCGCGTTGTCGGAGATCGGGCCGTAGGCGTCGACGGCGAGCTGGATGCCCGTGTTCGAGAGCATCCCGACGGCCGCGATCGCGATCCCGTAGAGGCCGCCGAAGTGGAAGGCGCCGATGATCGAAGCGGCGAGGATCAGGACCGGCCAGGCCGTCGAGCGCATCCCGACGCCGAGGCCCGCGATGATGTTCGTCGCCGAGCCCGTGACGGACTGCCTCGCGATCGAGGTGACCGGGCCGGTCCCGGTGCCGGTGTAGTGCTCCGTGAGCACGCCGATGGCGAGGCCGGCGGCGAGGCCGATGACGGTCGAGAAGAAGACCCCGAGCGAGGTGATCGTGCGCTCCGCGCCGTAGAGGACGTCGTCGAAGACGAAGCTCCCGGGGAGCATCCCTCGGATGATGAAGTAGGAGAGGACGACCATCACGATCGACGAGCCGAACTCACCCGTGTTCAGGGCGCGCTGGGGCGATCCCCCTTCCCTCACCCGGACGAAGAACGTGCCGGCGATCGAGGTGAGGATGCCGACGCCCGCGAGGACGAGCGGAAGGAGGACGGCCGAGAGGCCCTGGAACCCGTCCGCCGTGAAGGGCTCGCCGGTGACGAGCCGTCCGGTCATGAAGGCCGCGCCGAGGACCATCGCCCCGACGATCGACCCGACGTACGACTCGAAGAGGTCGGCGCCCATCCCGGCGACGTCGCCGACGTTGTCGCCGACGTTGTCGGCGATCGTCGCGGGATTGAGCGGGTGGTCCTCGGGGATCCCCGCCTCGACCTTTCCGACGAGGTCCGCGCCGACGTCGGCCGCCTTCGTGTAGATGCCCCCCCCGACCCGGGCGAAAAGGGCGATCGAGCTGGCCCCGAACGAGAAACCCGTAATGACGGCGATCGTCTTGTGGACGTCGCCGGCGAAGAGCTTCGAGAAGACGAGGAAGCAGCCGCCAAGGCCGAGGACGCCGAGGCCGACCACCCCGAGGCCCATGACCGAGCCGCCCGCGAAGGCGATCTCGAGCGCCGGCCCGAGGCCCCGGCGCGCCGCCTGGGTCGTCCTCACGTTCGCCTTCGTGGCGACCCTCATCCCGATCAGGCCCGCCAGCGCCGAGCAGAGCGCTCCGGCGACGAACGCCGCCGCGATGAGCGGGCTCGACCCCTCCTGAAGCGCTCCGGAGATGCCGAGCAGCAGGGCCACGACGGCGACGAAGACCCCGAGGACGCGGTACTCGGCCCGCAGGAACGCCATGGCGCCCTGCTGGATCGCGCCGGCGATCTTGGCCATCCGCTCCGTGCCGACGTCCTGCCGGGCGACCCAGGACGACTTCAGCCAGGTGTAGAGAAGCCCCGCGAGACCGAACACGGGGATGACATAGACCAGAGTCTCTGCGTTCATGCGCCTCCGCTCCGGAACGTAAGAATCCGGGTCCTTCTGGTCCCGAGCCGGCGGATGGTCTCACGCCCGGCCCGGCAGGCCAAGCGGACCGCGGGCCGGTCCGCCGCGCGCCTCCCGCGCCCCGGACGCGGATCTCAGAGAAGGAGCGCGAAGACTTCGTTCGAGAGGAGAACGCCGGCGCGTGTCAGCCGGACCCGGCCCGACTCCGTCTCCAGGAGGCCCGCAGCCGCGGCGTCCGAGAGCCGCGCGCGGTCGGCGGGCGGCAGCGTGTCGACCGCCTCGGTGAACCTCCCGGCCGCGACTCCGACGACCGTGCGGAGACCGAGGAGGACCTCCTCCCGGAGAGCCGCCTCGGACGGCAGCCGCTCCTCGGCCACGAACGCCGTTCCGGTCGCGCGGACCGCCGCGACGTAGGCCGGGATCGACCCCCCGTTCGTTCGCCGGACGAGGCCGTCGAAGGAGGCCGCCGACACGCCGAACGCGACGACCGGCTCCCGCCGCCAGTACTTCAGGTTGTGGCGGCTCTCCTCCCCCGGCCTCGCCCAGTTCGAGGTCTCGTAGCGCGGGAGGCCCGCAGCACGGCAGGCGTCGTCGACGCGTTCCCATCGCTCCGCCATCTCGTCGTCCGCCGCGAAGAGGCTCGGGGCCGAATCTCGGAGGGCGACGAGGCGCGGAGCCTTCTCGATCTCGAGGAGGTATACCGAAACGTGCCCGACGCCGGACGAGAGGAGCTCCGAGAGGCCCTCGAGGAGGCTCTCGCGCGTCTGGCCCGGAATGCCGATCATCAGGTCCGCGGAGACCCGGAGGCCCCGGTTGAGAGCAAGGCGGACCGCGTCCCGCGCGGACGCGGCGTCGTGCCGCCTCTCCAGAGGGGCGAGCTCGGCGT
Source organism: Acidobacteriota bacterium (assembly GCA_022711615.1). GTDB lineage: Bacteria > Acidobacteriota > Thermoanaerobaculia > UBA5066 > UBA5066 > UBA5066. The sequence continues at coordinate 26,766 of JAKLER010000014.1, forward strand.
CGCGGAGCGACTGGACCCCGACGGAGAGCCGGTTCACGCCAAGGCGGACGAGGGCGTCGAGGCGCTCCGGGACGAGGTCGTCCGGGTTCGCCTCGGCGGTCACCTCGGCGTCCGCGACGAGCCCCCACGTCCGCTCGAGCGCCCCGAGGACCCTCGCGAGGCTGCCGGGGTCGGCGAACGACGGCGTGCCGCCGCCGAGGTAGACGGTCTCGAGCGGTCCGGGGACCTCGCCGGCCCGCGCACCGATCTCCGCGACGACGGCGTCGAAGTACTCCCGCTCCGTCTCCCGGCCCGTCACCGCCACGAAGGAGCAGTAGGAGCAGCGGTGCGCACAGTAGGGGACGTGGACGTAGGCGCCGGGTCGGGTCGTCACGAGCCGAGAAGCGCGCGGAGCCTCTCGTCCGCCGAGGTGGCCGGGACGGCGCGCCGGAGAAGCCGTTCGACGTACTTCGCGAGGACGTCGACCTCCACGTTCACCAGATCGCCCGGGCGGCGTCGGCCGAGCGTCGTCGCGCGGAACGTCTCCGGGATGACCGCGACCGTCAGCTCCTCCTCCGCGAGGGAGGCGACCGTCAGCGAAACCCCGTCGAGCGCGATCGAGCCCTTCTCGACCACGTACCGCGAGAACGAGGGGTCGAGCCGGACGCCGAGCGTCCAGAAGTCGCCGCTCCTCTCGAGCCTCGTCAAGGGTGTCGTCGCGTCGACGTGCCCCTGCACGACGTGCCCGCCCATCCGGCCGCCGGCGGCGAGGGCGCGCTCGAGGTTCACGGCGTCGCCCGGTCGGAGCGCGCCGAGCGTCGACCGCTCGAGCGTCTCGGCGGAGACGTCGAATCGAAGGAGCCCACCCTCGGCGCCGGGGACGGCCGTGAGGCAGACGCCGGAGACGGAGACGCTCTCCCCGCGGACGACGTCTCCGAAGGACGCGGGCTTCTCGACGTCCAGCAGGGCGCCGCCCGCTCTCCTCCCGACGGCTCGGACCTTCGCGGCAGCTTCGACGAGTCCCGTGAACACGAGCCGATCCTACGCCGCCGGACGGCCGACGCGCCCGGTCACGCGGA
>JAKLER010000140.1 GCA_022711615.1 Acidobacteriota bacterium
GAGGCCCGCGCCGCGCGTTCCCGCACCTGACGCGCGGAACCGCGGGGGGCTGTTCTCCGTATCCGACGGAGAACGAACCCCGAGGAGGACCCATGCGCCGATCCGTCCCCGTCGTCCTTGCCCTCTTGCTCCTCGTCGCCGGCTCCGCGCCGGCCGCCGAGCCCGTATCGAAGGTCGTCGAGAAGACGCTGCCGCTCGCCGCGGACGGCCGGCTCGCGATCGACACGTACAAGGGGCGGGTGTCGGTCGTCGCCTGGGACCGCGCGGAGGCGTCGATCCGGGCGGTCGTGAGGCCGGACGGCGAATGCGACCGGGCGGCCGAGCTCGTCGAGCGGACGCAGGTGCGGATCGAGGGGGGCGGCCGCGAGGTGCGCGTCGTCTCCGACTACGAAGACCTGCCGAAGATCTGGTTCTCCTTCCGCGACGACTGCTCGTCCCGGCCGTTCGTCGAGTACGACATCCGCCTCCCGCAGGGCGCCACCCTCGACCTTTCCGACTACAAGTCGCGCATCTCGGTCGAGGGGCTCGGCGGGGACGTCTCGGTCGAGAGCTACAAGGGGGTCGCGCGCCTCTCCGGTCTCTCGGGCCGCCTCGAGGTCGAGACTTACAAGGGCGACGTCCGGGCCGAGCTCGCGCGGGTCGCCGGCGACCTGCGCGTCGAGACGTACAAGGGGGAGATCGAGGTCGTCCTCCCGAAGGGCTCCCGCGTCGCACTCGACGAGGAGATCGGCCGGCGCGGCCGGCTCGTCGCCGAGATCGAGGAGACGCGCTCCGGGCCGCGCCTCGTGGCGGAAACCTACAAGGGGACGATCCGGCTCCGGGAGAAGTAGCCCGGCGCCCGGGCGTCAGTAGGCGTTCTCGTCGCGGAAGCTGCGGGTCGCGGTCAGCCAGAGGATGCGGAGGTCGAGCGCGAGGCTCCAGTTCTCGATGTAGTAGAGGTCGTGCTCGATCCTCTTCGAAAGGCTCGTGTTCCCGCGCCAGCCGTGCACCTGGGCCCAGCCCGTGAGGCCCGCCTTCACGCGGTGCCGCAGCATGTACTGGGGGTACTTCTCCTTGAACTCGCGAACGAACTCGGGGCGCTCGGGACGCGGGCCGACGAGCGACATGTCGCCCCGGAGGATGTTCACGAGCTGGGGCACCTCGTCGAGCGACGTGCTCCTGAGGAACGCTCCGACGCGCGTCCTTCGCGAGTCGCCCTCGAGCGCCCAGACGGCCCCGGTCGCGTCCTCCGCGCCGACGCGCATCGACCGGAACTTCAGGATGCGGAAGAGGCGGCCGTCCAGCCCCATCCGCTCCTGCGTGTAGAAGATCGGCCCCCGGTCCTCGAGCCAGATCGCGAACGCGACGAACGGGAGGAGGACGGAAAGGGCGACGAGCCCGCCCGCGGAGAGGACGACGTCCATGGAGCGCTTCACGAGGGAGTTCCACCCCTCGAGAGGCCGCTGCGTGAGGTTGATGACGGGGAGGCCGTCGAAGTCCTCGACCCCCGCCTTGAACGTGACGAACTGGAAGAGGTCGGGCACGAACCGGAGGTCGACCATCTCGTTGCCGACGTCCTTCAGGATCCGGAGCATCGTCCGGTAGGCGTCGACCGGGAGGGCGAGGAAGAGTGTGTCGACCTGGTGCGACTCGAGCAGCGCCCGGACGTTGGCCGTCGTCCCGAGGACACGAAGCCCGCGATGCTCGGCGCCCCGGCGCTCCGGGTCGTCGTCGGCGAAGCCGACCGGCTTGATGCCGGCCGCGGGGTGGTCGAGGAGCTTGTCCGCCACGGCGCGGCCCGCCTCGCCCGCGCCGACGACGAGGGCGCGGCGAACCCCGACCCCGGCGCTCCAGACCTTCTCGAGGTAGCGCCAGATCGCGAAGCGGCCGAGCGAGACGAAGAGGACGTCCAGCCCGAGGAAGAGGACGAGGAGCGTCCGCGGCAGCGAGAAAGCGCGGGAGAAGGAGAGGAGGCCGACGAGGAGGAGCGTCGCGAGCGAGGCGGCGATGAGGACCGCGAGCGCTTCGTCGACGAACGAGCGGTCCCGGCGGAGCGGGTAGAGACGGTGGAAGTAGAAGACGGCCGGCCAGAGGAGCGCGAGGACCGGGAGAAGCCGGAGGTAGTTCCCGAACGGCTGGACGCCGAGCGGCGTCGGCCACACCGTCTCGAACCGGACGACGTAAGCGGCGAGGAGCGCCGCGCACGTGGCCGCGACGTCGGACGCGAGGAAGGTCGCTCGGAGCCGCCGGGCCTGGTTCTGGATCACGCGGTCACCGGGCGGATTCTACGGTTCGGCGCGGGGGAGCCCCTCCGCGAGGTCGGACCGTCCCGCCTCGAGGAGGGCCGCGCGCGCGGCGTCGAGGAATCGGGCCCGGAAGGCCGCCTCGGAGAAGCGCGCCGCGTTCGCGACGAGCCGCGCGCCGTCGAACGGCGTGGAGCGGGCGAGGTCGATCGCTCTCGCGAGCGGCTCGGGCCCGGGGGAGGGATAGAGGACCCCGGTGGCGCCGTCGACGACCGTCTCGAGGGCGCCCCCCTTCCCGAGCGCGACGACGGGCGTCGCGCACGCCTGGGCTTCGAGGGGCACGATCCCGAAGTCTTCCTCGCCCGGCATCAGGACGAGCTCGGCCGACCGGTAGAGCTCGCGCAGGACCTCGTCGGACGGGGAGCCGGCGAACGTGACGTTCGGTCCGGCGAGGGCGCGGAGGCGCCGCTCCTCGGGCCCGAAGCCGGCGACGGTGAGCGGGAGGCCGAGCCGCGCCGAGGCCGCGATCGCGTCGTCGACGCGCTTGTACGGGGCGAGGGCCGAGACGACGAGGAGCCCCCGCCGCTCCCGGGGCGCCGGGGAGTAGAAGCGGTCGTCGACCGGCGCCGGGACGACGCGCGCCGTCCGCCCGTAGAGGCGCGCGATCCGCTCCCGCACGTTCTCGGAGTTCGCGAGGAATGCGTCGACGCGCGGCACCGTCGCCACGTCGCGCGCGCGGAGCGGCGCGCGGACGAGGCGCGCCGCGGCCCGCGCGAGGGGGCCGCGACCGCGCAGGTAGTCGTCGAACTGGTCGTGGAGGTAGCGGACGGGGGTGTGGCAGTAGCAGAGGTGGAACGCGCGCGGGCCGCGCTTCGCGGCCTTCGCGACGCAGTGGGACGTGGAGAGGACGAGTTCGAATCCGGAGAGGTCCCACCCCTCGCACGCCACGAAGTAGAGCGGGAGGAGCGAGCGGTAGTCGCGGCGGGGCGAGACGACGCGCTGGAGCCAGGTCGTCCGGACCTCCCGCGCCTCCACCTCCGCCGGGACCGATCCCGGGAAGTGGAAGAGGGTGAAGAGCGGCGCCTCGGGGAAGAGGCGGGCCAGCTCGCGCAGGACCTTCTCCCCGCCGCGGGTGCCGGTCAGCCAGTCGTGGACGAGGGCGACCTTCACGCCCCCTCCGCCGCGTCCCGCCACGCCGCCGCCACCTTCTCGAACGTCGCGTCCCAGGTGAAGAGGCGGGCGCGCTCGCGCCCCCGCGCCGAGAGGCGCGCGGCGAGCGTCGCGTCGGTCAGGAGGTGACGGAGCGTCTCGGCGAGAGCGGCCGGGTCGTCGAGGTCGGCGTAGAGCGCCGCGTCGCCCCCCGCCTCGGGGAGGCCGCCGCGGTCCGAGCAGACGACCGGGGTGCCGACGGCCTGGGCCTCGAGGACCGGGAGGCCGAACCCCTCGAGGAACGACGGCATCGCGAGGGCGGAGGCTCCCGTGAGGAGGGGGACGACCTCCTCGTCGGGGACGACGCCGAGGTCGACGAGCCGGTCCTCGATCCCGGCGGCCGCGGCGGCGGCCCGGCGAGCCTCGCGGCGCTCCGGAGCCCCGCCCGCGAGGACGAGGCGATGGGGGAGCCCGTGCTCCTCCAGACGGGCGAACGCCTCGAGGAGGCCGGGGAGGTTCTTGTGCGGCTTGTCGTTCCCGAGGAAGAGGACGTAGGGCGCGTCGAGCCCGCGCGAGCGGCGCAGCCGCTCCACGGCGGCCGCGTCGAAAGGGGCGAGGAAGCGCGGCGCGACGCCGTTCGGGACGGCGCGCACCTTCCCCGCGTGGCCGGGCGAGAGCTCGGCGAGGTCGCGCCGGACCGCCTCCGAGACCGTGAGGACGACCCGGGCGGAGCGAAGGGCCCGCCGGAGCATCGTCGTCGCGTAGAGGCGCTTCGGGAGCGTCGCGTGCTCGGGGCGCTTCAGGTGGATCAGGTCGTGGATCGTCACGACGGTCGCGGCCGGCGGGAAGAGCGGGACGACGTAGTGCGGCGCGTGGAAGACGTCGAAACGCGTCCGCGCGAGGGCCCTTCGGACGCCGGCCGGCTCGCGGAACGAATACTCCGCGGCCTCGCAGGTCACGGCCTCGACGCCGGGCGGAAGGAAGGGGGCGTCGCCGGGCCTCACGAGCGCGACGAGGTCGTGCTCTCCCCGGGCGGCGGCGGCGCCGAGGAGCCCGCGGACATAGGTCCCGATCCCGAAGTCGCGGAGCTTGCGCGCGTCGAGAGCCACCCGCAGGCGCCTCACGAGAGGGCCTCCTCGAAGAGCTCCCGGGTCCGTCGCGCGGCGGCCTCCCAGGTGAAGAGGGCGGCCCGCTCGCGCCCGGCGCGAGCGGCCTTCGTGCGGAAGGCGTCGTCGTCGCAGGCGCGCTCGAGGGAGGCCGCGATCGCGGAGACGTCGGCCGGATCGGGGAGGAGTCCGGCGTCTCCGACGACCTCCGGGAGCGACGAGGACGACGAGGCGACGACCGGAATCCCTTCGGCCATCGCCTCCAGGACCGGGAGGCCGAACCCCTCGTAGAGGCTCGGGTAGGCGAAGACGCGCGCCGAGCGGAGGAGCGCCGCGGCGGACTCCGGCGACACCCACCCGGGAGCGTCGATCCGGCCGGCGTGGCGCGAGCGGCGAAGCCGGTCGCGGAAGCGAGGCATCCCCCACCCGTCGCCCCCCGCGAGGACGAGGTCGGGGAAGTCGGGGCGCCGGTCCCAGATCGACTCCATCGCCGCGACGAGCCGCAAGTGGTTCTTCCGCGGCTCGAGGGTGCCGATCGAGAGGACGTAGGGGCGCGGGCGGCAGGGCTCCGTCGCGGTGGCGGGCGGGGGAGGGACGAGACCGTTCGGGACGACGTGGGCCTTTCCGGCCGCCTCGGGGCAGGCGAGGAGGAGGTCGTCGCGGGTCGAGCGGGAAACGCAGACGAGAGCCCGCGCCTTCCGGACGGTCGACGGAAGGAGAGGGGCGAAGCCGGCGACGTTCTTCCGATCGTGCCACTCGGGGAAGAGAACCGGCGTCAGGTCGTGGACGGTGGCGACCCCCGGGAGGGGCGATGCGATCGGCAGGACGCCGAGAGGCCCGTGGAAGAGGTCCGCTCCGGCTCGCCGCGCCTCGATCGGGGCGACCGTCTGGAGCCAGAGGGTCCCCGGCAGACGGGGGCGGGCGGGCGGGACGACCTCGACGCGCCCCTCGAGGAGGGCGGGGAGGGTCACCGGCCGGGGGGAGAGGAAGACGGAGGAGTCGCCCGGGAAGAGGCGAAGGAGCGCGTCGTAGAGCCCTTCGAGCGTCCGGCCGACGCCGGTCCTCGCCCCGGCGAGCGAGCGGGCGTCGACGGCGATGCGCATTCGAGGCATGGTACCGCGCGGCCGGTGCGGTCCGGCCGCCCCCGGAGGGGCGTCGCCCGGGGCGGGGCGGCCCCTCGGAGGCGCGTGCTACACTCGCCGACCCTCCGCGAGGAGGGGTCGAGATGGAACTGAATCTGGAAGAGGCGCTGGAAGCGCCCGTGGCTCTTTCTCACCGCCTCGAGGTCCCCGTGGGACGCCTCGAGCGGTCCGAGCTGCTTTCGCTCGAGCCGGTCGACTTCTCGGGCACTCTCCAGAAAGCCGAGCCCGGATTCGTCCTGAGGGGGGAGCTCTCCGTCTCGGGGCAGGCGGTCTGCTCGCGCTGCCTCGCGCCCGTGCCGTTCGCGAGCCGGGGGGAAGTCTCCTGGGTCTTCGCGCCCGCGCACAAGCGGCCGACCGCCGAGGAGACGGAGCTGACGGCGAACGACCTCGAGGTCGTCTGGTACGAGGACTTCATCGTCCCGTTCGACCCGCTCGTCGAGGAGATGCTCCAGCTGGAGATTCCCCTGAAGCCGCTCTGCCGGCCCGAGTGCAAGGGGCTCTGCCCCCGCTGCGGCGCCGACCGGAACATCGCCCCGTGCGACTGCCGGGAAGAAGGCGACGAGAGGCTCGCGAAGCTCAAGTCGCTCCTGACCTAGGCCGCCGAAGGCGACGACGCCCCGAGGCGCCCCCGACACGAAACGATCCCGAGAGGTGAACTGCCATGCCGAATCCGAAGCACCGTCACAGCAAGACCCGCCGCGACATGCGGAGGGCGCACGACTTCCTCCAGGAGCCGGGCCTCTCCAAGTGCGCCAGCTGCGGCGCGACCAAGACCCCCCACCGCGTCTGCCCCGAGTGCGGCCACTACCGCGGACGGGAAGTCTCCGCCGGCGCCCAGAAGAGCTGATCGCGGCCCTTCCGGTCGCGTCCTGAATGACCCTCGCCGTCGACGCCATGGGGGGAGACAACGCCCCCCGTGCCACCGTTGAAGGAGCCGTCGCGGCCGCCGTCGACTTCGGCCTCGACCTCCTCCTCGTGGGGCGCCGGCGCGAGCTGGAGCCGATCCTCTCGGCGACGAGCTACCGGGGGAGCCGGATCGACCTCGTCGAGGCGGAGGAGGTCGTCGGCTTCGACGAGCCGTCGACGACCGCCCTCCGGCGGAAGCCCCGTGCCTCGATCCGCATCGGGGCCGAGCTCGTCCGCGACGGCCGGGCGGAGGGCTTCTTCACGGCCGGCCACACGGGCGCGGCGATGGTGACGGCCCGCTCCGTCCTCGGCGTCGTCGAGGGGATCGACCGCCCCGCCCTCGGCGCCGTCCTGCCGGGGCTCGGGCGGAGGAGGCTCCTCCTCGACGTCGGGGCCAACGTCTCGTGCCGCGTCGAGCACTACCGCGAGTTCGCGCTGATGGGCCACTTCTACGCCCAGGAGGTCCTCGGCATCTCGCGGCCGAAGATCGGCCTCCTCTCCGTCGGGGAGGAGGAGGAGAAAGGGACCGGCACGACGCGGGAGGTCTTCGGCCTCCTGCGGAAGTCGGGCCTGAATTTCGTCGGGAACTGCGAGGGGCGCGACGTCTACGGCGGAAACGTCGACGTCGACGTCATCGTCACCGACGGGTTCACGGGGAACGTCGTCCTCAAGACGTCCGAGAGCCTCGCGCGGCTCGTCGAGGCGGCGCTGAAGCAGGAGATCACCCGGAGCCTCCAGGCCTCGATGGGGTTCCTCCTGACGAGGGACGCGTTCCGGGCGTTCAAGAAGCGGCTCGACTACACCGAGTACGGCGGCGCGCCGCTCCTCGGGGTGAAGGGGGCCGTCGTCATCGGCCACGGCAGCTCGAACGCTCACGCCGTGAGGAACGGGATCAAGGCCCTCCAGGAGTACGCCAGGCGCAGAATCCCGGAAAAGATCCGCGCGAAGGCCCGCGAGCTGGCGCCCCTGGCCGCACGCTGAAGAGAGGAGACGGGAGATGTTCCACGCCGCGATCGCCGGCACGGGCCGGGCCGTACCCGCGAAGCTCCTGACGAACGCCGACCTCGAGACGCTCGTCGAGACGACCGACGAGTGGATCACGACCCGGACCGGGATCCGGGAGCGCCACAAGGCGGCCGACGGCGAGGTCCTCTCGGACTTCTGCGTGACCGCGGCGACGCAGGCGCTCGAGAGCGCGGGCCTCGCGCCGAAGGACCTCGACGCCGTGCTGATCGCGACGGTGACCCCGGACCAGCCGATCCCGGCCGTGGCGTGCCTCGTTCAGCAGAAGCTCGGGGCCAAGAAGGCCGCGGCGTGGGACCAGAACGCCGGCTGCTCCGGCTGGCTCTACGGCCTCCACATCGCCGACGGCCTGATCCAGGCGGGGAAGGCCAGGAACGTCCTCCTCGTCGGCGCCGAGTTCCTGACGCGCTACGTCGACTACTCCGACCGGGCGACGTGCGTCCTCTTCGGAGACGGGGCCGGGGCGACGATCCTCCGCGCCACGAAGTCCGACCGGGGCGTCCTCGCCTCGACGATCCGGAGCGACGGCGAAGGGGCCTGCTTCATCCAGATGCCCGGGGGGGGCTCCTCGTTCCCGCCGACGCGGCCGGAGACGCTCGAGCAGCGCCTCCCGTTCATCAAGATGATGGGCGGGGAGACGTTCAAGATCGCCGTCCGCTCGATGGTCGAGGTCTGCAAGGACGTCCTCAACGAGAGCGGCTTCGAGCCGGGGGAGGTCTCCTGGCTCGTCCCCCACCAGGCGAACGACCGGATCATCCAGGCCGTCGGCGAGAGGCTCGGGATCCCGCGGGAGCGCTGCATCGTGAACATCGAGCGCTACGGGAACACGAGCGCGGCGTCGATCCCGATCGCCCTCGACGAGGCGGCCCGGGACGGCCGCGTCAAGCGCGGCGACCTGATCCTCTTCACCGCTTTCGGCGCCGGCCTCACGTGGGGCGCGGCCCTCGTGAGGTGGTAGCGATGGCGTCCCTCTCTTTCCTCTTTTCCGGGCAGGGCTCCCAGTACGCCGGCATGGGGCGCGACCTCGTCGCCGCCCACCCGGAGGCGCGCGCCGTCTACGAGCGGGCCGACGCGGCCCTCGCGCCGTTCGGCCTCGCGATCTCGCGCGTCTCCTTCGAGGGGACCGACGAGGAGCTGAAGCGGACGGCGGTGACGCAGCCGGCGATCCTCGTCCACTCCGTCGCCGTCTTCGAGGTCCTGAAGGCTCGGGGCCTTTCGCCGACGATGCTCGCGGGCCACTCCCTCGGGGAGTGGTCGGCGCTCGTGGCGGCGGGGGCGCTCTCCCTCGAGGAGGCGGTCGTCCTCGTCCACCGGCGCGGCACGTTCATGCAGGAGGCGGTCCCGGCGGGAGAGGGGGCGATGGGGGCCGTGATCGGCCTGGACGGCGCTCTCGTCGCCGAGGCCTGCGCCGAGGTCGAGGCGGCGACGGGGGAGGCGGTCTCGGCGGCGAACTTCAACTCGCCCGAGCAGACGGTCATCGCCGGCACGACGAACGCCGTCGCGAAGGCCGGGGAGCTCCTCCGCCAGAAGGGGGCGAAGCGGGTCCTCCCGCTGCCGGTTTCCGCCCCGTTCCACTGCGCGCTGATGAAGCCGGCCGAGGAGAAGCTCGGGCCGTTCCTCGAAGCGGCGCCGTTCTCCGACCTCGCCGTGCCGGTCGTCACGAACGTCGACGTCCTCGCGAACCTCTCCGGCGCCGAGGCGCGCGAGGCGCTCCGCCGGCAGGTCTGCTCGCCGGTCCGCTGGGTCGAGACCGTGCAGCGGCTCTCGCGCGACACGGAGGGGGCGATCGAGGTCGGCCCCGGGACGGTCCTCGCGGGCCTTGCGAAGCGGATCGCGAAAGACTGGCCCGTCCGGACGACGTCGGACGCGGAGGGGATCGGGAAGCTCCTCGCCGGATGACCACGAAGACGACCACGAACGCCACCCGCGTCCTGGACGCGCGGAAGGCCGTCTACGCGCTCCGGACGTTCGCCGCGGCGGACTTCACCGCCGAGGAGGCCGCGGAGAAGCTCGGCGTCCCTCCCGGCGAGGTCTGGAAGACGCTCGTGGCGAAGGGGGACCGGACCGGCCTCCTGGCCGCGGTGATCCCGACCGGGACGCGTCTCTCGCTGAAGAAGCTCGCTCGCGCCTCGGGCAACCGGACGGTCGCGATGGTCTCGCCCGAGGAGATGGAGAAGGCGACGGGCTACGTGAAGGGGGGCTGCTCGCCGTTCGGGATGCGGAAGGCGATGCCTCTCTACGTCCACGAGGCGGCGGCGGCGCTGCCGCGCCTCTTCGTCTCGGCGGGCCAGCGGGGCGTCCAGCTCGAGATGGCGGGCGGGGCGCTCCTCGCGGCCTCCGGCGCCGCCGCCACCGACCTCGTCGAGGAATAGGGGGAAAGACATGGCGCACGTGATCACGCTCGAGGGGAAGGTCGCGCTCGTCACCGGGGCGTCGCAGGGGATCGGCGAGGCGGTCGCCCGCCGGCTCGCCGCCGCCGGGGCGACGGTCCTCGCCGCCGCCCGCAGCGAGGAGAAGGCCGCCGCGGTCGCCGCGTCGATCGCGGAGGCGGGAGGGGCCGCCGAGAGCATCCGCCTCGACGTCTCCGATCCGGCCTCCGTCACCGCAGCCTTCAAGGGGATCGTCGAGCGGCACGGGAAGCTCGACGTCCTCGTCAACAACGCCGGGATCACCGACGACGGCCTCCTCCTGCGGATGTCGAAGGAGAGCTGGGACCGGGTGATCGCCACCGACCTGACCGGCGTCTTCCTCGTCTCGCAGGAGGCGGTGAAGCTGATGATGAAGAAGCGGGTCGCGGGGCGGATCATCACCGTCGGCTCCGTCGTCGGCCTGATGGGGAACCCGGGCCAGGCGAACTACGCGGCCGCGAAGGCGGGCGTCGTCGGCTTCACGATGTCGCTCGCCCGCGAGATCGGGTCGCGGGGGATCACCGTGAACGCCGTCGCGCCGGGCTACGTCGAGACCGCGATGACGGGCGCGCTTTCCGACGATCAGCGGAAGTCGCTCGCGGAGAAGATCGTCCTC
>JAKLER010000141.1:2500-10563 GCA_022711615.1 Acidobacteriota bacterium
AATCCGGCGAGGCAGACGACGTCGGCGCCCGCCGTCTCGATCCGTGCGGCGAGACGTGCCTCGTGCGCGGCGCGCGTCTCCCCGCCCCGCTCCTCGAGCGCCGCCTCGAGTCCGCGCGCGCGGGCCCTGGCGAGGCCCGCGGCATCGGCCCGGTCGGAGAGGACGAGGACGATCCGCGCCGGCAGCGCGCCGGACTCGCAGGCGTCCGCGAGCGCCACGAAGTTCGATCCGCGGCCCGAGAGGAGGACGGCGAGGCGCGCCGGGAGAGGGAACCAGGGAACGGGCGCTTCGAAGGAGACGCCCACCGCCGTCATGCGAAGCGGACGCTCCGAGGGCCCTTCTCGACGCGCCCGACGTCGAGGACCGTCTCTCCCGACGCCGCGAGCCGCCGCCGCACCTCGGCCGCGCGCTCCGGCGCGACGAAGAGGACCATCCCGACACCGCAGTTGAAGACGCGGAGCATCTCCTCCTCCGGCACGCTCCCCTTCTCGCGGATGAAGCGGAAGAGGGCGGGCCACGCCCACGCCCCCGGCGTGACGACGGCCCGGAGCCCCTCGGGCAGGACGCGCGGAAGGTTGTCGCGGAAGCCGCCGCCGGTGACGTGGGACATCGCGGAGAGGAGCCCGTCCTCGACGAGCGGCAGGAGGGCCGCGAGATAGCTGCGGTGGACGGCGAGGAGCGCCTCCGCGATCGTCGTCCCGAGCTCGGGAACGGCGTCGTGCGGGCCGAGGCCGAGGCGCTCGAAGAAGAGCATGCGCGCGAGGGAGTAGCCGTTCGTGTGGAGGCCCGACGACGGGAGCCCGAGGAGGAGGTCTCCCTCGGCGACGCGCGAGCCGTCGAGGAGCTTCGGCCGGTCGACGACGCCGACGATCGTCCCGGCGAGGTCGTAGTCGCCGTCGGCGTACATCCCCGGCATCTCGGCCGTCTCGCCCCCGAGGAGCGCGCAGCCGTTCTCGCGGCAGGCGACGGCGACGCCGCCGATGACCTCCGCGATCACCTCGCGCCGCACCCGCCCCGTCGCCACGTAGTCGAGGAAGAAGAGCGGGCGCGCCCCCTGGACGAGGATGTCGTTCACGCAGTGGTTGACGATGTCCTGCCCGACCGTGCCGTGGACGTCGGCCGCGATGGCGACCCGGATCTTCGTCCCGACGCCGTCCGCCGAGGCCACGAGAAGCGGGTCCTGCATCCCGCGGAAGTCGGGCCGGAAGAGGCCGCCGAACCCGCCGACGTCGCCGACGACGCCGGAGGTGAAGGTGGAGCGGATCGCCTCCTTCGCGCGGGCGACCGCGGACATCTTCGCGTCGATGTCGACGCCGGAGGCGGCGTACGTGAGCGGCGTGTCGTTCGGAATGGCGCGCCTCCTCGGAGGGGATCGGCCCGTCGGACGTCCCTCGGGCGGCGCGATGGTATCAGCGCTTCTCGGGGCTTCCCGAGGCGGGCAGGGCCTCGTCCTCCCCGAAGAGCGGCTGCTGCTCGAGGGCGGCCGCGAAGGGGACGGGGTAGCGCCCGGAGAAGCAGGCGGCGCAGGCCTCGCCCTCTCCCTTGCCGAAGGCGCCGAGCATCCCCTCGAGCGAGAGGTAGCCGAGGGAGTCGGCCTCGACGAAGCGCCGGATCTCCTCCATCGCGTGGGTCGCGGCGATCAGCTCCTTGCGGCGGGGGGTGTCGATCCCGTAGTGGCAGGGGTGGGTCGTCGGGGGGGAGGAGATCCGCATGTGGACCTCGGTCGCCCCGGCCGACTTCAGGAGCCGCACGAGCTTCTTCGACGTGGTCCCCCGGACGATCGAGTCGTCGACGAGGACGACGCGCTTCCCGCCGACGACCGACTTCACGGGGTTCAGCTTCACTTTCACGCCGAAGCTCCGGATCGACTGCTTCGGCTCGATGAAGGTCCGGCCGACGTAGTGGTTCCGGACGAGCCCCATGCCGTAGGGGATGCCGCTCTCCTCCGCGTAGCCGAGCGCCGCGAAGATGCCCGAGTCGGGCACCGGGACGACGACGTCGGCGGCGACCGCGTGCTCCCGGGCGAGCCTCCGCCCAAACGCGCGCCGCGACTCGGCGACGGAGCGGCTGAAGACGTTGGAGTCGGGGCGGGCGAAGTAGACGTGCTCGAAGACGCAGAACGCGGTGCGCCGGCCCATCGCGAACGAGGCCGAGGCGACGCCGCCCGCGTCGAGGATGACGATCTCCCCCGGCTCCACGTCGCGGACCGGCTCGGCGTCGATCAGGTCGAACGCGCAGGTCTCGGAGGCGACGACCCACGCGTCGCCGAGGCGCCCGATCGTGAGCGGGCGGAAGCCCTGCGGGTCGCGCGCGGCGAGGACCTTCTCCCCGGCGAGGAGGACGATCGAGTAGGCGCCGCGGGCGCGGCCGAGCGCGTCGCGGAGGGCGTCGACGAGGCTCTCGGCCCGCGACCGGGCCATGAGGTGGAGGAAGACCTCCGTGTCGGAGGAGGTCGTGAAGATCGACCCCTCCTGCTCGAGCTCCGCGCGCAGCTCCTCGGCGTTCACGAGGTTCCCGTTGTGCGCGATCGCGAGCGGGCCCTTGTTCGTGTTGTAGACGATCGGCTGGGCGTTCTCGAGGAGCGAGGCCCCCGCGGTCGAGTAGCGGACGTGCCCGACCGCGGACCTTCCCGGCAGGCGCGCCAGGCGCGCCTCGTCGAAGAGGTCGGCGACGTAGCCCATCCCCTTCTCGACGGCGATCCTCCGGCCGTTCCAGGCCGCGATGCCTCCCGCCTCCTGGCCGCGGTGCTGGAGGGCGTAGAGGCCGAGGTAGGCGAGGTTCGCGGCGTCGGGGTGCCCGTAGATCCCGAAGACGCCGCATTCTTCCCGGAACCCGTCCGTTTCGATCGACTCGGTCTCTCCGCTCACGGCGCGAAGTGTATCGCCCGGGTCAGCCGAAGTTGCTCGCCACCATGATGCAGGCGTCGTAGACGGTCTCGAACGGCGCCTTCGCGGCCGCCTCGAGGACCGCGTCGTCGAAGCTCCCGTCCTGGAGCCAGACGGCCGGCAGGCCGAGCTCCGCCGACTTCGCGAGGACCCCGAGGGTCACCTGCGGCGGGACGACGACGTTCACGATGTGGACGGGGCCGGGGACCGATTCGAGGTTCGGCCAGGCGGGGAGGCCGGCGATCTCGGTCTCGCGGGGGTTGACGGGGAGGACGGTGTACCCCTTCGCGGCCAGGTTCCGGACGATGACGTTCCCGTACTTCTCCGGGGCGTTGCTCGCGCCGACGACGGCGATCCGCGTTTCGGGCCCGCGCCGGCGGAGCCGTTCGAAGACCTCGGGCGGATGGGGATCGGGACGGGCCATCGGGAACCTCCTCGCCGGCCGCTCGGACCGGGCGGGCCGATTCTGCGACGGCCGCGGCCCGCCCGCGAAGGCCCGTTCGCCGTACGATGACCGGCGGCCCCCTTCGCGCGGGAGGCGGGCGCGGCCCCGGAGCCGCAAGGGCCACCGACGGGGCCGGCCGGGAGGAGCAATGAAGGGAACACCGTCGTCCGGCCTCTGGGTCCTCCTGCTCCTCGTCGCCGTCGGCGCCGTGGTCTTCCGGCTCGCGCGGCGCGGGACGGTCTCGGACGACGCGATCGTCCGGGACGCCGATCGGACCGTCGTCGCCGAGTACGTCCGCCTCGTCGGCGAGGGGAAGTACGCCGAGGCGTGGGAGCGTTGCCTCACGAAGAGCTACCGTGACGAGGTCCCGCGCGAGAAATTCGTCGCAGCGCACGAGAAGCGGCGGGCCGAGACGGGGGCGCTCGCCGGCGCGAAGCTGCTGCGCCCGCGGGTGAGCCGGAACCTCTTCACGCGGACCCGCACGCTCCACCTGCTCTACGAGCTCTCGTACTCCGGGAAGTCCGTGCCCGAGTACGCCGTCCTGAACGACGCCGACGGCGCGTTCCGCATCGAGGGGACCTACCACGAGGCGGCGGGCGAGACGCTCGACTTCCTCCTCTGGTAGGACGGCGCGTCACTCCTTCCGCGAGGCCCTGCGGGGCGCCGCGTCGGCCGCCCGCGCGGGTACGGACATCTTCGTGTCGCGGACCTTCTCGATGCACCGGGCCCCGAACGCTCTCGACGGCGTGAAGGCTCCCGGCTCCACCGAACGGCGGAGGACCCTTTCCACCGCGAGGGTGGCGGTCTCGGCGGTCAGCGCGTAGCCCTCGAGCGTCTCGACGGTCCCTTCGACCGAGCGCCCCTCCCCGTCCTCCACGCGCCCCCAGAGGAGCGAGCGCTCCCGGGCCCGCTCCTCGGCGGACGGGCCGGAAACGGCGTTCCTCACCCAGGGGCCGACGACGCGCTGCAGGGGCAGCAGCCCGGCGAGGGGGAGGAGAGGACCCGCCCACCGCAGGGCCGCGACCCGCGCGGGCGGCATGGCGATGTAGGTCTCGATGTTCGGAATGCCCGTCGACCGGTAGGCGGTCGAGAGGTCGCCCCACGGGATCGTCACCGCGAGCCGCGGCCGGTCGGAGAACGGGACGGTCCGCGTCTTCCACGCCGGCGGCACCGGGACGAGCTTCCCGTCGACGCGCGCCGCCCCGCCCTTCGGCAGCCCCTCCAGCATCGTCCGGGCCGTGCCGCCGGAAATCCCGAAGCCGCGGAACGCGAGCTCGAGCCTCACGGCGCCGGGGAGCGCCTCTGCGAGCGCGGCGGCGAGGCAGTCGGACGGCACGACGTCGAATCCGACGCCGGGCAGAAGCGGGACTCCCGCGCGGACCGCCTCCGGGTGACGGGCGAAGACGGCCTCGAGGACGGCGATCTCTCCCGTGATGTCGAGGTACGGGACGCGGGCCGCGAGGCACGCCGCGAGCGCCGGTGCGCTCGTCCGGGAGAAGGGTCCGGCCGCGAGGAGGAGCGCCCCGAACGGCGCGACGCGCTCCGCGAGGCGCCGCGGCGCCTCGTCGAGACCGAAGACGAGGAACGGGAGGCCACGCTCCTTCGCGAGCGGCTCGATCGCCTCGCGCCGGCGGCCCGCCACGGTGACGAGGAGACCCTTCTCGAGCGCGGCTTCGAGGATCAGCCGTCCCGTGTACCCGTTGGCCCCGTAGAGGAGGAAGCGCTTCTTGGCGGCAGACACGACCGGTCCCATCGTACGCCGTCCGCTACGATCGTGCCCGTGACGACCGACGCCTGGGACCCATCTCGTTACGCGAAGTTCGGGGCCGAGCGCGCCGCGCCGTTCTTCGACCTCCTCGACCTCGTCGAGCCGCGGCCCGCGATGCGCGTCCTCGACCTCGGCTGCGGGACGGGAGAGCTGACGCGGGCCCTCCACGAACGGCTCCGCGCGCGGGAGACGCTCGGCCTGGACCGGTCCGGCCGGATGCTCGAGAAGAGCGCCGCGTTCGTCGCACCGGGCCTACGGTTCGAGGAGGGGACGATCGAGGAGTACGCGGGCGACGCCCCGCTCGACCTCGTCTTCTCGAACGCCGCGCTCCACTTCGTCGCGGACCACGAGTCGCTCTGGCCCCGCCTCGCCGCCCTCCTCGCCCCGGGGGGACAGCTCGCGGTCCAGCTCCCGGCGAACCAGGACCATCCGACGCACGCGGCGGCCCGGGAGGTGGCCGCCGGGCCGCCGTTCGCCGCGGCGCTCGGCGGCTGGGCTCACCCGACGCACGTCCTCCCGCCCGAGGCCTACGCGGTTCTGCTCCACCGGCTCGGCTTCGCGAAGCAGACGGTCCGGCTCGCCGTCTACACGCACCTCCTCGAGTCTCCCGAGAGCGCCGTCGAGTGGGTCCGGGGCTCGATCCTCACCGAGTACGAGTCGCGCCTGGGCCCAGAGCTCTTCCCGGATTTCCTCGCGTCGTACCGCGCCCGCCTCCTCCCCCGGCTCGGCGAGGAGCGGCCGTACTTCTTCACGTTCAAGCGCATCCTGGTCCACGGCGCCCTCTGACCGGCGCGGCCCGGGCCGCCGGGAGCCGCCCCGTGACGCCGGGCACGCGTCCGACCCGTGCCGGGAACCGCCGCGGGCGAGTAGAGTCGAAGCACCCGAGGTGATGACGATGCCGTACCGCCCCGCGCGCGCCGCCCGAAGGCTCGCTTCCGCGCTCGTCCTGGCCCTCCTCCTCCCGGCCCCGCGAGGCCTCGCCGAGGACGTCGGCGCCACGGCCGGACCGCGGGTCTCGATCCCTCTCGCGGACTACGAGTCCCTCCGCAAGCTGCGCGAGGCGCCGAGCCTCACGGTCGTCGACACGCTGAGGGTCTCCGGGAGCTTCGCGTCGCGGACGCTCGCGCTCTCCCTCTCGGGTCGCTCCTCCGGGACCCTGCCTGCCGCCACACTCCTCGAGTCGATCGAGGGAGCCGCGCTCGCGGGGTGCGACGGGAGCGCCCTCGTCTCGCGCGGCACCGACGCGGCCTACACGCTGACGCCGCTCGGCCCGCGCTTCGAGGTCCGCTGCCGGCTCGTGCCTTCTTCGGGAGACCGCCTCTCCTTCGTCGCCGGCCGTGCCGTCCTCTTCCCGGAAGGTGAGGTCGCGGACGGGGAGTTCCTCCCCGGCCCCGACCCGGGCGACGGGACGAGGCCCTTCACCGTCGTGCGGCGGATCGCCGCGGCCGGCGAAGCCCTCGCGCCGACGGCGACGGGGCGCTATCGAATCACGCTCCTCCCCGACGAGACCCGCTTCCGCTTCACGATCGAGGTGAGGAACCCGAACCGGGGCCGCGCTCCGTTCGACCTCCTCCTCGGCAGCGGCGAGCGGGTCCAGGAGGTCGTCGCGCCCGGCCCTTACGACGTGAAGGAAGGGAGGACGCGCTTCGACCTCCCGCCCGGCGACGGGACGATCGTCCTGACGGGGACCCTCGGCGGGACGGAGTTCCGCGCACCGGTCGACGCCGCGCTCTCCTACCTCCTCCTCGAGAGCCACCCGCTGCTCCGGGCCGAGGCGCGGACCGCGGCGAAGCGGATCAGCCCGCAGGAGACGGGGATGCCGCGCGAGTTCCGGGGCGGGCAGGCGTTCCTCCTCGGGAAGGGCGACGCGTTCGCCTGGAGCGTGAAGCGCCTCGAGGCGCTCCGCTCGACGAGCTACGCCGTTCGCGCGACGGCGCAGACGCTCTTCGTCCCCGCCGACGGCCCCGTCCTCGGGCAGACCCTCTTCGAGATCGACAACCAGGGGGCCTCCGACCTCGCGCTGCCGCCCTCTCCGGAGCCGACCTACGCGGCTTTCGGCGACGAGGCGGTCTTCCTGACGAGGAACGAGAAGGGGGAGCTGTGGCTCCCGCTCGCCTCCGGGCCGCAGGCGCTCCTCCTTCAGAGCCGCCAGCCCCTCGGCCGGGCGCTCGGCTTCGCGACCGGGAGGCTCGCCGTGCCGCACCTGCCGGTCCCCTCGACGCGCTACGCCGTCGAGCTCCGCTACCCCGACGCCTGGGTCCCGCTCTACGAGCGCTTCGGCGGCGAGAGCCGCTTCGCGGCGCCGTCGATCGAAGCGAGCGTCGTCTTCCTGCTCCTCTCGGGATGGCTCTTCGCCCTCCTCGGCGCGCTCCGCCTCGGGCCGCGGGGCGCGGCCCTCCTGGCCGGGATCCTCGCCCTCTCGGCGTTCGCCTCGGCCACCGCCGCGTACGTCGTCGTCGCCGCGGCGGCCGTCGTCACGGTCTTCTGGGTCGCTGCCGTCGCGAGAGAGAGGAGGCCGCGCCTCCGCACCCTCGTCGCGCTCGGCGCGCTCGGTGCGTTCGCCGCGCTCGTCGTCCTCGCAGTCGCGATCCCCTCCGGCCTCCTCCGCTCGCGGGGCCCGCAGGCCCCTCCCGCCGAGGTCGCCTTCTACTCCGAGTCCGCGTCGGCGCCGGTCGCCCGCAAGGCGGTGCGCTCCGACGCGCCCGCGGCCCCCGCACCGGAGCCGCAGGCCTCGGGCGGCGCGACCTACGAAGGGCTCCCCGCGAAGGTCGAGCTGCCCCGGGGCGCCCGGAGCACGTGGTGGAGCCGCGAGATGCTCGCGGCCGACGCCGCGCCGGTCGTCCGCGTCGTCCTCGCCGGCCGGACGCTCGTCTCCCTCGCGCAGGGGCTCGTCGTCCTCGCCGCGCTCGGCCTCCTCTGGCGCTCGCGCGCGGGGCTGCGCGACGGGTTCCGGGCGCTCCGGGCC
>JAKLER010000142.1 GCA_022711615.1 Acidobacteriota bacterium
GCCGCCGCCCGTGCCGGCCGCCGGCGGCCTCATCCCGGCGAAGGACGAGATCCCGATCCTCGGGAGGCTCCTCTTCTCCGACTACCTGCTCGCGTTCGAGGCGCTCTCGGTGCTGCTCCTGCTGGCGGCCGTCGGCGCGCTCGTCCTCTCCAAGCGGAGGTTCGACTGAGATGGAGGGCGCCGCGATGAACGCCGTCGTCCCGATGACCGTCCCCCTGAACGCCTTCCTGGCCGTCGGGACGATCCTCTTCGTCATCGGGCTCGCCGGGGTGCTCCTGAAGAGGAACGCCCTCTCGATGTTCCTCTCGATCGAGCTGATGATGAACGCCGTGAACCTCCTCTTCCTGGCCTACGCCCGGATGCGGGGGGACGCGTCGGGCCAGATGGTCGTCTTCTTCGTAATCGCCGTCGCGGCCGCCGAGGCCGCCGTCGGGCTCGCGATCTTCGTCGCGCTCTTCCGGGCGAAGCGGTCGATCGACGTCGACGAGATCGCCTCGTTGAAGTGGTGAGGGAGACGACGCGATGAACCTTCCCCTCTGGCTCATCCCGGCGCTCCCGCTCGCCGGCTTCCTCCTGAACGGCTCCGTCGCCCTCTTCTCGGGCTGGCGGAGGGCCCGGAAGGCGACCGCCGCGTGGCGCGAGGCCCACCCCGGCGACCACGGGCACGACGAGCACGGCGACGCCGGTCACGGGCCCGGCGACCACGGCCACGACGACCACGGACACCACGGCCCCTTCCTCCCGTACGGCGAGAGGCTCTTCTACGGCGTCGTCGGCGTCCTCTCGGTCGGTCTCGCGGCGGTCGTCGCCCTCGCGAACGCCGTCCCGTACGCCCTCGCCTCGACGGCCTCGGAAGGCGGGATCGGCCCCGTCGTCCAGAGCGTCTGGAAGTGGATGGCGGCGGGCCACGTGTCGATCGACATGGCGTTCCGGCTCGACCCGCTGTCGGCCATGATGGTGTCGTTCGTCACCTTCGTCGGCCTCCTCATCCACGTCTTCAGCGTCGGCTACATGCAGGACGAGGAAGGGTACGGGCGCTACTTCGCCTACCTGAACCTCTTCATGTTCGCGATGCTGACGCTGATCCTCGCGGACAGCCTGGTCGTCCTGTTCATCGGCTGGGAGGGGGTCGGGCTCTGCTCCTACCTCCTGATCGGCTACTACTACGACAAGGACTTCGCCCACGCCGCCGGCAAGAAGGCGTTCGTCACGAACCGGATCGGCGACTTCGGGATGGTCCTCGGGATCTTCGGGATCCTCGCCCTCTTCGGGACGGCGGACTTCTCGTTCGTCGACATGGCAAAGGCCGGGGCGGTGAACGGGACGGCCTCGATCACGGTTTACGCCGTCTGCCTCCTCCTCTTCCTCGGCGCGGTCGGCAAGAGCGCGCAGGTGCCGCTCTACGTCTGGCTCCCGGACGCGATGGCCGGCCCGACGCCGGTCTCGGCCCTGATCCACGCCGCGACGATGGTCACCGCGGGCGTCTACCTCGTCGCCCGCTGCTCGGCCGTCTTCGTCCTCGCGCCCGACGCCCTGACCCTTGTCGCCTGGGTCGGCGCCGGGACGGCCGTCTTCGCCGCGACGATCGGCCTCGCCCAGAACGACATCAAGAAGGTCCTCGCCTACTCCACGGTCTCGCAGCTCGGCTACATGTTCCTGGCGTGCGGGGTCGGGGCGTTCGGCGTCGGGATGTTCCACGTCTTCACCCACGCCTTCTTCAAGGCCTGCCTCTTCCTCGGCTCGGGCTCCGTCATCATGGCGATGCACCACGAGCAGGACATGCGGGCGATGGGCGGCCTCGGACGGAAGGTGCCGCGCACCTACCTGACGATGATGGTCGCCACGGTCGCGATCGCCGGGATCCCGCCGCTCGCCGGCTTCTTCTCCAAGGACCAGATCCTGGGCGCCGCGTTCGCCGGGGGGCACCTGGTCCTCTTCGCGATCGGCCTCCTCACCGCCGGTATGACGGCCTTCTACATGTTCCGGCTCGCCCGGATGACGTTCTACGGGGAGTTCCGCGGGACGCCGGAGGCGGAGAAGCGCGTCCACGAGTCGCCCGCCACGATGACGATCCCGCTGATCGTCCTCGCGGCCGGGTCGATCCTCGTCGGCTTCCTCGGCGTCCCCGAGGCGCTCGGGGGGGCGAACCGCTTCGTCTCGTTCCTCGCGCCGTCGCTCGCGACGGCCCACCCGCACCACCTCTCGCACGCGACGGAGTACGTCCTGATGGCCCTCTCCGTCGGCGTCGCCGCGGCCGGCATCCTCCTGGCCTGGCGCTGGTACGGGCAGAAGGGGGCGACGCCGGAGGTGCCGAGCGCCGCCGCGCAGGCCTTCTACGAGAAGACGGGCGCCCTCGGCCGCCTCGTCGAGAACAAGTGGTACGTCGACGAAGGGATCGAGGCGGCGGTCCTCTCCCCCTTCCGGAGGATCGGGACCTTCCTCTGGCGCGGGTTCGATTCCCTCGTCATCGACGGGATCGTGAACGCGTCGGCCTTCCTCGTCGAGCTGACGGGCGACCTCGTCCGCTTCTTCACGACCGGCAACGTCCGCAACTACGCGCTGAGCTTCACGCTCGGCGTCCTCGTCCTCGCGCTCTACGTCTTCCTGCGGTAGGAGAGCATGCTCGACTCCAGCACCCCCATCCAGTGGCTCGGGGCCGACATCCTGACGACGCTCGTCTTCCTGCCGTCGCTCGGGGCCCTGCTCCTCCTCCTCCTCCCGAACGGGGCGAAGAACGCGATCCGGGCCGTCGCCCTGCTCGCGAGCGGCGCGACGTTCGCCCTGTCGGTCCTCGTCCTCCAGCGGTTCAACCCGGCCATCGCCGGCCTCGAGGCGTTCCGGCCCCTCCTCGTGGACCGCCCCTGGATCCCCCGGTTCGGGATCCGCTACCTCCTCGGGGTCGACGGCCTCTCGCTGATCCTCGTCGTCCTGACGACGCTCCTCACGCTCTGCGTCCTGGTCTTCTCGTTCGGGCAGACGATCCCGAAGCTGCGCGGCTACGTCGCCGCCTTCCTCGTCCTGGAGACGGGGATGATCGGGAGCCTCGTCGCGCTCGACGCGGTCCTCTTCTACGTCTTCTGGGAAGTGATGCTCGTCCCGATGTACTTCATCATCGGGATCTGGGGCGGCAAGCGTCGCATCTACGCGACGATGAAGTTCGTCCTCTTCACGCTCGCCGGCTCCCTCCTGATGTTCGTGGCGATCCTCTTCGCCTCGGGCGTCCACGCGAAAGCGACCGGCATCCTGACGTTCTCGCTCCTCGAGTGGATCCCGGCCGCTTCGTCCGGCGCCTGGAGCCTGACCGCCTCTGAGCAGGCGCTCCTCTTCTGGGCGTTCGCCCTCGCGTTCCTCGTGAAGGTCCCGCTCTGGCCTCTCCACACGTGGCTCCCCGACGCCCACGTCGAAGCGCCGACGGGGGGCTCGATCATCCTGGCCGGCGTCCTCCTGAAGCTCGGTACGTACGGCCTCCTGCGGTTCGCCATCCCGCTCTTCCCCGGGGCGGCGGCGCGCTACACACCTCTGATCGCCGTCCTCGCCCTGATCGGCGTCGTCTACGGCGCCTGGGTCGCCGCGGCCCAGAAGGACATGAAGAAGCTGGTGGCCTACTCCTCGGTGAGCCACCTGGCGCTCGTCGTCCTCGGGATCTTCGCGGGGAACGTCACGGCCGTCTCCGGCGCCGTGATGCAGATGGTGGGGCACGGCCTGACGACCGGCCTCCTCTTCCTCCTCGTCGGCGTCCTCTACGAGCGGCGCCACACGCGAGAGATGGCCGACTACGGCGGCGTCGCCTCGCAGGTCCCCGTCACGACGACGCTCTTCGTGATCGCGATGCTCGGCTCCGTCGGCCTTCCCGGCCTGAACGGCTTCGTCGGGGAGTTCCTGATCCTCGCCGGGGTCTTCAAGGCGAACGTCTGGTGGGCCGCGTTCGCGGCGACCGGCCTCATCCTCGGCGCGATCTACCTCCTGACGCTCACGCAGAAGGTCTTCTGGGGACCGAACCGGGTCGAGGCGAACCTCGGCCTGACCGACATCAACGGATGGGAGCTCGCGGGCGCGCTCCCGATGATCGTCCTCGTCGTCGTCCTCGGGGTCTGGCCGCAGCCGGTCCTCGACCTCGTCCGCAACTCCGTCGAGACGGTCGTGCAGATCGCGTCCGTCCGGATGGTCCCGTGACGTCCGCCGCCGAGAGGAGCTGCTGAACGTGCCCGGCTTCCTTCACGTCACCGCCGCCGACGTCTCCGCCGTCGGCCCCGAGGCCTTCCTCTGCGTCGTCGGCATCGCTCTCGTCCTCCTCGACGCGTTCGCGAAGAGCCTCCGCCCCTCCTTCCCCTACCTCACGCTCGGCGGCATCGCCGTCGCGAACTTCCTGGGCGGCTACCCGTCCGGGAGCGCCTTCGCCGGGGCGATCGAGACCTCCGAGCTGACCCGCTTCGTCGACCTCCTCGCGCTCGCCGCCGTCGCCCTCGCGACGCTCGGCGGCGGGGCGCTCCTCGCCCGCGACCGGAGGAACCAGGGGGAGTCCTACGCGCTCCTCCTCTGGTCCGCCGCGGGGCTGATGCTCATGGTCAAGGGCGACGACCTCCTCGTCGTCTTCATCGGCCTCGAGCTGATGTCGATCGCGCTCTACGTCCTCGCCGCGTGGTACCGGGAGGTCGCCGAGGCGACCGAGGCGGCGATGAAGTACTTCCTGATGGGGGCGCTCGCCTCCACATTCCTCCTGCTCGGCGTCGCGCTCGTCTACGGACGTCTCGGCTCGACCCGCCTCACGGCGCTGAAGGGGGCGCTCGCCTCGGGCGAGGGCTTCTCCGACCCGATGCTCCAGGTCGGGCTCCTCGCGATCCTCGCGGCCCTCGCGTTCAAGATCGCCCTCGTCCCCTTCCACTCCTGGGCGCCCGACGTCTACCAGGGGATGACGACCCCGGCCGTCGCGTTCCTCTCCACCGCCCCGAAGGCGGCGGCCGTCGTCGTCGCCGTCAAGGTGCTCGGGACGCTCGCGCCGTCGGGCCTCGGTGAGCCCTGGCGGCCGCTCCTCTCCCTCCTGGCGGTCCTCTCGATCCTCTTCGGAAACGTCGTGGCGCTCGCGCAGCGCGACCTGAAGCGGATGCTCGCCTACTCGGGCATCGCCCAGATGGGCTACGTCGCGATCGGCCTCGCGACGTTCGACGGCGCCGCGTTCGAGGGGATACTCGTCTTCCTCGCCGGCTACCTCGCGACGAACGTCGCGGCGTTCCTCGCGGTCGGCGCCCTCTCGAACGGCGAGAAGGAAGCCCACCCGCTCGCCGACGTCGCCGGGATGGGCCGGCGCCGGCCGTTCGCCGCTTCCGTTCTGACGCTCGCGATGCTCTCGCTCACGGGCCTCCCGCCGACGGTCGGCTTCATCGGGAAGCTCCTCGTTTTCCGGGCCGCCATCGACGCCGGCCTGATGACGCTCGCGCTGGTCGGCATCTTCGGGAGCCTCGTCTCCGCGGGGTACTACCTCCGCGTCGTCTACACCCTCTGGATGAAGGAGCCGAGCCGGGAGGTCGCCGCGCCCGAGGAGGACGTCCTCTCCGGCGCCGCCTACATCCTCGTCTCGGTGGCGATGCTCTACCTGGGCGTCTTCCCGCGCCTCCTCCTCGATCTCGCCCGGGCGGCCGCCCGGTCCCTCCCCTACTGACCGGCGATGCGCGCGGGGTCCGACGTCGCGGGAGCGCCCCGGAGGGCCCTCCCGTGACGCGGGCCGCGCGCCCCGGGCGGGAGCGCCTCTCCGAGGCGGCGACCCTTCGGCTCTCGCTCCTCCTCCGGAGCCTCGCGCGCCTCGCGGAGGAGGGGACCGCCACGGTCTCCTCGGAGGCCCTCGCCCGGCGCTTCGGCATGAACGCCGCGCAGATCCGGAAGGACCTCGCGAACCTCGGAGAGTTCGGAGTCCGCGGCGTCGGCTACGACGTGGCGGACCTGCGGAGCCGGCTCGCCTCGATCCTCGGGCTCGACCGGGCCCGCGTCGTCGTCGTCGTGGGCGCGGGACACCTCGGGCAGGCGCTCGCCGACTCCGGGAGCTTCAACGGGTCCTCGTTCCGGGTCGCGGCGCTCTTCGACGTCGACGAGCGCAAGGTCGGCGGCCGATCGCGAACCGGGGTCCCGATCCTCCCCGCCGAAGAGCTCGCGCGTTCGGTCGCCGAGCTCGGCGCGGAGATCGGCGTGCTCGCCGTCCCGGCCGTGGCGGCTCCGGGCGCGGCGGAGAGGCTGGCGGGCGCCGGCGTGAAGGGGATCCTCAACTTCGCGCCCGCCACCGTCGGCCCCTTCGACGGCGCGACGGTGAAGAACGTCGACCTGGCGCTCTGCCTCGAGTCGCTCGCCGTCCGCCTCTCGGCGGCCGGCTGACGCGGCGAGGCGGCGTCTCCGCCGCCCCGCCGCCCCGGATCACGCCTCCAGCGCGACCTTCTTCGCCCGGGAGAAGGCCTCCGCCCGGGACGAGTCGTTCGGACGGTCGTCCGAGATCTGGCCGTCGCGAATCCGGATGATCCGCTTCGCGTGCGCGGCGATGTCTTCCTCGTGGGTGACGAGGACGATCGTGTTCCCCAGCCCGTTCAGCTCCCGGAAGAGCTTCATGATGTCCTCGCCCGTCTGCGAGTCGAGGTTCCCCGTCGGCTCGTCGGCGAGGAGGATCGAGGGGTTCGTCACGAGGGCGCGCGCGATCGCCACGCGCTGCCGCTGCCCGCCGGAGAGCTCGTTCGGGTTGTGGTGGGCCCGGTCGGTCAGCCCGACGTGCTCGAGCGCCTTCTCGGCCTTCTCGCGGCGCTCCTTGCGGGCGAGCCCCGCGTAGACGAGCGGGAGCTCGACCTGCTGGAGCGCGTTCGTCCGCGGGAGGAGGTTGAAGGTCTGGAAGACGAACCCGATCTCCTTGTTCCGGATCCGCGCGAGGGCGTCGTCGTCGAGGTCCTGGACGAGCTGTCCGTTCAGGAGGTAGCTCCCGCCGGTCGGCGTGTCGAGGCAGCCGATGAGGTTCATCAGCGTCGACTTCCCCGAGCCCGAGGGACCCATGATCGCGACGTACTCGCCGCGGCCGATGGTGAACGTGACCCCCCGGAGGGCGCGGACCTTCTCCTCGCCCACCACGTAGGTCTTCTCGATCTCCCGCATCTCGATCAGCGTCGACACGGCGTCACCCCAGGAACGCGGCCGCGAGGGCCGACTTTCCGAGCACGTAGAGGCCCCACAGGACGACCGGGACGGCCGTCCCGGCGGCGGGCGGCATCGACGGCAGCTTCTTCATCCCGACGACGAGGAGGGCGAGCGCCGCGAGGCTGAAGAGGTCGATGGAGGAGGCGATCGACGCGAGGAACGTGGGAGCGTCGGGAGGGAGGAAGGCCCCCACGTTCGACTTCAGGATCCTCTGGACCGAGAGCTGGGTCTCCGAGGCGTCGGGAAGCGACATCAGGAGCGGGATCGAGACGAGCAGCCCGACGACGTTCGGCAGGTTCGCGTGGGCCCAGACGGCCGTCGCCTGCCCGAACCGGGCCTCCGAGCCCGAAGCCCGAGCCCCTCCCCACAGGAGGAGGGCGACGAGGAAGAACGTGGCCGCCGTGAACGGGAGCGCCCAGACGACGGCCTTCGCGGGCGTCCTCTCGGAGCGCGCGGCCATCTCGCGGATCTGCTCGTCCGAGATCGACTGGCCCGTCTTCTCGGCCCGCTTCTCGAACATCTCCCGGAACGAACGCTCCATGTCGATCTTCGGGGTCGAGACCAGGACGATGACCGCGATCCCGGCGATCCAGAGGAGGAACGGGAGCCACCAGGTCGGGCGGCGGACGAGCCCCGCGAACGTCGCCGCGGGGCTCGTGAAGGTGCCGGCGATCGCGCCGACGGGAGAAGGGCCCTCGGGCGGGCCCGCCGGCGCCGCGGGGGCGGCGCCGGCCTCGGTCTCGGTCACGGCCGGGCCTCCTCCACGGCCGGCGTCCGCTCGAGCGCCACCGGCATGCCCGACAGCTCGACGCCCTTCGTCGGGAGGAGGTCCCCCACCGCCTTGTGCCAGGCGGTGAGCGCCTTCAGGTGCCCGGCGACGGCGAGGAGCTCGTTCGAGCGGGCCGAGGTCAGGTCGTTCTGGACCTGGGCGACCGTGAAGGAGGTCGTCATCCCGTTGTCGAACTTCTTCCGCTCGGCGTCGAGGTTCCGCTCGGCGAGCTCTCGCGCCTTGCGGGCGGCGGCCACGGAGCGGACCGCCGTGTCGACGTTCCGAGCGGCGGCGCGCACCTCGACGGCGAGGTTCTGCTTCAGGAGCGCGAGGTTCGTCTTCGCCAGCTCGAGCTCCGTCGCCGCAACCGCGGCATTCGACTTCGCCGTCCGGTTGAAGACCGGGACCGAGAAGCTCAGACCGAGCGTCCAGTTCGGGTAGTCGGCGCCCCGCACCTGGTAGATGGCGTCGGAGTAGCTCGAGCCGGGCCGGACCGACTCCTGGTTGAACCCGACGCCCGAGAGGCCGTAGGTGCCCTTCGCGTCGAGGCGCGGCCGGAGCTCGTCCCGGTTCCAGGCGAGGTTCACCTTCCGCGACTCGATCGAGTTGATCGCCTGCTTCACCTCGGGCCGCAGCTCCAGCGCGGAGCGGATGCCCGACTCGACGTCGAGCGCGACGTCCTCCTGCGGGGGCGCGTCGACCGGGACGATGGGGCGGGCCCAGGAGGCGAAGTCGGTCAGGTTCAGGAGCCGCTTGAGCTGGTCCTGCGCCGCGCCGATCTGCCCCTCGGCCAGGATGATCTCCTGCTCGCGCTGGGCGATCGTCACCTCGGTCTGGACGATCTCGATCGGGGCGAGGGCGCCGACGTCGATCTTGATCTTCGTGATCCGGTTGAAGTCCTTCGCGCGCTCCAGGGCCTCCTTCTTCGCGTCGAGGTTGCCGAGGGCGTAGGAGAGGTCCCAGTAGGCGTTCTCGACCGCCTGGACCACTTCCTGGACGCTCGCGACGAAGTCCCAGGCGGACGCGTCGCGGGAGAGGCGGCTCTGCACGACGAGACGCGTGTTCACGCCCTTCCCGAAGCCGCGCAGGATCGGCTGCGTGACGGAGGCCGTGAGGCCGGCGGAAAACGTCGGGTTGATCTCGACGTAGCCCGGGATCGAGGTGTTCGTCGGCGAGTCGGAGCGCGTCCCGCCGAATCCGAGGCTGTATCGGGTGCCGTACGCCGTGAGGCCTCCGATCCCGAGGTCGAAGCTCTGCGTCTTCGAGACGTCCGACTGGAAGCTGCGCGTCTGCGGCGACTTCCGAGAGCTCGTCTCGACCGACGCCGAGAGGGTCGGGTCGAAGATCCCCTCGGCCGCTCCGAGCCCGAACGCCGAGCGCTCGTAGGTGAGCGACGCGACGTCGAGGTCGAGGGTGTTCCGGAGCGCGAGCTCGATCGCCTGGGAGAGCGTCAGCTCGACCCTCTCCGCCTCGGGGAGCGGCTGCGGCTGCCTCTTGCCGCTCTCGATCGGCACGGTGACGCGAACCCCCGCGTCGCTGCCGAGGGCGGCGCCGTTCCAGAACGGCGCGAGGGCGAGGAGCGCGGCCGCGGCCGCGCGGCGCGGGAAGCGGCGCTCCCGTTCGTCGATTCTCAAGGCGTCCTCCTTGCCAGGTGTATCCACGCCAATCCCTTACGAAGAAGGGGGGAAAAAGTTTCCCGGGGCGGCCGGCTCCGGATCGTGACACGAATACCGCCGGCCGCCTGCGCCGGGCAGGGTCGTCTCGCCCGGCATCTCCGTCCGGCAGCGCTCCGACGCGCGGGGACAGCGGGGATGGAACGGACATCCGGGGGGCGGGGTCGCCGCGGAGGCCGGCTCTCCGGCGAGACGGCGCCGTTCGGCGGCGCCCGGGGCGCCGCCGTTCCCGAGGCCGGGCCGGGAGGCGAGCAGAAGGGCCGTGTAGGGGTGTCTCGGCGAGCCGAGGACCTCGCCGGTCGGCCCCTCCTCGACGATCCGGCCCAGGTACATCACGGCCGTCCGCGTCGCGACCCGCCCGACGACGCCGAGGTCGTGACCGATGAAGAGGTACGCGGGGCGGGACGGCGTCGCGGCCTGGAGGTCGAGGAGAAGGTTCAGGACCTGCGCCCGGACCGAGACGTCGAGCGCCGAGACGGGCTCGTCGAGGACGACGAGCTTGGGCGCCGTGGCCAGGGCGCGGGCGATCGCGACCCGCTGTCGCTGGCCGGTGGAGAGCTCGCCCGGCCTCACGCGGGCCGACCGCGGAGGAAGGCCGACGGCGGCGAGGAGCGCCTCCACGCGGGACCGGCGCTCGCCGGCGTCGCCGATTCCGTGGATCGCGAGCGGCTCGCCCACGATGGTGCCGACGCTCATGCGAGGGTTCAGGGAGCGTCCCGGGTCCTGGAAGACGACGCCGACGTCCCGTCGCGCCCGTCGGAGCTCGCGCGGCGGAAGGGCGAGCCAGTCGCGCCCGTCGAAGTCGATCCGGCCCCGGTCCGGCGCGAGCAGGCGCAGCACGAGCCGGGCCGTGGTGCTCTTTCCGGAGCCCGACTCGCCGACGAGCGCGAGCGTCTCGCCGGCG
>JAKLER010000143.1 GCA_022711615.1 Acidobacteriota bacterium
AGTAGACGTCGGCTCCGGAGACCGCGCTCCAGCTGCAGGTGAGGCTGTTGCCTCCGCTGACGCTGCACGTCGGGACCGAAGGAGCCGTCGTCGGGACGTCGGGGAGGTCGACGCTGAAGGTGACGGGGGCCGACCACGGGCCGCATCCGGCCTGGCAGGCCCGCACCTTCAGCTCGTAGAGGGCCGAGCTGTGGAGGGTGTAGATGGTGGAGAGGGTCGGATCGGGGACAGTGATCTGAAGGTCGGGAATGTTCCCTCCCGCCACGTCGGTCAGGAGGACCTCGTAGCTGAGGGAGAGGCCGGGGTCGACCTTGGGCACCGCCGTCCAGCTGAAGGTCTGGGTGGAGGCGGTGAGGACGGCGCCCTGGGCCGGGGCGGTGACGGTCGGCGCAGTGGTGGGAGAGGTCTTGGCGACGCTGAAGCTGCGGGTGGCGAAGGCGCCGCAGTTGGAGTTGGCGAAGCCGGAGGCGTTGCAGGCCCTCACGGCGAAGAGGTAGGCGCCGTCGGGGAGGGTGACGAGGGTGCTGGTAGAGGCGTTGCCGACGAGGGAGCCGGCGAAGACGGTGGCGCCGCTCGTCGCGGAGTAGAGCTTGACGTCGTAGCCGGCGGCCGAGGAGACGGCGTTCCAGGTGAAGCCGACTCCGGCGACCGTGACGACCTGGCCCGCCGACGGGGCGGTGATGACCGGTGTGCCGAGGCTCGTGCCGGCGCCGGGGAGGACGTTGACGGTGGCGGTGGCGGTGACGCTGCCGGCGGCGTTGGTGGCGGTGAGGAGGTATGTGCTCGTCGTGCCGACGGCGAAGGCGGTCGCGCCCGCCGGACCGAAAGGCATGACGGTGTCGCCGATCCTGATGGTCACAGAATCGGCCCCGGCCGTGCTCCAGGCGAGGGTTGAGGACCCTGCAGCGACGAGGACCGCCGGTGTGGCCGTGAAGGCGATGATCTGCGGGAGGACGGGGGCGAGGGCGAAGGTCGCGTTGACGGCTCGGGCCGCGGACATCGTGACGCTGCACGCGCCGGCGCCCGTGCAGGCTCCGCTCCAGCCGGTGAAGGTGGAGCCCGCATTCGGAACGGGCGTGAGCGCGACGACGGCGCCGGGGGCGAAGGAGGCGACGCACGTCGCTCCGCAGCTGATGCCGAGGGGGTTGGAGAAGACGGAGCCGGTGCCGGCGCCGTCGCGGGTGACGGTGAGGGTCTGGGCGAGAACGGTGACAGCGGTGGTCGAGCTCGCGTTGTCGTTCGCTGGCGCCGGGTCGTCCTCGACACCCGTGACCGAAGCGGTGTTCGTGAGCGTTCCGGACGTACCCGAGTCGAGAGTGACGACGATCGTCACGACCCGGTTCGCTCCGGACGCGATCGTGCCGAGCGCGCAGGTGACGACGCCCGCGGCATGGGCGCAGTCGGGCGACGACGGGCTCGACGAGGAGAAGGTGACGCCCGCCGGAAGCGTGTCGACGAGGGAGACGCCGGACGCGGCCGACGGGCCGGCGTTCGAGACGGTCAGCGTGTAGGTGACCGCGCCGCCGGGCGCGACCGGGTCGGGCGCGTCGGCGACGGTCACGCCGAGGTTGGCCGCGGGGCTCGCGGTCGCGCAGGCGGCAGATTCCAAGAGCGCCTTGTTCAGCGCCCGAACCCCGTAGGCATGCGCGACGCCCGGGGGCGGCGCGGTGTCGATCCAGGAGGTCGTCCCGGAGCGCTCCTCGGCGACGAGGAGGCCGTCGCGGTAGACGTCGTAGCGCCAGAGGCCGGAGTCGGCATCGGTGACGGGTGCCCACGCGACAGTCGTCCTCGCGCCGTCGAAAACGGCCGTGGCCGCCGGACAGGGGGGAGCGGAGGCGTCGGCGAGGCACGCGGTCGTCTGGAAGTGGATGTAGCCGCCCGTCTGCCAGGCGAGGCCCAGCGTCGCGCCGTTCCAGGCGACGCTGTTGAGCCCTCCGGCGTTCCAGAGCATCCGCTCGCCGGGAGGGACGGTGCCGTTCGGGAGGATCGGGATCTCCCTCAGGACTCCCGGGTTGTTGGGGACCATCACGACGCGGAACCGGTCGACGTCCCAGGAGATCGACGGGTAGTAGTCGTCGAGGTCGCTCGATCCGATCGCGATCGGCGGGAACGCCTTGATTCCGTCGAGACCGAGCACCGTGAAGAAGACCTCGCCGCCGGGCGGGTCGGGGACGGCGTATTCGTGCCAGGCGAGGCCGAGGTGCTGGCCGGTGAAGTAGAGCTGGTAGGCCGCCTCGGTCTGGGGTGTGAACGTGACCTGGATCGGCGGCACGACGACGACCCCTGCCGCATCGAGCCGCGCGTAGAAGAGGTGAGTCTCCTGGAGCCAGACGATCGCCCAGCCGGAGCCGACCCACTGGATCTGCGGTCCCGGCGCGCCGTTCTCCGTCGTCGTCGTGACGAGGGCGCGGACGCCGAGGGTCGTGCCGTCGGGCGCGACCCTGTGGAGGTAGAGGTTTGCGCCGCTCCAGTACGCGAGGCCGTAGGAGTCGCCGCCGAAGGCGATGCCGACGTAAGGGCGGCCGCCGGCGCCGGTCGCGACGACCGTCTCGGATCCGACGGGCGCGCCCGTCGCGTCGTAGCGGGCGAACGCGACGTTGTTCGCGAAGTCCTTCCAGGCGACTGCGAAGGAGCTCCCGGCGGCGGCCGCTCCCGGCGCCCCGCGGATGCCGCGCGCGGAGAGAGGCGTCCGCGTCGCGACGAGGCTTCCCGAGCCGTTCCAGAACGCCCCGCCGATCGACGTCTGGGCGAGGGACGCGTCCTGGTAGGTGTAGAGCGCCCCGAACCCGCTCCCGAGCGCGAGCGCGACCGGGTTGCCCGAGTATCCGAGCGTGTGCCCGCCCGTGATCTCCGTCGGGGCGACGAGCGTCCCGCCGGCGGCGTCGAGAAGAGCCGCGGCGACCTCCGGGGTGCCCGACCGCCCCTCGTTCCAGGCGACGAGCGCCCGCGTGCCGTCGGTCGCGGCGCGGGGCGACGGCGAGTTCCTCGTGTCGCCCGTGGAGACGACGATCCGGGTGCCGACGCGCGCCAGCGAGGCATTCGCCTCGTACCGGCAGACCTCGCGGTACCGGGTCGTGTTCAGCCAGCTCGACGTGAGGACGACGAACCCGCCGCCGGCCTTCGGGAGAATGGTCGGCGTCTGGTCGATGACGGGGGCCTGATCCTCGGGCGGCATGTCCGGGTCGAAGGCCGGGCTGAGGCGCACGGCCGCCCCGGACGGCACGCCCGCGGCGCTCACGCGGCGCAGCCAGACGGCCTCGGCCTGGTCGGGGAGGGGGCCTATGTCGGTGAACGCGACGACCCACGCGGCGCCGTCCCACGCCACGGAGGTCGTTCCGGAGAGGAACTCGCCCTCGCCGAGCGACGTGTTCTCCCAGACGACGGCCGGCGCGCCGAGGAGCGTGCCGTCGACCGCCATCCGCTGGAGGAGGATCTGGTAGGCGCCGCCATTGAGGCCGGTCCGGGTAAAGGCGACGCCGTACTCGGTCCCGCTCCAGGCGACGGAGAGCGCGACCTCCCAGTCGGAGGTGGCGGTGACCGCAACCGGGGCGCCGACGGGGCGGCCGTTCGCGTCCAGGCGGAAGTAGCGGATGTCGTTCGGGAACGCCGGATTCTCGAGGACGAACGCTCCCCAGCCGGTGCCGTTCCAGAGGAGCGGGACCTCGGCCGGCCCATGGGTCGCGCGAGCCTCGAGGCGGAAGGCCGGCACGTCGCCCTGGAGGCGATTGCCCGCCGCGTCGAACGCGGTGAAACGGTAGTCGTAGACGTTCGTGCCGTCGGGCCGTTTCATCATCTCGTTCCACAGGAGCCCGAGCCTCGAGCCGTTCCAGCGAAGGGCCCGCGCGCCCGACGGGGCGCCCGTCTGCGAGACGCGCACGGCGCTTCCGACCGGCGCGAGCGTGGCCGCGTCGAGGCGCTGGAACCAGACCTCCTCCGCGAGGCCGTCCCGGCGATCGGTCCAGGCGGCGGCCCACGATGTGCCGGTCCAGGCGAGCGTAGGTCCGGACGCGTTTCCGGCGAAGGGCCCGAGCGGAGTCGCGCAGACCTTTGCGGCCGTCGCGGCGAGCGTCGTCGCCGCCGCGACGTTCGACGGCGGGGCCTCGCCGACGAGGTTCTGGACGGCGACGACGCGGTAGAAGTAGAGCGTCGCCGGCGACCGTCCCGTGTCGACGTAGGTCGCGGTGTCCGGCCCCAGGTTGTTGATGGCCGTGAACGAAGTCCCGTCCGTCGAACGCTCGACCCGGAAAGCCGTCTCGCCTCCCTGCGGGTCGGTCCACGCCAGCGACACGGTCGTCGTCGTGCGCGCCGTGACGACGAGGTCGCGCGCCGGGACCGGCGCGAGGACGGTCGTCGTCGCGCTCGCGGAGTCGTTCGCGGCGTTCGGGTCCCCCTCGGCCCCGTCGGCGCTCGCGGTGGCGACGATCGCCCCCGCCGTCCCGGCCTTCGGACGGACGACGACGTTGACGGACGACGCGGCGCCCGGTGCGAGGCCGCCGAGAGAGCACGTCACGGTTCCGGCGGAGTGGGCGCACGTCGGGGAGCCCGGCGAAGAGCTCTGGAACGTCGCCTGCGTCGGAACCGCGACGGTGAGGACGACCGCCGTTGCCGGCGAAAGGCCCGTGTTCGTCGCGGTGGCGGTGTAGGTCACGTTCTGGACCTGCGCGACCGGGTCGGGCGCATCGCTGATCGTGGCTGCGAGGTCGGTCGACGGCTTGATCGCGACGCAGCCGGCCGACTCGAGCCAGGCGCCGTTCATGGCCCGCGCCTCGTACGTCGGCGCGACGCCCGGCAGGAGGCCGCCGTCGTGGACGGTCGTCGTCTCCGGGAAGAGCTCGGCGAGGAGGACGCCGTCGCGGTAGAGGTAATTCCGGAAGACGCCCGATTCGGCGTCGGCGCCCGGGCCGATCGAGATCGTCATCTCCTGACCGGTCCGAACGGCCGTGGCCGACGGGCAGGTCGGAGGCGTGGCGTCCGCGAGGCACTCGGTCGTCTCGAAGTAGAGGTCGGACTGCTGCGGCCAGAGGACACCGAGCGTCGCCCCGTTCCAGGCCGCGGCGTTGGCTCCGCCGCGGGGATTGAGGAGGCGCGGGGACGACGCGAAGCTGCCGTTCGGAAAGAGGCCGACCTCGCGCAGGACGGGATACTCGCCGAAGCTGTGGACGAGGCCGAATCGGTCGCCGGCCCAGTAGAGCGAGGGGTTCCCGTCGTTCCAGGCGCTGCTGACGGCCGCGACCGGAGCGAAGTCGGGGACTCCGTTCGGCGCGACGACCGTGAAGAGGACGTCGTTCAGGAGCGAAGGTGAACCCGTCGACTCCACCCAGGCCACGCCGAGGCGCGAGCCGCTCCACGCGGCCGACAAGGCGCCCTTCGCGTTCGAGGTCGCGCTGATCGCGACGGGGCCGACGGAGACGGACCCGGAACGGTCGAGGAGGACGTACTCGAGCCGGGTGCCGCGCGTGTAGACGACGGCCCAGCCCGTTCCCGTCCAGGCGATCTGGAGCGGCGTGGTGGTCGGCGTGCTCGGGAGGGCGAGGCTGGTCCTCGCGCCCAGGAGCGCGCCCGAGGGCGAGACGCGTTGGAAGCAGAGATTGGCGCCGGGGATCCACGCGACGCCGTAGGCCTCTCCGCTGAACGCGACGCCTACGGCGGCCCGGCCGTACTGCATCGGGGCGACGAGGACCTCGCCGAGGAGCGAGCTCCCGTTCGCGTCGTACCGGTCGAACCAGACGTCGTCGTTCGGCTCCTTCCACGCCAGGGCGAAGCTGTTGCCGGCCGCGACGGCGCCCGGCCGGGTCCGGGTTTCCCGGGTCGTGAGCGGCCAGCGATTCGCCGTCACCGCGCCCGAAGCGTCGACGACGGTCGCGTGGAGCCGGCTTCCCGTTCCCGACGCCGGCTCGGTCCAGACCAGGGTGAAGCGCTTGCCCGTGGCGAGAGCGACCGGACTGCCGCTGGAGGCGACACCCCAGGTGTCGCCCGGGCTCGCTCCGCTCGAGAGGAGCGCGGGGGCGACGAGCGCGGGGCCGGAGGCCCCCGCAACGAACCGGGCGACCTCCTGGCGGCTCGAGGAGCCGTCGTTGTAGGCGACGAGGTACTTCGTCCCGTCGAAGGCGGCCCGGGAGTAGACGGAGTAGTGGTCGTCGTTCGCGCTCAGGATCGTGCGCGAGCCGATCCGGTTCCCGGAGGAGTCCGTCTCATACCGCCCGATCTCGATGAAGTAGTTCGTGTTGAGCGTCGCGGAGGTGAAGACGACGTAGCCGCCTCCCGGCTTCGCGAAGAGCTGGGGGACCGAATCGTAGTTCGGCACCTGCTCCGCCGGCGGGAAATCGGGGTCGTACTCGGGGCTGACGGGGACGGGCGCGCCGTTCGGCGAGCCGTCGGCGTTCAGCCGCGCGAGCGTAATCCGTTCGGAGTAGCCCGGACCCGGCCCGACGTCGTCCCAGGCGAGCGCCCACCCCGTGCCGTCCCACACGAGGCTCGTCGTAAGGACGTCCGTGCCGGCGACGTTCTCGTAGACGAGGGTCGGAGTGCCGAGAGGGGTTCCGTCCGCCTGGAGGCGCTGGAACCAGACCCGCTGCGGCGCTGTCCGCCTCACCCACGAGACGCCCCAGACGCTGCCGTTCCAGGCGAGGGAGACGTCGATCTCCATCTCCGGCGTCTCCGTCAGGCGGACGGAGGCGCCGACGGCGTCGCCCGCGGACGAGACGCGCGTGAAGTAGAGGTCGCTCTGCGTGCCGACGATCCTCGGGAGGACGACTCCCCACTCCGACCCGTTCCACGCGAGAGCGGTCTCGGTGTTGTCGTTGATGTAGGCCCCGCCGTCGGCGATCCGCGGGTTGACTCGGACGAGCGCGCCGCTCCCGTCGAGAAGCCCCATCGCGGTCGACGAGGCCTGGGCGCCCGCGGCGGTCCGCATCCCCGTGTACCAGACGACCGCGTGCCTCGTCCCGTTCCAGCGGATCGTCGGGTAGGAGGAGTTCATGTCGTCGTCGCTCAGGTTCACCGGCGCACCCGTCGGAAGGCCCGTCGCGGCGTCGAGGCGCTGGAAGCGAATCTCGTCGAGGTCCTTCTCGGAATTGCGGACCTGCATCGCGACGGCCCAGGTCGTGCCGTTCCAGGCCACGGCCGGGAAGCGGCTCCACTGGTGCTCCGGGCCGACCTTCGTCGCGCAGACCTTCGTCGCGACGTCGGAGTACGTCTGTGCTGCTGCGACGTTCGACGGGACCGCCTCGCCGACGCCGGACTGAACCGCGACGACGCGGTAGAAGTAGAGGGCGCCAGGAGTCAGGCCGAGGTCGGCGTAGGCGGTGACGTGGGGCCCGACGGTCGTTACGGGAAGGAACGTCGACCCGTCCGTCGAGCGCTCGATCCGGATTCCCGTCTGAGTCGACGACGGGTCGTTCCACGTGAGCGCGATCGACGTCGCCGAGGAAGGCTGGGCGTAGAGGCCCGTCACCGGTTGCGGTCCGGGAACGGTCACGACGACGGTGGCGAAGTCGTTCCCGCCCTCGGCGTCGGCCTGGAGGGCGACGGCTCGGGCGGTGTTCGACAGGTCGCCGGTGAAGCCGACGGCCACGGTCGCCGTGACCGTGACGACGGTGCTCGCTCCGGACGCGAGCGTGCCGAGGAGGCACGTGAGCGTCCCGCCGGTGATCGTGCACGTCGGAGAGCCCGGCGAGGAGGAGACGAAGATCGCGCCAATCGGGAGCGGGTCGATCACCCTCAGGCCGGTGGCCGGAAGCGGGCCGGCGTTCGAGACGGTGATGGTCCAGGTGACGGAGCTTCCCTGCGTGGGGGCGGGCGTGGAGGTCGTCTTCGTGACGGAGAGGGCCGCGGTCCCGATGATGCGAGGCTCGAGGCCGATCGTCCCGTCGTCACCCGAGAGGACGAGCCGCGCGCCGAAGGGCGTGAGGAATCCCGCTTCGGAGTGCGCCGTGCCGGGGTTCAGGTCCTGGGCGAAGAAGGTCCCCTCGTTCGACCCGGTGGACTTCCAGATCTCCTCGCCGTGGACGCCGTCGTTCGCGACGAAGTAGACCGCGCCTCCCATGGGCGTGATCGCTCGCGGGAGCGAGGAGCCGCTGCCCGGCCGGATGTCGGCCAGGCGCCACGTGCCGGCCTCGGTGCCGTCGCTTCGCCAGAGCTCCGTGCCCGTGACGCCGTCGTTCGCCCGGAAGTAGGCGGTGCTTCCGACGGCGACGTAGCCCGACGGGCTCGACGACCCGCCGGGATAGATCTTCCGGACCATTCGCGTGCCGGCCGAGGTGCCGTCGCTCGCGCAGAGCTCCCATCCGGTGGTCGTCCAGCCGGTGAAGAAGAGCGTCCCGCCGACCTTCGTCTGGTACATCGGGTTCGTACAAGTGCTCGTCGTGACCTCGTACGTGCCGGCGGCGGTCCCGTCCGAGCGGTAGAGGCAGTTGCCGGTCGGGCCGTTCGCCGAGAAGTAGAGCACCCCGCCCATCTCGGCGAGGTACCCGGGATTCGATCCTCCGCCCCCCGATGAGAGGTCTTCGACGAGCGTCGTCCCGGCCTCCGTCCCGTCGCTCACCCAGAGCTCGCGCCCGTTCACGCCGTCGTCGGCCGAGAAGAAGACGCGAGAGCCGACGGCCACGAGGTTCTGCACGTTCGCCCCGCTCCCGCCCGGCCGGACGTCCTTCACGAGGACCGTTCCCGACTCGGTCCCGTCGCTCTTCCAGAGCTCGCTTCCGTGCGTCCCGTCGTTCGCGAGGAAGAAGAGCGTCGCTCCCGCGGGGGTGAGGAGCGTCGGGTTCGACCCGCTTCCGCCGGACCAGATGTCCTTCACGAGGACCGTCCCCGCCTCGGTGCCGTCGCTGGCCCAAAGCTCCAGGTCGCCCCCGCCCGCGTCGCCCGGGAAGTGGGCGCGGCCGCCGAGGAGGACCGGCGCGCGCGGGTTGTAGAGGCGCCCTACCGCGAGCTGAGCCGTGCCGGCCGCCGTGCCGTCGCTCTTCCAGAGGGTCCGGGTGTTCGCCGTCGGGTCGGCCGCGGCGAAGACGAGCGTCCCGCCGAGGTCGACGAAAACGTTCGGGAACGACGAGAGGACCGTCGCGTCGGTCACGCGGACGGTCCCCGCGTCGCTCCCGTCGCTCTTCCAGAGCTGCGGACCGTTCGTGCCGTCGTTCGCTCCGAAGAAGAGGGTGGTGGTTGCGGCGACGATCGGGCCCGGCCCGGACGAGCAGCCTCCGGAGCAGACGTCCTTCACCTGGGCCGTCCCCGCCGTCGTCCCGTCGGACGACCAGAGCTCGTTGCCGCTGGCGGTGCACCCGCCCGCCTGGAAGTAGACCTTGCCCGCGAGGACGACGAGAGGTCCGGTGACTCCGTCCATGCCTCCCACGCAGAGGTCCGTGATGCGGACGGTTCCCGCCTCCGTTCCGTCGCTCCGCCAGAGCTCGCGGCCGTTGACTCCGTCGGAGGCCGTGAAGTACAGGACGCCGCCCATCGCGACGAGGTTGCCCACGTTCGACGGGCATCCGGTGCAGAGGTCCTTTACGAGCGTCGTCCCCCCCGGGGTCCCGTCGCTCTTCCAGAGCTCCGTCCCGTTCGTGCCGTCGTTCGCGGTGAAGAAGAGCGTCCCGCCGACGTTGGTCAGGAGCTGAGGGCTCGAGCTCGCGGCGCCCGGGCTGACGTCGGCGACGAGAGACGTTCCCGACGGTGTGCCGTCGGTCCTCCAGAGCTCCTCGCCGCTCACGCCGTCGTTCGCGACGAAGAAGACGACGCCGCCCGCGTCGGTGAGGTTCCGTACGCCCGATCCCAGGCTCCCGGGCCGGAGGTCCTTGACGAGAATGGTCCCGGCCGCCGT
This sequence comes from Acidobacteriota bacterium, assembly GCA_022711615.1. Lineage (GTDB taxonomy): Bacteria > Acidobacteriota > Thermoanaerobaculia > UBA5066 > UBA5066 > UBA5066. Next base: position 9,812 of record JAKLER010000143.1, read on the forward strand.
CCCGTCGCTCTTCCAGAGCTCCTGGCCGATGTCGGGGTCGGAGGCCGCGAAGTAGAGCGCTCCGCCGACCCACGCGAGATTCCGGGGCTGGGAGTTGTGCCACTCGGGCGGAATATCCGTCAGCTCGTACGTTCCGGCCTCCGTGCCGTCGCTGCGCCAGAGCTCCTGCGCGGGGCCGCCGTACGAATAGAAGAGGACGCTCCCGTTCGTCGCGAGGAAGTTCGGGAAGGAGCCGCCCGGTCCGACCTCGGCGTCCTTCACCAGGACCGTCCCGGCCTCGGTTCCGTCGCTCCTCCACAGCTCGACGCCGTTCGTTCCGTCGTCGGCCTGAAAGAAGACGGTGCTGCCGACGGTCGTGAGGCCGAAGACGCCTGAGCTTTCCGCGCCGGGCCGGATGTCCTTCACGAGGTGCGTCCCCGCCGTCGTCCCGTCGCTCACCCAGAGCTCGGTCCCCGCGCCGGGCGAGGCAGCGACGAAGAAGACGCGGCTCCCGGCAGCGGTCATGTTCGACGGCGAAACGTAGTACGGGTTCGGCGCCGTGCGCAGGTCCTTGACGGGCGAGATCGGCTGAGAGCGTGTGAAGTAATCGCGCCGCTGGGGTTGCAAACAGAGAACGGCGTGTGCAGATTGAGGCATGCCGAAAGAGCGGGACGTAAGGGACGCTGGCGAGGGCGAG
>JAKLER010000144.1 GCA_022711615.1 Acidobacteriota bacterium
CTCCCTCCACCAGGCGCTCTCGATCTACGCCGTCACGCCCCTCGAGCGGCTCGACCCCGCCTCGCCGACCTACGCCCTCGACGTCGTCACCGTCGTCGAGTCGATCCTCGAGAACCCCGATATCGTCCTTCGGAAACAGACCGACCGGGCGAAGGGAAAGCTCGTCGAGGAGCTGAAGGCGGAAGGGGTGCCCTACGAGGAACGGATGGCGAAGCTGGAGGAGGTCACGTACCCGCAGCCCCTCGCCGACTTCCTCTTCGGCGCCTTCGAGGCGTTCCGCGAGGCGCACCCGTGGGCCGGCGGGACCGAGCCGAAGCCGAAGTCGATCGGGCGCGAGATGTTCGAGACCTTCGCGGGATTCTCGGACTACGTGAAGAGCTACGGCCTCGAGCGGAGCGAAGGCGTCCTCCTGCGCTACCTCTCGCAGCTCTACCGGACGCTCGACCAGACCGTCCCCGAGCCGGCGAAGACGGACGAGCTCTGGGACGTCCTCGGCTTCTTCCGCGCGCTCGTCGGTGAGACGGACGCGAGCCTCCTCGAGGAGTGGGAGAGCCTCCGTCACCCCGAGGAGCTCCTCGAGGCGAAGGCCGAGCCGGAGAAGCCGAAGCAGGCCGCGTGGCTCCGCGAGCTGCTGTCCGACCCGCGCGTCTTCGCGGCGCGCGTCCGCTCCGAGATGCACCTCCTCGTTCGCGCCCTCTCGCGGCAGGACTGGGAGGACGCCGCCGAGCGGGTCTGGCAGCCGGCGGAGAACGCCGAAGGCGCAGCGGAGGCGGCCTGGACGCCCGAGCGCTTCGAGGCGGCCCTCGCGCCGTTCTTCGAGGAGCACGCCGAGCTCCTCGCGGGCCCCGAGTCGCGCCTCCACCAGTGGACGAGCCTGAGGCCGGCCGGGCCGCGGCAGTGGACCGTGACGCAGACGCTCCTCGACCCGGAGGAAGAGAACGCCTGGGCCGTCTTCGCCGGGATCGACCTGGGCGACGAGACGGCCCCCGACGGGCCGATCCTCCGGCTCACGCGGATCGGGACGTAGGCGCCCGGGCCCGACCAATGACGCCGGGCGCTCTCGGACGGATGGCCGGTTACGGACGCGTCTCGGCGCGCTCGAGGAAATCCTGGACGACCCGGAGAAAGCTCTCCGGCTCCTCCAGGTGAGGCATGTGCGCGCTCTCCTCGAATACGACTCGTTCGGACCCGTGAATCCCGCGCTGCAGCGCCTCCACGACGGCGGGGGTCGCCTCGTCGAAACGGCCCGAGAGGACGAGCGTGGGGAGCCGGATCTCGCCGAGGCGAGGGGTGACGTCCCACTCCTTCAGGACGCCCGTGGCGTGGAACTCGCTCGGTCCGAACATCACGTTGTAGACCTCGGGGTCCTCGGCGAGGTTTGCGAACGTCCGCTCGAGGCACTCCGGCCACGGGTCGAGTCGGCAGACGTGCCGCCGGTAGAAGGTCAGGACGGCCCCCTGGTACTCCGTGGAGCCGGTCGTGTCGTCCGCCTCGTGCCGCGAGAGGGTCGCCCGGACCTCCGGAGGGAGCTCGTCGCGGAGGCGGTTCGTCTCTGAGATCCAGAGCGGAACGCTCGCGAGCGAGTTCGCGAGGACGAGGCTCACGAGACCCGGGTGCTTCGCGAGCGCCGTCTCGAGCGCCAGCATTCCGCCCCACGACTGCCCGAGGAGGTGGACGCGAGGGAGGTCGAGAGCCGCCCGGACCGCAGCCACCTCGTCGACGAAGAGGCCGACGTCCCAGAGCGACGGGTCGTGCGGGTGGTCGGAGCGGCCGCAGCCGAGCTGGTCGTAGAAGACGACCCGGCGGCCCGAGGCGGCGAGGGCGGAGAGGGGCTCGAGGTAGTCGTGGCCCGTCCCGGGTCCGCCGTGGAGGACGAGGACGGGGTCCCGTCCGGGCGCCTCTCCCTCCCCGACGACGCGGTACCACGTGCGGAACCCCCGGAACGAGACGTGCCCCTCGCCGGTCGCCCGCTCACCCATCTCCCTCTCCTCCCTCGGCGGCGTCCCCGACGGGTCCCGCGGCACCGGACCTTGGCCTCAGCGGTCGACGCGACCGAAGATGCCGCCGCCGGCGTCGGCGCACATGTCCACGACGAGCCGCTCGGCGGGACGGCCGGCCGGTACGGCGAACGTCACGCCCGCGGCCATCTCCGGATAGCTCGGCAGGGAGAGCGCCCAGACGTTCCCGCTGTAGTGCGTCAGGACGCCTTCGATCTTCCAGGGGCCCATCGTCATGACGAGGCCTCCCCCCTTCTCCGTCACCGTGAACCGGCCGTACGCCGGGTTCTCGTAGACGCCGACGTAGCGCGCGAGCGGGAGCGACGGCAGCGGGGCGAGTAGGGCGGGCTTCGGCGCCGCGGCGATGCGGAACGATGGGAGGGGCTCCTCCTCGGCGAGGAGCTGCGCCCGGCGCGCGAGCGTCGGCGCGGGCGGCGTGAAGAGGAGGTCGAAGAGCTTCGACATCATCCGCTCGGGGACCTGGTTGTCCGACGAGTTCGTCAGGACGACGAGGGCCGCGTTCGCGGCGGGGTAGAGGGCGACGATGGAGTGCTGACCGCTCGTGCCGCCGTTGTGCCAGACGATGCGGCCCGCCCGGCGCGACTCCGAGATCCAGCCCATCGCGTACGAGCCGCTGGAGCCGTCGCGGGCGAAGGCGAGCGTCCTCGGGGCGTGGAGCAGGTCGACCGTCCCGGGAGCGAGGTGCGGCTCGCCCTCGAACGTCCCGCGGGCGAGGTGGAGGCGCGCCCACCGGCTCATGTCGAGGACGGTGGAGCGGATGCTGCCGGCGGGGCCGTACGTGTCGATCCAGCCCCGGAACGGCCAGTCCGGCGGGATCGGTCGAAGGCCGCCGTCCGCCTGGCGAAGGTGCCCGGATGCGACGTCGCCGGCCATCCCGACGACCTCGGGGTCGACGGTCGTCTCCCGCATGCCGAGAGGCCCGAGGACGCGAAGGTGGACGGCGTCCTCCCAGCGCTGACCGGTGACCTTCTCGAGGACCTCGGCGGCGACGAGCCAGAGGGTGTTCACGTACCCGAACGTGTTCCGGAAGCTCGACACCGGCTCGACGTGGACGAGCGCCTGCTGGATCTCGTCGCGCCCGAAGCCGATGAAGGCCATCCAGTCGAGCGAGTAGGGCGGCATCCCGCTCCGCTGGCTCACGAGGTCGGCGATCCGCATCTCGCGCGTCACCCAGGGGTCGTGCATCCGGAAGCGCGGGAGGACGTCGACGACGCGCGTGTCCCACGAGATCAGCCCCTCCTCCACGGCCATGCCGAGGAGCGCCGCGGTGAACGCCTTGGACGTCGACCCGATCTCGAAGAGGGTCGACGTCGTGACCGGGGCGGCCTCGCCGGCCTTCCGCTCGCCGAGGGCCTTCGAGAAGACGACGGCGTCGTCTTTCACGACCGCGTACGCCATCCCGGGAATCCCTTCCGCGCCCCTCGCCTCGAGGGCGAACGCTTCGAGGGCGGAAAGGACGTCCGTCATCGAGCGGCCGGAGGGGACAGGGGTCTCCGCCAGGAGGGGCGGGAAGACGAGGAGAGCGGCGCCGAGGGCCAGCGAAACGAGAGGGTGGCGACGGGTCCGATCGCGCATGGAACCTCCCAGCATCGACTCTGGCCCGCCGGGGCGGCTCAGTTCCGGATCGACCGGACCCCTCGTCGCCCGAGTCGCGAAACGAGTATCGCCCCCGCGGCGCCCGTCGGCCACACGAAAGGCCGAAGCGGTCTCCTCCAGCGCGGTCGAGCGCCGCCGATATCATCGAGGCCGCATGACGCTCGCCTGCGACGTCGCCCTCGCCGCCCGGATCGAACGGGCCGAGGCCCTCCTCCTCGCCGACGCCGTCGCCCGGGTCGCCCTCCGCGTCGGCGAGCGGGGCGACGTCCTCTCGCGCCCCCTGGCCGGAGGGATCGCGGCGTTCGCGGAGCCGGGCTCGCCGCTGAACAAGGTCGCCGGCCTCGGGTTCGACGGCGCGCTCCCCGAGACGGAGCTCGAAGAGGTGGAGAAGGGCTTCGCGCGCCGGGAGTGCCCGGTTCGCGTGGAGCTCTCGAGCCTCGCGGACCCGGCGCTCGGCGCCCTCCTCACGCGGCGCGGCTACGTTCTCGAGGGTTTCGAGGACGTCCTCGGCCTCGCGCTCCCGACGCGGGGCTTTCCGCCGATTCCCGAGGACGTGAAGGTCCGTCCGTCCGGACCCGAAGAGCTCGAGCTCTGGTTGGACGTCACCGTCGCCGGCTTCCTCTCGCCGGACACAGAGGGGGTTCCCTCGAACGAGTCGTTCGAGGAGGCGGTCCTCCGGCGGGTCATCCGCGACTTCGCACAGGCCGAAGGGATGACGCGGTACCTCGCGGAGCGGGGCGGCGCTCCCGCCGGCGGGGGGAGCGTGCGCATCGCCGACGGCCTTGCCCAGCTCTGCGGCGCCGCCACGCTCCCCGCGCACCGGCGCCGTGGCATCCAGACGGCCCTTCTCTCGGAGCGACTCGCGGCCGCGGGCCGCGCGGGGTGCGACCTCGCGGTCGTCACGACGCAGCCCGGCTCGAAGTCGCAGGAGAACGCCCGGCGGCACGGCTTCGCGCTCCTCTACACGCGCGCGGTTCTCGTCCGCACGGCCTGAAGGGCGAGGCCGCCGGCCGGACTCGAGCGAGATCCTTCCCGGATCGCAAGTCTGACTTTCGATTGTCATGACAATCGAAAGCTGATGTTTCATCGCATCTGCGCCCTCCCCGCCCATCCCCTCGAGTCGTTCTTCCTCCGGGACCCGCGCCAGGCGGGAAAGAGCACTCTCCCGAAGGCGCTTTACTCCGACGCGGCCTGGTTCGAGCTCGTCCGAGCGCTGGACCACGGTCTCCTGTCGAGGCGTCCGGGGCGACTAGAATGCCGCCGTGCCAGCCGTTCCGGGTCTCCGGCGGGGTCTCTCGGCGCTCTACGGCGAGCGGCTGAAGGGGGTCTACGTCTTCGGCTCTCGAGCGCGCACCGACGCGGCCATGGACTCGGACCTCGATGTCCTCGTCGTACTCGATCGGATCGACAGCTATGCCGAGGAGCTCGAGAGAACGAGCGCGCTGACCGCGGGGCTCTCCTTGGCGCTGGGGTTCACGGTCAGCCGCGTCTTCGCCGCCGAGGCGGACTGGGAGACGGCGAAGTCACCTTTCCTGGCCGGAGTCCGGGCTGACGCGGTGTCTGCATGAACGAAGCGTCTGCCGCCTTCCTGGCAAAGGCGGAACGAGCGCTCGACGCCGCCGAGACCCTCCTGCGCGAAGGGCACGCGGAGTTCGCCTCGGGGCGCGCCTACTACGCGATGTTCTACGCGGCCGAAGCCATGCTGGCAGAGGCCGGGGAGGCCTTCCGGAAGCACTCCGGGGTCCACGCAGCTTTCGGTCGCCGCTTTGCGCAGGGCGGCGAGCTGGACCCGAAATTCCACCGTTGGCTGCTCGATGCCCACGACGCCCGACTGGCGGATGACTACGGCTTCGAGTCGGCCCTGACGAACGAGGATGTGCGGACGATGCTCGACCGGGCAGCGGAGTTCCTCGGGGCGACGAGATCCTGGCTGGCCGCTTGGCCTTCGTGAAGGGACTCGCGCGGGGGAGGCGGCCTGGAGAACCTCCACGACCGCCTCGTCTGTGCTGCCTCAGAGCTCGAGCCTGCGCAGCCGGAGCGAGTTCACGATGACCGAGACCGAGCTGAGGCTCATGGCGACTCCGGCGATCATCGGCGAGAGGAGCCAGCCGAAGACCGGGTAAAGGAGCCCGGCGGCGAGAGGGATGCCGAGGAGGTTGTAGCCGAACGCCCAGGCGAGGTTCTGCCTCACGTTCCGCATCGTGGCGCGGCCGAGGCGCCGCGCGCGGACGAGGCCGGCGAGGTCGCCGTGGAGGAGCGTCACGGAGGCGCTCTCGATGGCGACGTCGGTCCCGGTCCCCATCGCGATGCCGACGTCGGCCGCGGCGAGGGCCGGGGCGTCGTTCACGCCGTCGCCCGCCATCGCGACGACCCGGCCTTCGGCGCGGAGCCTCTCGACGACGGCCCCCTTCTCCTCGGGAAGGACCTCGGCCTCGAACCGTGCGATCCCGAGCGACTTCGCGACGGCGGCGGCCGAGCGGCGCGCGTCTCCCGTCAGGAGGACGATCTCGATGCCGTCGGCGCGGAGGGCCGCGAGGGCGGCCGGGGCCGACGCCTTCACCGGGTCGGCGACGGCGACGAGGCCCGCGGGGCGGCCGTCGACGGCGACGGTGACGGCGGTCCGGCCTTCTTCCTGGTGGGCCGTCGCGAGGGCGGCGAGCGCCGACGTCTCGACCCCGGCTTCCTCGAGGAAGCGCAGGCTCCCGACGAGGACGTCGTGGCCCGAGACGAGGCCCGCGACGCCGCGGCCCGTGACGGATCGGAACTCCGAGACCAGGGGAAGCGGACCGGCGCCCGCGGCGGCCACGATGGCCGCGCCGAGCGGGTGCTCGCTCGCGCGCTCGAGGGCGGCGGCGAGACGGACGACCTCGTCCTTCGTGAACGGCTCGACGGCCTCGAGGGCCGCGACGGCGGGCCGCCCTTCGGTCAGCGTGCCGGTCTTGTCGACGACGAGGACGTCCACGGCGGCGAGCCGCTCGAGGGCGTCGGCGTTCTTCACGAGGACGCCGGAGAGAGCGCCGCGGCCCGTGGCGACCATGATCGAGAGGGGCGTCGCGAGGCCGAGGGCGCACGGACAGGCGATGATGACGACCGCGATCGCCGAGGCGAGGCCGTGGACGAATCGGGGCTCGGGCCCGAGGGCCATCCAGAGCGCGAAGGTCACGAACGACGCAACCACGACCGCCGGGACGAACCAGGCCGAGACACGGTCCGCGAGCTGCTGGATCGCGGCGCGGCTCCTCTGGGCTTCGGCGACGAGCTTCACGATCCGCGCGAGCGTCGTCCCCTCGCCGACCCGCTCGGCGACCATGACGAAGCCGCCGGCGCCGTTTACGGTCCCGCCCGTGACGGCGCTCCCCGCGCCCTTCTCGACCGGGATCGGCTCGCCGGTGATCATCGACTCGTCGACCCAGGAGGTCCCGTCCTCGATCGTCCCGTCCACCGGGACGCGCTCGCCGGGTCGCACGCGGAGGCGGTCGCCCGCCGCGACGTGCTCGACGGGGACGTCCACCTCGCGGCCCTCGGCCTCGATCCTCCGCGCCGTCTTCGGCGAGAGGTCGAGGAGGGCGCGGATGGCCGAGCTCGTCCGGCTCCGGGCCTTCAGCTCGAGGACCTGGCCGAGGAGGGCGAGCGCCGTGATGACGGCCGCCGCCTCGAAGTAGACGAGCGGCGCGCCGCCGTGCCCGCGGTAGACCTCGGGGACGAGGTCGGGACGGAGAGCGGCGACGGCGAGGGCGACGGCGCTGTAGAGCCACGCGGCCGCGACGCCGAGGCCGATGAGCGTGAACATGTTCGGGCTGCGGTTCACGACGGAGGCCCACGCGCGCCGGAAGAACGGCGCCCCGGCCCAGGCGACGACCGGCGTCGCGAGGAGGGCCTGGGCGAGCGTGAGGAGCCAGGGCGAGACGGCGTGCTGGAGCGGCTGGCCCGGGACCATGTCCGACATCGCGAGGACGAGGACCGGCAGGCCGAGCGCGGTCGCCACCTTCAGCCGCCGCGTCATGTCGGCGAGCTCGGGAGACTCGACCTCCGCCGTCGGCATCTCGGGCTCGAGCGCCATGCCGCAGACCGGGCAGTCGCCCGGGCCGTCGGAGACGACCTCGGGGTCCATCGGGCAGATCCACCGGACCGCGCCGCCGGCCGCGGGGGCGGCCGGGGCGGGCGTGTCGGAATGGTCCTGGTGGGCGTGGGCGTGGGCGGTTGCGTGGGCTCTCATGCTCGCCTCCTGTCGGATTCACAGGAGGAGACGCGAGGCGAGCCGGGACCTTACAGTTCGGCCCGCCCCGCCTTCTCATCCGATCCTCCCGAGCTTCAGGGAACGATCCCGTCCTCCGCGAGGCGGGCGGCGTCGGCGGGCCCGGCCACGGTCCCCTCGGAGTGGCGGAACCACCCGTCGGTGTCGGCGGACGCCGGGTCGTCGCGCACCTTCAGGACGGTGAACATCCCGCCCCTGTCGATGGTGCCGAACGGCCCGTGCGCCCCCTTCATCGGGAGGCTGTTCGGGGGAACCGGCATCTCCATCTCGCCCATCCCACCCATGCCGGTCGTCCCCATGACCATCGCCCCCGGGACGAGGCGCGAGAGGCGCTCGTCGACGGACGCGAGGTCGGCGCCGAGGACGTTCGGGAGGCCGTGCCCCATCTGCGTCATGACGTGGTGCGTCATGTGGCAGTGAACGGCCCAGTCGCCCGGCTCGGTCGGGACGAGCTCGATGACCCGCGCCGAGCCGGTCGGGACGAGGACCGTCGTCTCGGGCCAGCGTGCGGACGGGGGAACGTCGCCGCCGTCGGTCCCCGTCACCTCGAACGAGAGGCCGTGGAGGTGGATCGGGTGGTGGTCCATCGGCGAGAGGTTCCCGATCCGGATGCGGACCCGTTCCCCGGTACCGACGACGAGCGGCGCCGTCCCGGGGTACGCCTTCCCGTTGAACGTCAGGAGGTTGAAGTCGCTCATCGCGCCCGGGTCGGGGCGGCGCGCGCCGACCGGGAGGCTCCACTCGTGCGTCATCAGGACGAAGTCCCTGTCGACCGGCGGGCCCTTCGGGACGCGCGGGTGGACGACGATCATCCCGACGAGGCCGAGGGCGACCTGCGTCATCTCGTCGTAGTGCGAGTGGTACATGAAGGTCCCGGGGCGGTGGAGGTCGAGCTCGTAGACCCACGTTTCGCCGACCGGGATCGGCGCCTGGTTGAGGCCCGAGACGCCGTCCATTCCGTTCGGCAGGACGAGGCCGTGCCAGTGGACGGTCGTCGGCTCGGGGAGCCGGTTCGTGACGTAGATCCGGAGGCGGTCCCCCTCGGTCGCCTCGATCGTCGGCCCCGGCGTGCCGCCGTTGTAGCCCCAGACGAGGGCGGTCAGGCCCGGCGCGAATTCGTGCTCGGTCTCCGCGGCCACGAGGTGGCCGACGAGGACGTGGCCGGAGCGGTGGAGCGGCAGCGTCGAGCCGTTCGGAGTGACGACGGAGCCGACGCTGGAACGGGCGGGACGAGACGTGCGGCGCCGCGCCCCGGCGCGGCGGGAGGCCGTGTCCGGCTCGCTGGCGGAGAGAGGCAGGGCGCTGCCGAGGGCGGCGAGGCCGGCGAAGCGGAGGAGAGAGCGACGGTCCATCAGTGATCTCCTTCGGCGAGTGCGATCCCGGTCGGGGAATCGGGGCGGGTCGCGGGAGCGTCGGGGCGGACGCCCGCGCGCAGGGCGCGCGCCGCGGCGTCGGCGACCGCGAGGTCTCGCAGGGCGTCCGCGGCGTCCGCTTCCGCACGGAGGGCCGAGTCGCGAGCGGAGAGAAGCGCGGGGATCCCCACCTGCATGGCGTTGGCCTGGAGGAGCGTCTCCGACGTCATCCGCTCGTGGAAGGCGCGGACCGGGCCGGTGAGCCGCGCGGCGCGCGCGTGGGCGGCGGAGAGACGGGCCGCCGTGACGCGGGCGGAGGAACGGACGAGGACCTCGGCGCCGCCGAGGAGCGCGCGGATCGACCGGACCTCGGCCTCGAGCGCGGCGACCCGCCCGCGGCCGCGGTCGAAGACGGGGAGGCGGAGCGAGAGGCCCGCCCCGGCGCTCCAGGCGCCGTCCTCCCGCTCGGCGAGGAGGCGGATCTCGAGGCCCGGTCTGTGGCGGTCGGCCCTGGCGAGGCGGGCTCGCGCCTCCGCAGCGCCGAGGCGCGCCCGAAGCTCTGCGAGCTCGAGGCTCGCCGCCACGGCCGATTCCTCGAGGCCGGAGAGTTCCGGAGCCTGCGGTGCGGGGGGGGCCGCTTCGGCTCCGACGCCGGCGACGGCGTCGTGGACCCCTGGGACGGCGCCGCCGCCGAGGAGGGCGACGAGCCGCTCCTCGGCCTCGACGACCGAGAGGCCGGCCTCGGCGAGAGCGAGCGTGGCGGCCTCGCGTCGGGCCCCTTCCCGGAGCGGCGAGAGGAGCGCCGCGCCTCCTGCGTCGGCGACGGCCCGGGCGGCGTCGGCGCCGAGCTCGGCCAGCTCGGTGCGGGCCCGGGCGAGCGCGAGCTTCCGCCGCGCAGCGACCAGTCCGTGGAACGCGCTCTCGACCTCGAGGGCGTGCCGGGCGAGCGCGGCGTCCGCGCGCGCGCGGGCCGCGTCGAGATCGGCCCGCGCGGCGGCGACGAGCGGGCGCCTGCCGAGGACCGCCGACAGGTCCCAGCCGAGAGAGGCCTCGACGCGGGGCCCCGCGCCCTCCTCCTCCCGCGAAGGCCGCCGGAGCTCGACTTCGAGCTCGGGATCCGGGAGGCGCCGCGCCTCGGCGAGCCTCCCGGCCGACGCCTCCACCTCGAGGAGGTGCGAACGGAGCGACCCGTCGGCGAGCAGCGAGAGCCGGACGGCGCT
>JAKLER010000145.1 GCA_022711615.1 Acidobacteriota bacterium
AGAAGGGCGAGGGGAAGGACGCCGCCAAGGACGGGAAGAAGGACGAGGACGGCAAGCCCGCGGACGGCAAGGGCGGGAAGGACGCGAAGAAGGACGACGCGAAGAAGGAGGAGAAGAAGCCCGAGCCTGTCGTCATCGACCGAGACGGCTTCAGCCTCCGGATCGTCGACGTCCCGGTGAAGGCTGCCGACATCTCCGGCCTCTCCTCCCCGAACGCCGGCGAGGTCTGGTTCCTCCGCGAGGCCGACGGGAAGACGGCGCTCCAGAAGTGGGACACGAAGAGCCGGAAGGCCGAGACGATCGCCGCCGACGTCGACGACTACGAGGTCTCCTTCGACGGGAAGAAGCTGCTGACGCGCGCGAAGGAATCCTTCGAGGTCGGCCCCGCCGGGAAAAGGGGCGAGGCGAAGCCGGGCGAAGGCAACGGGAGGCTGAAGCTCGACGCCGTCCAGGTGCGCGTCGACCCGCGCGCCGAGTGGCCGCAGATTCTCGAGGAGGTCTGGCGGATCAACCGCGACTACTTCTACGACCCCGGGATGCACGGCCGCGACTGGAAGGCGATCCGGGCGAAGTACGAGCCCTTCCTCCCGCACCTCTCCTCGCGCGCCGACCTGACGCGCCTCATCCAGTGGATGTGCAGCGAGCTCGCCGTCGGCCACCACCGGACGTTCGGCGGCGACCGGCTCGACGAGGCGACGCCCGTTCCGGGCGGCCTCCTCGGCGCCGACTACGAGGTGGCCAGCGGGCGCTATCGCTTCCGCAAGGTCTTCGGCGGCCTGAACTGGAACCCCGAGCTCCGCGCGCCGCTCAGCGAGCCGGGCGTCGAGGTGAAGGCGGGCGAGTACCTCCTCGCGGTGAACGGGAAGGAGCTCGCGCCGCCGGAGAACCTCTTCTCCCGCTTCGAGGCGACCGCCGGAAAGATCGTCGAAATCACCGTCGGGCCGACGCCCGACGGGAAGGGCTCACGCACCGTGAACGTCGTCCCGGTGGCCGACGAGGGCGCCCTTCGCAACCGCGATTGGGTCGAGGGCAACCTCGCGAAGGTCGAGAAGGCGACGGGCGGGCGCGTCGCGTACGTCTACGTCCCGAACACGGCCGGCCTCGGACACACCTACTTCAAGCGCTACTTCTACCCGCAGGCGTGGAAGGACGCGATCATCGTCGACGAGCGGTTCAACGGCGGCGGCAGCGTGGCCGACTACTACATCGAGGCGCTCCGCCGCGAGCCGATTGCCTGGTGGACGTTCCGGTACGGCGACGACATGAAGACCCCGAGCGCCTCCATCCAGGGGCCGAAGGTGATGCTCATCGACGAGACCGCCGGCTCGGGCGGCGACCTCCTCCCGTGGATGTTCCGGAAGTTCAAGGTCGGCCCGCTCGTCGGCCAGCGGACCTGGGGCGGTCTCGTCGGGATCCTCGGCTTCCCGGTCCTGATGGACGGCGCGCAGGTCACCGCCCCGAACCTCGCCTTCTGGGCGCCCGAGGAGGGCTTCGGCGTCGAGAACGTCGGCGTCCCGCCCGACGTCGAGGTCGAGCAGACGCCGGCCGACGTCATCGCCGGCCGCGACCCGCAGCTCGAGAAGGCGATCGAGATCGTCCTGGAGCAGCTGAAGAAGAGCCCGCCGGTCGCGCCGAAGCGGCCGCCGTTCCCGGTTCGGTAGAAGAACCCGCGGCACGGCGTGTGCGTACCCCGTCTCGCATGCGCCGTGCCGTCCTCTCTGCCGGATTCGCCCTCGCCCTCCTCTCGCCCCTCGCGCTCGCCCACCGTCCCGCCCGGGCCGACGCCCTCGCCGACCTGCGGGCCGCCCTCGACCGCGCCCCCGCCGGGGAGACCGTCCGGGTCCGGGTCGCGATCGCGCGAACCGACTCCGAGAAGGAGAAGCCGAAGGGTGAGCGGAGTGGGGAGGCGGTCGTCGAGCACGGGCCGTCGGGTCTCTCGATCCACCTCGATCCGGCCTTCCTCCCGAAGCCGGGGTCGAAGGCGGAGCGGAAGGCCCGCGAAGAGAAGACCGTGCGGCTCGAGCCGGGGGATGCGCTGGAGCTCGTCGACCCGGGGACGGAGCTCCGGCAGCTGCTGGACGGGGCGACCGTCGTCTCCGACCGCCCGGAAGCGTTCGAGGGAAGGACCGCGCGGACGATCGTCTTCCGCGTCGTGCCCGACCTCGACGACGAGGCCCGGAAGGCGATCAAGCGCTACGACGACGTCGTCACGCTCCGGCTCGACGCCGACGGCCTGCCGTTCGCCCTCGAGAGGACGCTCGACCTGAAGGCGAAGAAGCTCCTCGTCTCGTTCACCGTCTCCATGCGCGAGAGCCGGCGCTTTACCCGGGTGGCCGGGCGGCTCGTCACGGCGTCCGCGCGCGAGGAGAGCCACAGCTCCGGCCTCGGCCAGGAGAGCGCCTCCACGACGCGCTGGACGGTGACGCCCCTGTAGCGGCGGTCGAAGAAGCCGACCCGGCGGGCCGTTCGGTATCCTCGGTCGCCGGGAACCGGACGGCCGGAGCGCACGAATCGATGCCGGCCGGAATCCAGGAGGGACACGTGCTCGAACCGACGATCGACCCCGCGAAGCTCGACGAGTGGGCCCGCCTCCTCGTCACCCACTCGATCGGCGGCGTCACCCCGGACGACCGGGTGATGATCAAGGGGGAGCGGATCGCCTGGCCGCTCATGGAGCGGATCGAGCGGGAGGTGATCGCCGCCGGCGGCATCCCCGACGTCTGCCTCGTCGCGCCGAACAACGAGCGCGGCAAGGTCTGGTCGGCCGCGATGGGGCGCGGCGCGACGGCGGAGCAGCTCGCCCGCGTTCCCGACTGGCACCGCGACCGCTACGCCTCGATGACGAAGTACATCGAGGTCCTCGGGGCCGAGTCGCCGTCGAGCTACGCCGGCCTCTCGCGCGAGGCGGCCGCTGCGCTCGCGAAGGCCGACCGCCCGTTCGCCGACCTCCGCCTGTCGAAGCGCTGGGTCATCACCCTCTACCCGAGCCCCGCCTACGCCGGGATCGAGGGGCTCCCGCTCGAGGAGTACGTCCGCTTCGTCGTCGACGCCTCGACGGTCGACCCCCTGCCGCTCCTCGAGGCGGAGAAGCGGCTCGAGCCGCTCTTCGCCGACGGGAAGCGGATGGAGGTCGTCACGTTCCACCCGGTCGAGAAGCGCGAGCTGACGCTCGAGATGAGCCTCGCCGAGTCGATCCCGGTCCTCTCCCACGGCCTCCGGAACGTCCCGGACGGCGAGGTCTTCACGAGCCCCGACGCCTCCTCCGTCGAGGGGGAGCTCTTCCTCGACCTCCCCGTCCTGAACGGCGGCGTCGACGTCTCGGGGATGCACCTCGTCTTCGAGAAAGGACGGATCGTCCGCTTCTCGGCGCTCGAGGGGGAGGCGCAGCTCGCCTCGATCGTCGGGACGGACGAGGGGGCGCGCCGCCTCGGCGAGGTCGCCCTCGGCATGAACCCCGGCCTGACGCGCGCGCTGAAGCACCCGCTCTTCGTCGAGAAGGTGGGCGGGACGCTCCACGTCGCGATCGGCGCGAGCTACGAGACCTGCTTCGAGCGGGACCCGAAGGCCCCCGGCGCCCGCGAGAGGCTCGAGGAGCTCGCGGCGCGCGGCGTCCTGAACCGCTCGGCGCAGCACGTCGACGTCGTCTGCGACTTCCGTCCCGGCGGCTGCGGGCGCCGCGTCGCGATCGACGGAAGGCCGATCGTCGTGCGGGACGGCCTCTGGGTCCCCGGGTGAGGACCCTCCGGAGGGACGCACGATGACCGCCGCCGAACGACACCGGGACCTCGTCACCGGGAACCGGCAGATGGACGAGGAGCACGCCCTTCAGCTTTCCCTCCTCCGCGAGCTCGTCGAGAACCTCGATTCGGGCGACGCCCCCGCGGCGCTCGAGGTCTTCGAGCGGCTCGAGGCCTTCACGCGCGCGCACTTCCTCGCCGAGGAGCTCCTCATGCGCCTCCACGCCTATCCCGCGTCCGAGGCCCACGCGGCCGACCACGCGGCGTTCGTCCGGGAGCTCCAGGGCGTCCGGGCGCGCCTCGCGGACGGGCTCGACGAGGCGGCCCGCGAGGACGCCGACGCCTTCGCGCGCCGCCTCCTTTCGCACATCGCCTCGGCCGACCACGCCTTCGCCGACTTCCAGCGCGCGGGAGGGGCCGCGGCCTCCTGACGGGCCAGGGCGACTCCGTCGGGGAGGGTGCCGGCGAGGCGCCAGGTGCCGCGAGCTTTCGACCTCGCCGGCCCGGTACGCCGGGAGACGGCCGGCCCGCGGTCGGGCCGGCGGCCCCGCCGCGCGCGTATGATTTCCGATCGGCAAATCGGATCGTCGCTCTCGAGCCGTTGAGGAGGCTGCAAGATGAACCTGTCGCGCAACCTGGCCTGCGCCGTCCTTCTCCTCGTGGCGTCCCCGGCGTTCGGTGCCGGGCTCGCGGACTTCAAGGGCTACGCGGACCCCGCCCTGTTCACAAGGATGCCGGGCGCCTTCCTCTCGGGCGTCGGCGCCTACAAGGAGTCGGCGTTCGACGCCTACGACTTCCCCGTGAAGAACGGCGCGAAGGTCGAGAAGGTGAGGGTCGAGGGACGCAAGACCGTCTACACCTACTCGTTCGACCGCGCCGCGGGACCGGTGCCGAGCGGCCTCCAGGTGAAGCGGAACTACCAGGCCGCGGCGAAGCGGATCGGCGGCGAGGTCCTCCACGACTCCGACGGCGCCTACATGAACACGACGCTCCGCATTCCGAAGGACGGGCGGGAGACGTGGGTGGAGGTCCTCACCCGCGGCGCCACCTACTACGTGACGATCGTCGAGCGGCAGGAGATGAAGCAGGACGTCGTCGCGAACGCCGACGCGCTCAAGGGCGGGCTCGCCCGGACCGGCCACGTCGAGGTCCCCGGCATCTTCTTCGACTTCGGCAAGGCCGACGTCAAGCCCGAGTCGGAGCCGGCCCTGCGCGAGGTCGCGAAGCTCCTCCAGGCGAGCCCCGGCCTCAGGGTCTGGGTCGTCGGCCACACCGACTCCGTCGGCTCCGCCGAGGACAACGTCGCCCTCGCCTCCGGCCGCGCCGCCTCGGTCGTCGCCTGGCTCACCGGGAAGCTCTCGGTCGACGGGAAGCGGCTCGTTCCCCACGGCGTCGGCCCGTACGCCCCGGTCGCCTCGAACGCCACCGACGAGGGCCGGGCGAAGAACCGCCGGGTCGAGCTCGTCGAGATCCGGTAGAGCGCCGCCCCTCAGGTCCCGAGCGCGAGAACGCGCGCCGCCGTCGGGAGGACCGCGGCGAGGCGATGGTCCGGGAAGCGCACCAGGAGGCGCTCGACGAGCCCGTCCCCGCCGGCGTCCGCCCGGGCGCGCCCGGCTTCCTCCCGCGCCGCCTCGAACCAGGCGAGCTGCGCCTCGACGATCTCCCGCCTCCCCGGCGCGCCGTGCCCCGGGACGAAGACCGTCCCGGCGGGCTCGCACAGGAGAGCCTCGAGCCCGCGCCTCCAGCCGTCGAGGTCGGCGTGCTCGAGGTTCGGGTGGTAGCCGTGGAAGACGAGGTCCCCGGTGACGACGACGCCGAGATCGGGCAGGTCGACCCGCAGGTCGCCCGGCGTGTGGGCCGGGCCGCAGGGGCGGACGACCGCCCGGACGCCCCCGACGGAGAGCTCGAGCGGTTCCGTCACGAGTCGCGTCGGGGCGGCCGGGACGGCGTCGAAGAAGAGCGTCCCCACGGGCCACGCCGACTTCCTCTCGGCGAGGAGCGCCGGCTGCTCCGCGGCCATCCGCGCGGCGGAGTCCGCGTGGGCGATCACCTCCGCCCCCGCCTCCGCGAAGACGGAGGCGCCGACGGAGTGGTCGGTGTGGTGGTGGGTCGTCACGACCCGCCGTACCGGCCCGGCTCCCCGCGCCGCGAGGAGACGTGCGAGCTCCCGCGCGTAGACGGGCGCGACGAGCGGGTCGACGAGGAGCGTCTCCCCCTCGCCGAGGATCGCCACGGCGTTCGCGCCCCAGCCCGAGGCGAGGTCCTCGCCGCCCGTCGAGAAGACGACGACGTGCTCGTCCACGACCGTTGCGGAGAGCGGGGAGAAGAGCGGCTTCGGGAACGAGTCGACGACCGCGTCGCCGAGCCAGGCGCGCGCCTCCTCGCCCGTCAGCCGCCGCAGCTCCTCCTCGTCCTCGCTCCCGTTCGCGAAGTACTCGTAGCGGCTCTCGTACGAGTAGAACGTGCCGCAGAGCGGGCAGTACCGGGGCGAGCGCGGCTCGTCCTCCCGTCCCGCGACCCGCACCTCGACGAGGCGGCGGTACGCGGCCGGGAGCAGCCGGTCGTTCTCCTCCCAGCCGTGCTTCGTGAGCGACGTCTCGACCGTCTTCAGCTCGCGGCAGATCTCGCAGGAGACGAACCCGGTGCCCATCCCGGGAATCGTACGACGCGGCGCAGCGCGTCTCCCGCCCCGTGCGCGGGGCGGCGGCGACGGTACGATCCGCCGCACAAGGAGCCGCCATGACCCTCTCCTCCGCGCTCGCGCGGGCGAGGCGGGGCGTCCTCGCGGGCGCCCTCCTCCTCGCCTCTCCCCTTGCCGGGCAGGGCCCGGCCGACGACTACGACCTCGTCCTCGAGTGCCGCGGCGCGCTCTGGAAGGCCACCTTCGACGACGCCACGGCCGCCGGCCTCGACCCGGGCGCCGCCCCGGTCTCCTTCCACGGCTCGGAGGCGCGGCGAACGCGAGGAGACGGCGTCGTGACCTTCCGCGGGACCGAGGAGTACCAGCCGTCGCACCGGACCAGGGCCATCCCGGTCCGGTACGAGTGCGTCGTCGACACGGCGACGCGGAAGGTCGGTTCGATCACCTACGAGGCCGTCGACGCCTCGGGCGCGCCGATCGCGAAGCGCCCCGTCGACCTCGTTCGCGACGCCCTCCTCCTCGGCGCCTGCCGCGAGTCGCTCGAGGACGAGGTGCGCGACGAGGCCCGCGCCGGCGGCGCGAGCACCGAGGGGAACGACCTCGAGCCCGACCCGGCCTCGGTCGCGCGGACGGAAAAGGGGAAGCTCGTCGAGCTGACCGGCACCGGCCGGGCCCGGCTCAGCCGGGACTACGAGTGGGAGCCGGTCACCTTCTGCTGCCGCTGGGACCCTCGGAAGGAGGAGGTGACGAAGGCCTGGTACGCGCCGGTCGGCGCCCGGAAGCTCGGGCTCCTGACGCCCGAGAAGAGGGAGGCGATTGACGCCTGCCGGCGCGCGATCCGCGACGCCGTCTGGGACGACGCGACCGCCCGCGGCTATCGGTGGCCCCGCGACCAGGTCGTCGTCGAGCTCTCCCGTCGCGGCGGCTTCGCCTCCTCGGGCGACCGCGTCGAGGTGAAGGGCGAGGGGTGGTTCAAGTCCGACGCCCGCCACTCGCAGTCGACGCCGATCGCCTTCCGCTGCGCTTTCGACGCGAACCTCCGGGCGGTCGTCGACGCCTCCTTCGAGGCGCTCGACGCCTCCCGCACCCCCACGGGCGAGATCGCCTCGGGAAATACCGGCACGCTCGTCTGCGAGTCGTTCGGGAAGGCGCAGAAGGTCTGCCCGGCGTCGATCCGCGGAAACGTCCGGGTGATCCGCCAGCTCGGCTCCGTCCCCTGCAAGGCCTACGAGAACTGGATCTACAGCCTCTCGGGAATCACGGTCTGGGACGGCTGCCGGGCGGAGTTCGAGTTCGACGCCCGATGAGCGAGGGAGCGCCTCCGCCCGCGGCGGCGGCGCTCCTTCTCCATTCCGTCGCTCTTCACCGTACCGTGGCGCTGGGAGCCTCCTTCGCGGGCCGCGACCCGCGCAGCGCCGCGAGCGCCGACTCCAGCCGCGCGAGATCGCGCTCCATCGCCGCCTTCTCGGCTCCCGCCTCCGGAAGCGCGCCGCGCAGCTCCTCGACCTGCTCCGCGAGGGCCCGCGTGTAGTCGTCCGCGGCGCTCCGGAGCGCGTGGACGCGCGCCTCGGCCTCGAGCGCCCGCGCCTCGCGCTCGAGCTTCTCGGACTCCGCCTCGAGGGCCTGCTGCTGCTTCTCGAGCTCCGCCTCGGCGCGTGCGGCCTCGCGGGCCCGCGCCTCGGCGTCCCTTTCCGCGCCCACGGCCTCCGCCGAGCGCTCCGATTCGTCCTCGAGCTTCAGCTGGCGAAGGTGCAGGTCGAGGCGTCGCCTCTCGACGTCCGCCTGGCGGGCGCGAAGCGCGCCGCGCTTCTCCGCGCGCGCCGCCCCGGCCGCGTCTCCCTCGGCCCGGAGGCGCGCGACCTCGGCGGCCTGCTCCTGCCGGTCCGCCCGGGCCTCGAGCTCGAGGGCGCGCCGCTCGAGGTCGAGCCGGGAGAGGTCGAGCTGCCGCCTCTGAGCGTCGAGCGCACGCCGCTCCCTCTCGAGCTCCGGGTCGAGCTCCTCCCCGGCGAGCACCGGGTGGACGTCGGGCGCCGGCGCGGGATGCCCGGCGAGCCGCGGTGCCGCCAGCGGCGCTGCGTGGGGTGCCGCGTAGGACGCGGGCGGAGCCGGGGCCGGCGCCGGAGCCGCGACCGGCGAGCGGGGGGCGACGGCGGCCGGAGGCGCGGGGGCCGCGACGGGCGACGCGTGCGCCGGCGGGGGCGGGGGCGGGACCTCGTCGGGAAGGCCGGCCAGCGCCGCGGCCTCCGCCGCGGCCGGCGGCGCGACCGTCGGGAAGAACGCGAGCGCGCCGACCGCGAGACAGCCGAGGACGAGCCGGATCGGGCGGGAGAGCCGGGGTCGCGGTGAGGTCATGAGGATCTCCTTCAGCCGGGACTCGAGGTCCCGTATCGGTCCGGCGCCGGACGCGGTCTCCGGAAGGGCGACGGGCCCCTCCGCGAGGAACGTCAGGCTCTTCAGGATTCCGTTCGCGTAGGCACGCGCCGAGTCCGGAAGCGCGCGAAGGACCCACTCGTCGCAGCAGCGTTCCTCGGCGCGGCGGAGCTCGCACCGGCTCCACCAGGCGACCGGGTACCACCAGAACAGCGCCGTCGCTCCGATCTCCAGGAACCGCACCCAGTGGTCTCGCCGCCTCACGTGGGCGAGCTCGTGGGCGAGGAGGGCGTCGAGCTCGTCTCCGTCGAGCTCCGGGAGGAGGTCGCGCGGCAGGAGCAGCTTCGGACGCGGCGAGGCCGGCCAGAGCATCGGCGGGACCCGGGCCGCGAGCAGGTAGACCGCAGGAGCGCGGCGCACGCCGAGGGCCGCGCCGATCTCGGCGGCGCGGGACACGAGCGCGGGCGGAGCCGGCTCCGCCGCCTCCGCGAGGCGCCGAAACCGAAGGAAGCGCCGCGCGGCGAGCACGGCGACGGCGAGCGCGCCGAGGCCGACGAGCGCCGGCAGGGCGAGGCGTCCGGCGAGCGACGTTCGCCCCGGAGGAGCGACGTGGCCGGCGTCGGTCGGCGGCTCGACCAGGAGCGCTCCTCGCGCCGATCGCGACCGCATGGCCTCGGGAGCGGCGACGGCTCCCGCCGCTTCGCCGGCCCGCGCCCGCGGGCCGGCGGACGGCGCGGGAGCGGCGCGCGCCGTCCTCACCTCGGAGGCGACGGAAGCCGCTTCCGTCGCCTCCGGGACGGCCCCGCCCGCCGGAAGGAGCGGCAGCTCCACGAGCGGCGGCGTCACGAGCTTCAGCAGGGCGAGGAGGAAGAGCCCGTGCACGACCGCCTGCCGCTTCGTGAAGCGCGAGACCACCCAGGCCGCGAGGGCGAGGAAGCCCGCGAGGACCGCGTTCGTCAGGAGGAGACGGAGAGCCTCGTGCACGCCGTCACCTCCGCTCGCCGAGCGAGTCCACCAGGCGCCGCAGGTCGCGCAGCTCCCGGGCGGAGAGCCGCGCTCCGCTGACGAGGTGCGTCAGGAGCGGCGTGAACGAGCCGCCGCAGAGCGAGTCCGCCGTCTCGCGCAGCCGGAGCGCGACGAGGTCCTCGCGGCCGAGGCGGGCCGTGTAGACGTTCTGCCGCCCTTCGGAGCGGTGAGCCACGTGCCCCTTGTCCTCAAGCCGCTCGAGGAGCTTCTGGACGGTGGCGTACTCGGAGGCGCCGCCGTTCGGGTAGACCCGGTCCGCCAGCGCCCGGATCGTCGCCTCCGGAAGGTCCCAGAGCGCGCGCAGCACCTCGAGCTCCGCGTCGGTCACGTCCCGGGGGGTTCGCGCCATCGGCCCCTCCTGTCGTCCCGTCTTCTCAGACGTTACGTCTGAGAATCTGAGACGTCACGTCTGAGTTGTCAAGGGTGAAGAGCGGAATCGGCGCAGACCTCCCTTCGCGTCCGTCGCCGTCCCGCCGTCCCGTCCCCTCCGCCGGCCGATGCGGTTCTGTATAATCGGCCCTTCGACGAAGCAGCGGAGCCCGTCGGGCGAGGAGAGAAGAGCTGCGGGACGAGACGACAGGCGCGGCGACGCGGACGCGGACGGCCCCGCTCCTGGGCGCGGCCCCGTCCGCTCCCGC
>JAKLER010000146.1 GCA_022711615.1 Acidobacteriota bacterium
TCTGGCGCGACCCCGACTACCGCGGCCCGTTCACCGCCCCGGAGGTCCTCCTCCTCGCCGCCCTCGACTACGCCCGCGAGCCGCGCGTCGTCTACGCGGCGCCGAGCCCGCCGCGCCCTCTGTTGAAACGCTTCGCCTCCCGCCTCGGGAAGAGGATCGTCTACCTCCCGCTGGGCTCCCTCGCCTCCCTCTCGCTGACGAAGCTCCGGCGCTTCCACGTCCTCGCGAATCGCGAGGCCCGCGGCTGGGCGAAGGACTTCGTCTAGGCGCGCGTCCGGAACGGCGCGTCGGGCCTATCCCCCACCCTCTGCGCCCGAGCAGGGTATAGAAGGTAAACCCCCTGGGTCCTGGCCCGCCTGGGTCCGCCGAAAGCGGCGCGGGGAGGGGCGTGGCGACCCTCCCCGATCCACTTCAGTTCACGCCGCCGGGCGGGCTCGAGACGCGCCCGGGCGTGACGCCGAGGCGGGCGAGCGACCGCTCCCAGAGGCCGGCGATGTCGGCGGGAAACGCGAAGTAGGGGTCGTAGGGGAGGACGAGCCAGGAGCCCTCTTCCATCTCGTGCTCCAGCTGCCCGGGCCCCCAGCCGGCGTAGCCGAAGACGAGCAGCCCGTCGACCGGGGACGCGTCGGGCGCGGAGGCGAAGACGTGGGGAAGGACCTCGGGTGTCGCCGATACGACGAGCCCGGGGGCCATGGCGATCGACTCGACTCCGTCGACCGGCTCGCGGTGGACGACGATGAGCCCCGGCGTCGCGACCGGTCCGCCGATCCGGAGGGGTGTGTCCGGGTGGATCGTCCGGGCGACCTCGTCGGGGAGGAGCGCCTTCGCCCCCCCCTCCACGAGGCGGTTCACGACCCAGCCGACCGCCCCCTCCTCGGTGTGGTGCCCCATCAGGACGACGGCCTTCTCGAAGTTCGGATCCGAGAGGACCGGCGCGGCGAGCAGCAGGTAGGGCGGGGTCAGGGTCTCCACGCCGGAAGCGTACGCCGCCGCGACTCGCCCCGCCAGCGGCGGCGATCCCGCCCGGGCTACTCCTCGAGGTAGGTGTAGTGCGAGAGGGCGACCTCGAAGTCCTTCGCGATGGACTTCGCCTCGGCCTCGCGGACGCGGTCCTTGTCGACGGCCTTGCGCAGCTGCTTCCAGATTCCCTCGAGGATCTCGGACCTCTCGTAGTTCATGTACGAGAGGACCCGCTCGCACGTCTCGCCCGGCAGGAGGTCGAGGATGCGCGTCCGATTCTCCTCGTCGACCGCCACGAGGACCTCGTGCGCCTCCCCGAAGAGGTTGTGGAGGTCGCCGAGGACGTCCTGGTAGGCCCCGACGAGGCAGAAGGCGAGGTAGTACGGCTGCGAGCGCTTCCAGGAGTGGAGCGGGAGGAACTCCTTGATGTCGCGCAGGTCGATGAACTTCTCGATCTTCCCGTCCGAGTCGCAGGTGATGTCGGCGAGCGTCGCGATCTCGCCCGGCTTCTCGCGGAGCCGGTGGATCGGGAGGATCGGGAAGAGCTGGTCGATCGCCCACGAGTCGGGGACCGACTGGAAGACGGAGAAGTTGACGACGTACTTGTCCGCGAGCTCGCGCTCGAGGTCCTCGAACTCCTCGGGGATCTCCCGGAGCCCCTTCAGGTGCCTCCGGATCTTGTCGCAGACGTCCCAGAAGAGGATCTCTCCCTTCGAGCGGTCCTCGAGCGAGACGTAGCCGAGGTTGAACAGAGTGAAGAGCTCCTCCTTGTACTGGAGGGCGTCGTGGTAGCTCTCGCGGACGTTCTTCGCCGTCACGCCCTTGAAGACGTCCCAGAGCTCCCGGACGACGTGGTTCTCGTCGCCGTTCAGCGTGACGGTCTTGTCCTGCTCGATCTTGTCGGCCACGTCGAGGACGTTCGAGACGAGGACGGAGTGGTAGGCCGTCACGGCCCGCCCCGACTCGGTCACGAGCGTCGGCACCGGGACCTTCTCGTCCTCGCAGATCGTCTTGATGTTGTAGACGACGTCGTTCGCGTACTCCTGGACGGTGTAGTTCATCGAGGAGTCGAACGAGGTCTTCGAGCCGTCGTAGTCGACGCCGAGGCCGCCGCCGAGGTTCAGGTAGCGCACTTCGACGCCGGAGCGGCTCAGCTTCGCGTAGACGCGCCCCGCCTCGCGGATCGCGTCCTTGATCTTCCGGATGTCGGTGATCTGCGAGCCGATGTGGAAGTGGAGCATGACGAGCGAGTCGAGCATCCGCTTCGACTTCAGGATCTCGATCGCCGCGAGCATCTCCGTCGTCGTCAGGCCGAACTTCGCCGCCTCGCCCCCCGACTTGGCCCACTTGCCGGAGCCGCGGGCGTAGAGCTTCGCGCGCATGCCGACGAGCGGCTTGACCCCGCGCTTCTTCGCGACCTCGAGGACCCTCTCGAGCTCGGAGACCTTCTCGAGGGTCAGGATGACGTTCCGCCCCATCTTCACGCCGTCGAGGGCGAGCCGGATGAACGCCTCGTCCTTGTAGCCGTTCGTCGTGATGAGGCACTCGGGGCCGAGGTCCTGCGAGAGGGCGGCGATCAGCTCGGGCTTCGACCCGGCCTCGAGGCCGTAGCCGTACTTCCGGCCGGCCTCGATGATCTCGTGGACGACGACCTTCTTCTGATTCACCTTGATCGGGAAGACGCCCCGGTAGTCGCCGTCGTACCCGAACTCCTTGATCGCCTTCCCGAAGGCTTCGTTCAGCTCCCGCACCGACGACGCGAGGATCTGCGGGAAGCGGATGATCATCGGAGGGGTGATCCCGCGTCCCCCGACCTCGTCGACGACGTCCTTCAGGTCGGCGAAGCGGTGGCCCTCCCGCGTCGGGTGGACGAGGAGGTGCCCGTCGTCGGAGATGGAGAAGAACCCCTTCCCCCACGCGTCGATCCCGTAGAGCTCCTCCGCCTCCGCGAAGCGGTCGGGCGTCCGGGGGCCCTTCTTGGCGGAGCGGGCGGACGATTTCCTGGCAGTGGCCGTCGGCATGGCGACGGAGTTTACGAAAGGCGGGGGCCGTCGGGGGGCTGCAAACGTGCCGCCGAACCAATTCTCCGGTCCGCCGTATAGTCTCGCCGTGCCGGACCTGTTTCCCCCCATCGAGCCGTTCGACTCCTTCCGCCTCCGCGTCTCCGACCTGCACGAGCTCCACGTCGAGCAAAGCGGGAGCCCGGACGGCCTGCCCGTCGTCTTCTTCCACGGCGGCCCGGGGGCGGGGATCTCACCTCTTCACCGCCGGTTCTTCGACCCGGCGGCCTATCGGGTGATCCTCTTCGACCAGCGCGGCTCCGGTCGTTCCACGCCTCTCGGCGAGCTGCGGGAGAACACGACCTGGGACCTCGTCGCCGACGCGGAGCGGATCCGCGAGCGGCTCGGCATCGAGAAGTGGCTCGTCTTCGGCGGCTCCTGGGGCTCCACGCTCGGACTCGCCTACGCCGAGACGCACCCGGAACGTTGCACGGGCGTGATCCTCCGCGGGATCTTCCTCTCCCGTCGCTCCGAGGTCCTCTGGACGTTCGGCGGCGGCGCGCAGCGGGTCTTCCCCGACGGCTGGGCGGAGTTCCTCTCGAACCTGGACGAATCGGAGAAGGACGACGTCCTGGCCGCCTACCATCGCCGACTGAACGCGGAGGACCCCGTCGTCCGCCGCCAGGCGGCCCTCGCCTGGAACCGCTGGGAGGAGCTCGGCTCGTATCTCGTCGCTCACAACTACTCGGTGGCCGAGGCGGACGTTCCCGCCGAGGTCGCTCTCGCCCGGATCGAGGCGCACTACTTCGTGAACGGCGCTTTCCTCTCGGACGACGAGCAGCTCCTCCGTGACGTCGAGAAGGTGAAGCACCTCCCCTGCGTCATCGTCCAGGGCCGCTACGACATGGTCTGTCCGGCCGTCTCCGCGTGGGACCTCCACCAGGCCTGGCCCGGCTCGCGCCTCGTGATCGTCCCCGCCTCCGGCCACTCCGCCGACGAGCCCGGCATCGTCTCCGCCCTCGTCGACGCGACGGAGGAGTGGAAGAAGCGCGGCTGACCGGGGGGAGAGCGGAGTAGGGCGAGGGGCCGGGGCACCCGGAGACCGGTAGACCGGGGGACCGGGAGACACCAGCTTCGCCGTTGCGTCCCCACGGCAGGGGGCCGCGTCCGGTGCGGGCTGTCTCGCGGCCACCGCTCGCCGGGGGGCCTGAGCGTCGCGCGGCCCCCCGGGCCCCCTCCTCCAAGCTGCGCTCGTCTGGAGTTCAGATGCTGTCGGCGCGCGGCCGACCCGCTTCCGCACTCGCTGCGGCCGGGCGGGGCGCCCGCGCGAACTCGCTTCGCTCAGACATGCGCGCGGGCTTGATCCCCGCCCGGTCCTCGCGAGCGCGAGCGGGTCCCCGGCCGTGCTCGGGGGTGGCTCGCGAGACACCCCGCCCCTTCCGCGGCCGGGGGAGGTCGAGCGTCCTACAGCCGAGGACGGGAGATTCCGGCTCATCGGCGGCTCTCGCACGTCAACGTGTTGCGCGGCGTTCGCCCTGGCCGGAAACGCCTGCCGAAGATCCCTGTTTAAGCGGCATCCACTCGGTTCTCGCTCCGGTGGGCTGAGCCCCGGGGGTGGGTCCTGCGAGCCGACTCGAGCACGGCCGGGGACCCGCTGGCGCGCGCCGCGAGGCGCTCGGGGGAAAGCGAGCGCTGTTTGAGCGCGCCGAAGGCGAGCGAGTTCGCGAGCGACCCGAGCGCGGAGCGCCGCACGCCCCGCGGGTCGGCCGCGCGCAGCCAGGAAGCTTGAAGAATGGAAGTGTAAGTTGAGGAGAGAGCGGGGGTCCGGGGGGCGCGCGAAGCTCAGCCCCCCGGCGAGCGGCCGTGGGACCCACCCCCGGGGTGAAGCTCCCTCCTCCGGTGCCTTCGTGCCCTCGTGCTCCGGTGCTCCGGTGCTCTGGTGCTCTGGTGCCTCGGCCGGGTTTCTCTGGTCTCCCGGCCCCTACTTCGCCGTCACGCGGTTGAGCCGCGAGCGGATGATCTCGCGCTCGTAGACGATCTCCTTCGGCATCGTCGAGGAGAACTGCTCGAAGAAGGTGTCCTGGTCGGCGAGCTCCTTCTTCCACTCCTCGTAGTCGATCGTCTGGGCGTCCTCGACGTCCTCCATCGGGACGGCGAGGTCCTTGAGCGGCAGGTCGGCCCACTTCGGCACCCAGCCGATGGCGCTCTCGGAGGCGCCGGCGCGGCCGCGGGCGCGGTCGATGATCCACTTCAGGATGCGCATGTTCTCGCCGAAGCCGGGCCAGAGGAACGAGCCGTCGGGCCCCTTCCGGAACCAGTTCACCATGAAGATCTTCGGGAGCGTGGCGACCTTCCCCTCCATGTTCAGCCAGTGCTCGAAGTAGCGCCCCATGTCGTAGCCGCAGAAGGGGAGCATCGCCATCGGGTCGCGGCGGACGACGCCTTCCTTCCCGACGGCGGCCGCCGTCGTCTCCGAGCCCATGGTCGCGCCGAGGTAGACGCCGTGCGTCCAGTTGAACGACTGGAGGACGAGCGGCACCGTCGTCGAGCGGCGTCCGCCGAAGATGATCGCGGAGATCGGTACGCCGTTCCGGTCGTTCACGCGCGGCGAGAGCGCGGGGTTGTTCGCGGCCGGGGCGGTGAAGCGGCTGTTCGGGTGGGCCGCCTTCTCCGTCGAGCCGCGCTGCCACGGCCGGCCGCGCCAGTCCGTCAGCTCCTCCGGCGGCGTGCTGCCCTTCCCCTCCCACCAGACGTCTCCGTCCGGCGTCATCGCGACGTTCGTGTAGAGCGTGTCGCGCTTGATCGACTCCATCGCGTTCGGGTTCGTCGCGTCGTTCGTGCCCGGCGCGACGCCGAAGTAGCCCGCCTCGGGGTTGATCGCCCAGAGCCGGCCGTCCGGCCCGGGGCGCATCCAGCAGATGTCGTCGCCGACGGTCCAGACCTTCCAGCCGTTGAAGCTCGACGGCGGGATGAGCATCGAGAAGTTCGTCTTGCCGCAGGCCGACGGGAACGCCGCGGCGACGTACGTCGTCTCGCCGCTCGGCTCCTCGACCCCCATGATGAGCATGTGCTCGGCCATCCAGCCTTCCTGGCGGCCGAGGTAGGAGCCGATCCGGAGCGCGAGGCACTTCTTCCCGAGGAGGACGTTGCCGCCGTAGCCCGAGCCGATCGACCAGATCGTGTTGTCCTCCGGGAAGTGGCAGATGAAGCGCCGCTCGGGGTTCAGGTCGAGCATCGAGTGGAGGCCGCGGTTGAAGTCGGCCGAGTCGCCGAGCATCCGGAGGGCGCGCGTCCCCATGCGCGTCATGATCCGCATGTTCAGGACGACGTAGACGCTGTCGGTCAGCTCGACGCCCACCTTGGCCTGCGGCGAGCCGATCGGGCCCATGACGTAGGGGATGACGTACATCGTCCGCCCCTTCATCGAGCCGTCGTAGAGCTGGCCGAGCTTGTTGTAGGCCTCGGCCGGCGCCATCCAGTTGTTGTTCGGCCCCGCCTCCTCCTTCGTCTTCGTGCAGATGAAGGTGAGGTGCTCGACCCGCGCGACGTCGGCCGGGTCGGAGCGGTGGAGGTAGCAGCCGGGGAGCTTCTCCTGGTTGAGCGGGATCAGGACCTTCGTCGAGACGGCGAGGGCCGTCAGGCGCTCCTTCTCCTCCTCGCTGCCGTCGCACCAGACGACCTCGTCGGGCTTGCAGAGCCTTGCGCACTCCTCGACCCACGAGAGGAGGTGGGGGTTCGAAGAAAGGGGCTTGCCGGCCAGGGTCTCGGTTGCAGTGCTCATCGCGCTCTCCTCCTCGGGGCGGTCAATCCGGACGCGGGAAGACCCCTATCATAATCGGCTCATGTCGGACGCAGCCCCGCCCCTCTCCCTGCGGCTCCTCGGTCTCTACCCGAAGAAGGCCGGCTCCGCCGCGGTCGGCCTCCTGGCTCGGATGCGGCTGCCGCGTGCGCTGCGTACGCCGCTCCTGGGGCGCTTTGCCGCGTCGTACCGCGTCGACCTCGGCGAGGCGGAGCGGCCGCTCGCCGAGTACGCCTCGTTCCTCGATTTCTTCACGCGCCGGCTGAAGGCGGGCCTCCGCCCCCAGGAGCCGGCGGTCCCCGGCGGACTCAACTCCCCGGTCGACGGCGCCCTCATCGCCTCGGGGCGGGTCGAGCAGGGCACGCTCATCCAGGCGAAGGGGCTCCCGTACCGCCTCGGCGAGCTGCTCGCCTCCGATCCGCTCGCGGCGCGCTTCGAGGGCGGGGCGTACGCGACGCTCTACCTCTCCCCGCGCGACTACCACCGGATCCACGTCCCGTGCCCGGGGCGCGTCCTCGCCGTCGGGCGCGTCGAGGGGGAGCTCTGGCCGGTGAACGAGGCCTCGACCGCCTTCACGCCGGGCCTCTACGTGAGGAACCGCCGCGCGTACTGGATCGCCGAAGGGACGGGCGAGGACGAAGGGCTCGACGTCGCGGTCGTGATGGTCGCCGCGACGCACGTCGGGGGCGTCGTCGTCGACGCGCGCTGGCTCGGGGGCCGGACGCTCGGCCGCCGCGACCGCCTTGCCGTCGACGGGCTTCCGTGCGCCCCGGGAGACGATCTCGGGACGTTCGAGCTCGGCTCGACGGTCGTCCTCCTCGTCGGGGGGGCGCGGGCCTCTGCTTTCGACTGGAGCCGCCCGCACGGCCCGGTCCGGGTCGGGGAGCGGCTCGGGGCGCTCGCCGGCGCCTGACCCGGCTCGAGCCCGCGCGCCGCCGCCCCTTGCGGGTCGGGTGCTATCCTCCGCGACCGGTTCTTTCAACGGATCTCGGGTCCCCCGTCCTCCGGGGGGCGAGAGAGGGAAGCGGGTGAGATTCCCGCGCGGCCCCCGCCACTGTGACCGGGGACGCGAAGGACGACATCCCACTGGCGGCGAGCGATCCGCGACGCGGGTTTCGCCTCCGGGAAGGGGTCCTTCCGCGGACGATCCGGGAGCCAGGAGACCTGCCCGAGGCCCATCGCAACCCGCCGCGCCGTCTCCGGGGCTCGAGAAGACGCGGGAGACGCCTCCGCGCGCGCCTCCCGCCCCTTCCGATGGGACGGCAGGCCGCAGCCGTACGGAGGCCTCTTGAACCGCATCCTTGTCGTACTCCTCCTTCCCCTCGCGCTCTCCTCGTCTGCCCTCGGCCAGGCGCCCCGCACGGGCCCGACTCCCGTCTCGACGGAGATCGTGGTCACCGCCGAGGCGGCGCCCGCCGACGCCTCCTCGCTCGGGGTCGCCACGACCGTCCTCGACCGGGCCGACATCGAGCGCTCCCGCGCCACGACCGTCGCCAACCTCCTCCGGAGCGTCCCCGGCGTCGACGTCGCGCAGAGCGGCGGGCCGGGCGGCGTCACGTCGCTCTTCCTGCGCGGGGCGAACTCGAACTCGGCGCTCGTCCTCGTCGACGGCGTCAAGCTGAACAGCCCCTACTTCGGCGGCGTCGACCTCTCCTCGCTCGGCACCGCGAACCTGGAGCGCGTCGAGGTCGTCCGCGGCCCGTTCTCGGCGCTCTACGGCTCGGAGGCGATCGGGGGGGTCGTCCAGCTCTTCACCCGCAGGCCCGAGGCCGAGGGGCTCTCCGGCCGCGCGCACTTCGGCCTCGGGAACGTCTCGACACGCGAGGGGGGCGTGAACGCCGCCTGGCGGCGCGGCACGATCGGCGTGACCGCCGGCTACCGGCGGACCACCGCCGGCGGCGACCTTCCGAACGAGTTCTTCGCCGGGACCGACCTTTCCGCCGCGCTCGACCTGCGACTCTCGGAGGGCGTCCGGACGGGCGTCACCGTCCGGCGCGAGACCTCGCGGACGGGCATCCCCTTCGAGGGGGCGACGACGACGCCGCGGCGCGCCACGACGGCCGACACGACGCTCGTCTCCGTTCCGCTCTCCCTCGCGCTCGGCGCGCGGACGACGCTCGAGGCGGCCGGCACCTTCGCGACCGACGAGCCGACGTTCTCCGACCCGGACGAGCCCTGGGGCTTCACGTTCTCCGAGACGCGCGCCCGACGGGCCGGCGGGCGCCTCGTCCTCTCGCACGAGAGCTCCGCGAACCGGATCTCCGTCGGCGCCGACCTCGAGCGGACGAAGGTGGACAACGAGGACGCGTACGGCGTCCAGCTCGACGGCCTGACGACGCGCACCTGGTCGGTCTTCGCCGAGGACCGTCTCTCCCTCGCCCGGGACCGCTTCGTCGTCACGGCCGGCGTCCGGCGGGACGAGCACGACGCCTTCGGCGCGTCGACGAACCCGCGCGTCGCGCTCTCCTGGAAGGCCTCCTCCGCGCTCCGGCTCCGCGCCGCAGCGGGCTCGGCCTTCCGGGCCCCCGCGACGGGCGAGCTCTACTACCCGTTCTCCGGGAACCCGGAGCTCGAGCCGGAGCGCTCCGTCTCGTACGAGGCGGGAGCCGAGTGGACCCTCGGCGGCGGCGCCTCCCTCGAGGCGACCGTCTTCCGGAGCGACGTGAAGGACCTGATCCGGTACGACTTCGCCTTCCAGAGGAACGTCAACGTCGGCCGAGCCCGGATGAGAGGCGTCGAGGCCAGGCTCTTCATGCCGCTGACGAGGACGGCCTGGGCGCGCGCCGGCTGGACCCGGCTCGACACGGAGGACCGCGACACCGGTCTTCCTCTCCTCCGACGGCCGAAGCAGCGGGCCAGCCTGACCGTCGGCGAGGACCTCGGGCGCGGGGCGAGCGCCGAGGTGACCGGGCTCTGGGTCGGTGAGCGGGACGACGTCGACGCGACGACGTACCTGCGCGTCACGAGCCCCGCCTACTTCCGGCTCGACGCCGCGCTCACGCTTCCGCCCGTCGCCTGGGGCCTCTCCCCGTTCCTCCGCGTCACGAACCTCCTCGGCCGCGACTACGCCGAGGTCGCGGGCTACCCGTCGCCCGGACGCCGCTTCGTCGCCGGCGTCGACGTCGCCTTCTGACGCTCCACGCATAGGAGAAGGGCCGGGAGCCGCGAGGCTCCCGGCCCTTCGTAGACCGGAGGATCGGCGACCGGCGCTACGAGAGGCGCCGCCCGAGGACGAGCGCGCCGCCGAGCGCGACGAGGAGCGACAGGATCCCGAGGCCGACGCCGTCGAGAGTCGGAACGGCGACGATGCCAGCCGCGTCGCGGTTCACGGTGAAGACGGTCGCGTCGCCCGCGGCGCCCGTCGCCGGGTTGTCGCTCGGGGCCGAGGCCTCGTTCGTGCCGTTCCCGTCGGCGTCATACGCGGCGGTCGCCTGGTTCGAGATCGACGTGCCGACGGTGACCGAAGGCGAGATCGTCGCGACGATCGTGACCGTGACGGAGCCGCCCGCCGGGATCGAGCCGTTCCAGGTCACGGTGTTCGTCGCGACCGTCGCGACGGCCGTGCCGGAGGTCGCGGAAGCGGAGACGAGGGCGAGGCTCGAAGGGAGGACGTGGGTCAGCTCGTCACCC
>JAKLER010000147.1 GCA_022711615.1 Acidobacteriota bacterium
CTCGCTCCGCGACGGCCGCGTCCACCCCACGCTCAACCAGGAGGTTCGCGACCCCGAGTGCGGGATCGACACCGTTCCGGAGGGAGCCCGGCGCCTCGACCTCCGGGCGGCGCTCTCGAACTCCTTCGCTTTCGGCGGGCAGACGGCCTGCCTCGCGTTCGTGCGGGCGTGAGGATCCGGCTCTCACCTCCGCGCCCGCTCGCCCGCGCGCTCGGCCGGCTCTACGGCCTCCTCCACCGGACCCTTCGCGTGGAGGGAATCCTCCCCGACGGGTCCCGGGTGACCCCCGCCAGCTACCCGTTCGGCCCCGAGATCTTCGCCTTCTGCGAGAGGGACGCCCTCGCCCTCGGCGGCATCCTCGGCCGGGCGCGGTTCACGACCCTGATCGCTCCCGGCCGGGACGGCGACTGGGCGACGGAGGTCGTGACGTCGCTCGGAGGCCGGGTCGTGAGAGGCGCCACGCTGCGGGGTGGTGCGCCGGCGCTCGCGCAGCTCCTCCGCGACCTCCCCGGGGACGACGGCCCCCTCGCCCTCGTCGTCGACGGGCCCCTCGGTCCCTCGGGGGTCGCCAGGGGCGGAGCCGTCGTCTGCGCGGCGCGGACGGGTCGCCCCCTGCGCCCCGTGGGAGCGGCGGCCCGGCGAGCCCCCGTCCTGAAGCGAAGCTGGTCGAGAATCTGGCTCCCGCTCCCCTTCTCGCGCGTCGTCGTCGTCGTCGGCGAGCCTCTGCCCGTGCCGACAGGGGTGGGCCGCACGGAGTGGGAACGCCTCGCCGGGGAGCTCACCGCGCGTCTCGCGGCGGTACGGAGCCGTGCCCTGGAGGAGGTGGCCGGGGCATGAGGCGGTTCCTGGGGTACTGGCTCCTCCTCTCCCCCGCGTACCTCGTCGCCGCGGCCCTCTCGTCGTGGCTCCTCCTGAACCTCGTCGACGTGACGTACGAAGCCTTCGTGGCGTGGCTCCTCGTCCCCGTCGCGCAGGCCCTCGCCCTCGCGGCGACCTCCCGGCGCGCGCCCCTCCTCCCGGCCGGCCGCCCTCCGCTCCTCGCGCTCGCGCTTCTCGCGTCTGTTCTCGCCGTCGTCGCCGCGGGGTTCGGGCGGCCGTTCGACGCGAGGTGGGGCTTCCTCGGTCCCGGACAGCTCCAGGGGAACGTCCCGCGCATCCTCGCGATCCTCGCCGGGGCCGCGTTCGTCGTGACCTGCGCCCGCGACCGGAAGGGGCGCCCCGCCGTCGCGTCGCTCGGCGCGCTCCTGCTCGTCCTCGGGCTCGACGCCGTGCAGCCGTTCCTCGCGTCGCTCCCCGGCGCTCTCCTCCCGGGCCGAGGGCTCTTCCTTGGCGGCCTCGTCACCTGGGGAGTCCTCGTCGCCCTCGTCTTCGCCGCGGCGCTCGCGGCGCAGCGGGCGCTCGAGGAGACGAGCGCCTGGGCGGCCCGCCTGCTGGGCGCCTCGCTCGGCGTGCTGTTCGGCGCCCTTCACGGTGCGCTCCTCCAGCTCTTCCTCCACCCCTGGCTCGAGAAGCCCTGGTCGCTCCTCGTCCCCGCCGCCGTCTCCGTCGCCGCCGCGCTTGCGGCGGCCGCCGGCCTGGCGGCCTTCGTCGACCGGAGGGAGAGCGCATGACGAAGGGCGCTCCCCTCCGGGCCCTCGTCCTGGCGCGCGATCTCCTCCTCACGCTCGTGGCCCTGCCGTTCCTCGTGCCCCTGCGCGTCCTTCCGTGGAACGCCGCGGGCCGCCTCGGGAGCCTCTACGGCCTGGCGGCCTGGGTCTTCCTGGGGACGTCGCGGCGGGCCGGCCTCGTCAACCTCCGGCGCGCCTTCGGCCCGTCGCTGTCGCGCGCCGAGGCGGGCCGCGCCGTTCGAGCCGTCTTCGCGAGCCTCGGGCGGAGCCTCGCGGAGGGGATCCGCTTCTCGGCCCTGCCCGGCCGGGCCGATGGGTCCTGGAGGGCTCTCTACGACGCCGAGGATCCCGGGCTCGAGGCGCGGATCCTCGCCGACCCGCGTCCGAAGGTCTTCGTCACGGGGCACCTCGGCTCCTGGGAGGTCGCGATGCAGATGCTCGACCTGGCGCTCGAAGGGCGCGGCGCGGCCGTGGCCCGGCGGGTCGACAACCCCTTCCTCGACGCCCTTCTCCGCCGCGTGCGGCGCGGCGATGGCGCCCTCATCGAAAAGAGAGGCGCAGTCGTGCCCGCTCTCGCTGCGCTCCGCTCGGGCACGAGCGTGGCGGTCCTCCTCGACGAGAACGGCGGCCGTTCCGGTCCGTTCCCTCTATTCTTCGGGCGCCCCGCCTCGACCCGCAAGACCGCGGCGCTCCTCTCCGCGCGCACCGGTGCGCCGATCGTCGTCGGCGCCGCCGTCCGTCGCGGGGAGCGGTTCCTCTTCCGCCTCGCATTCTTCGAGCCTCCCGGAGACGGCGTCCCGACCCCGAGCGACGTCCTCGAAACGACGGAGAAGATCGTCCGGGTCTGGGAAGCCTGGGTTCGGGAGGACCCCCTGCAGTGGCGTTGGATTCACTGGCGCTGGAAGACCCGCCCCGGCGGGCACGAGGAGACCTACACTCGGCGCGACGTGAACGCGGCCTTCGCGGCCCAGGGCCCGGCCGCCGTGGAGGTCTCCGCGTGAGCACGCCCTTTCCCGACCTGCGCGGCCGTGTCGCCGTCGTCTCCGGCGGGACCCGCGGCCTCGGTCGCACGATCTCTCTCGCGCTCGCCGCTTCCGGGGCCCGCCTCGTCCTCGGCTACCGCGCCGACGCCGCCGCGGCGGAGGAGACCGCCCGCGCCTGCCAGGACCTCGGCGCCGAGGTCCGGACCGTCGCGGCGAACCTCGTCCACCCCGAGGAGGCGAGGGCGCTCGTCGCGGCGGCCGGCGACCGGGTCGACGTTCTCGTCCATTCCGCTGCCCTCGGCTCCTTCAAGCCGCTCCTCGACGTGAAGCCCGCGCAGTGGGACCTGACGCTCGGCGTGAACGCCCGGGCGTTCCTCCTCCTCGCGCGCGAGGCGTCGGAACGGATGCCGGACGGAGGGAGGCTCGTCGCCCTCTCGAGCCTCGGCGGCTCGCGCTTCATCCCGGACTACGGCGCGATCGGTCCGTCGAAAGCCGCCCTCGAGTCCGTCGTCCGCACTCTCGCCGTAGAGCTGGGTCCGCGCGGCATCCTCGTCAACGCGGTCTCGGCGGGGCTCGTGCCGACGACGTCGGTGGGTCTCCACCCGCGGTTCGAGGAGCTCGCCGCCCACGCGCGCACCGCATCTCCCCTCGGCCGCCTCGGAACGCCGGAAGACGTGGCCTCGGCCGTCCTCCTCCTCGTCTCGCCGCTCGCCGGATGGATCACGGGGCAGACGCTCGTCGTGGACGGAGGCGCCAGCCTCACGACCTGAACGGACACGACCGGGCGAACCGCGCCTTCGGCTCGTCTCCTCCAGCGGCCACGCTCGCGGGGGCGTCGTCCTGCCGCGAAAGATCCCGCCGGCCCGCTCCTTGCTTCCGGGCATGGCGGCCGGTAACCTCCGGAGCCTCTATGGAATCCCGCGACTACAAGGACACGCTCCACCTCCCGAAGACCTCCTTCCCGATGAAGGCGGACCTCCCGAAGCGGGAGCCGGAGCGCCTGCGCCGGTGGCTCGACTCCGGCCTCTACGAGAAGGTCCTCGAGGCGCGCCGGAGCGCCGGCGCCCCGCGGTACGTCCTGCACGACGGCCCCCCCTACGCGAACGGCCACATCCACATCGGGACGGCGCTCAACAAGATCCTGAAGGACGTCGTCGTCCGCTCGCGGACGCTCGAGGGCTACGAGGCGCCGTACGTCCCGGGCTGGGACTGTCACGGCCTGCCGATCGAGCTGAAGGTCGACAAGGAGCTCGGCTCGAAGAAGCGCGAGATGGACCCGGTCACGTTCCGGAAAGCCTGCCGCGAGTACGCCCAGAAGTGGGTCGTCGCCCAGCGGGAGGACTTCCAGCGGCTCGGCATCCTCGGAGCCTGGGAGGCGCCCTACCGGACGATGGACTTCCGCTACCAGGCGACGATCGCCCGGTCGTTCGGCGAGTTCCTCGCGAAGGGACTCGTCACCTTCGGCTTCAAGGCCGTCCTCTGGTGCGTCAACTGCAAGACCGCCCTCGCCGAGGCCGAGGTGGAGTACGAGGACCGGAAGGATCCCTCGATCCACGTCGCCTTCCCGATGCCCGTCACCGAGGCGCTTCGAACCCTCTGGGGCGAGGCCCTCGCGGGGGACGCCGAGCTCTTCGCCGTCATCTGGACGACGACCCCCTGGACCCTCCCCGCGAACCGCGCCGTCTGCCTCGGGCCGGAAATCCCCTACGTCCTCGCCCGCCGGGAATCGGAGCCCTCGAAGCTCTACCTCCTGGCAGAGCCTCTCGTCGAAGCGACGGCGAAGGCCCTCGGCTGGAGCGACCTCGCCGCGGTCCCCGGCACGACCCGCAAGGGCGCCGAGGTCGAGATGGCGCGCCCGACCTACCGCCGCCCGTTCGACCTCGACGGCGTCTCGTTCGGATTCCTCCGCGGCGAGCACGTCTCGACCGACGACGGCACCGGCCTCGTCCACACGGCGCCGGGCCACGGACGAGAGGACCACGACGTCGTCAAGCGGAGCGGCCACCCGGTCGACGACCCGGCCCTCTGCCCCGTCGACGAGGCGGGCTTCTACGACCGGCACGTCCCCGAGCCGCTCCGCGGCAAGCGGGTCGTCGCGGCGAAGTCCCCGGACCTCGACGCGAACCGCGCCGTCCTCGCGATGCTCGAGGCGGGCGACCCTTCGGGCGCGAGGCTTCTCGGGCGGACCGACGTCGCGCACAGCTACCCGCACTGCTGGCGCTGCAAGAGCCCCGTCGTCTTCCGGTCGACGCACCAGTGGTTCATCGACCTCGGCGCGCTCCGTGAGAAGGCCCTCTCGGAGATCCGCGAGCGGGTCGAGTGGGTCCCGGCTTTCGGCGTGAACCGTATCGGCGCGATGGTCGAGAACCGGCTCGAGTGGACGATCTCGCGGCAGCGCCTCTGGGGCTCGCCCATCACGATCCTTCGGCCGAAGGAGCCGAAGGACGGGATGCCGGAGTACTACCCGTCGGCCGACGACCCCGCGGAGCTGAAGCTCTTCTTCGACAACCTCGTCGAGATCTTCGAGAAGCACGGCGCCGACGCATGGTGGGACGACGAGGCCTTCCCCGCCGACGCCTTCGTCCCGCCCTCCTCGAGGTGGAAGGGGACGGCCTTCGAGAAGGTGAAGGACATCCTCGACGTCTGGTTCGACTCGGGCGTCTCCCACGCGGCCGTCCTCGGCACGTCGGGCTACGGCATCGCCTCGCCCTACGCCGACCCGAAGAGCCCCCACGTCCTCTACCTCGAGGGGCACGACCAGCACCGCGGCTGGTTCCAGTCGTCGCTCCTCACCGCCGTCGCGCTCCTCGGCCGCGCGCCCTACGAGACGGTCGTCACGCACGGCTTCGTCGTCGCGGGCGACGGACGCAAGATGTCGAAGTCCGACGGCAACACCGTCGAGCCCGACGCCGTCATCGAGAAGCACGGCGCCGACGTCCTCCGCCTCTGGGTCGCCTCCTCCGACTACACCGACGACATCCGCCTCAACCAGGAGATCCTGACGCGGACCGCGGAGGCGTACCGGAAGATCCGGAACACGGCCCGGTTCCTCCTCTCGAACCTCTTCGACTTCGCTCCCGCGACGAACGCGGTCGCGCCCGAGTCGCTCGAGCCGGTCGACCGCCTCCTCGTCGCCCGCGCGGCCCTCCTCGTCGCCGAGTGCCGGAAGGCGTACGACCGCTTCGAGTTCCACACGGTGGCCCGCCGGCTCCGCGAGTTCGCGACGACCGACCTTTCCGCCCTCTGGTGCGACGTGAGGAAGGACGCCCTGTTCGTCCTCGGCAAGGACGACCCGGCCCGCCGCTCCGCGCAGACGGCCGCCTACAGGATCGCCGAGGCGCTCGCCCTCCTTCTCCACCCGATCTGCCCGTTCACGGCGGAAGAGATCTGGGAGGCGCTGCCGGGCCACGAGGGAGGGACCCCCGCGCTCGCGACGTGGGACGACCTCCGCCTCGCGGCGCTCTCCGACGAGGCGCACGCGGCGTGGGGCCGGCTCCTCGACGTCCGCGCCGCGTTCGTCTCCGCCCTCGAGCCGCTCCGGCGCGACGGCGTCGTCGGCACGAGCGCCCAGGCCCGCGCCGAGGTCGAGCGGACGGCCGCCCTCGAAGCCGACCTCGCCGCCGTCGGGCTCGACGAGGCGCGCTTCGCCGAGCTCCTGATCGTCCCCGAGGTCGTCTTCACGCCGCCGGCGGGCGGCACGCCGCTCCCGGTCGTCTCGGCGCATGCGGCCGAGGGGACGAAGTGCCCCCGCTGCTGGCAGGTGCGGCGGGACGGCGACGAGACGGGCCTCTGCGCGCGCTGCCAGGCGATCCTCTCGGCGGCCTCGGCGTGAGCCCCGTCCGCCTCCGGGCCCTCTACCTCGCCCTCGCGGCCTTCGTCGTCCTCCTCGACCAGGCGACGAAGAAGATGGTCCAGGCCTGGGTCCCGCTCCACGACCGGATCGTCGTCATCCCCGGCTTCTTCGACATCACCCACGTCGAGAACACCGGCGCCGCGTTCGGCCTCTTCGCGGGAGCGACCTCCCCGTACCGGCCGCTGCTCCTGAACACCGTCGCGTTCGCGGTCTTCCTCTTCGTCCTCGTCTACGCCTTCCGGAGCCCCGTGCACTGGAAGCGGCTGCAGCTCGCCCTCGCCGGGATCCTCGGCGGAGCGATCGGGAACCTCATCGACCGGGTCGGCGCCGGCGCCGTCACCGA
The DNA here is from genome assembly GCA_022711615.1 of Acidobacteriota bacterium. GTDB lineage: Bacteria > Acidobacteriota > Thermoanaerobaculia > UBA5066 > UBA5066 > UBA5066. The sequence continues at coordinate 6,787 of JAKLER010000147.1, forward strand.
TTTCCTCCGCATCCACGCCGCCGACCGGTGGGAGTGGCCCTCCTTCAACGTCGCCGACAGCGCCATCACCGTGGGCGTCGTCCTCCTCGCGCTCGACATCTGGAGAAACCCCGAGGGCGAGGAGACGAAGCCGGAGTCCTGATGCACCCCGAGCTCCTCCACCTCGGCCCGATCGTCCTCCCCTCCTACGGCGCCGCCCTCGGGCTCGCGTTCGTCCTCGGCATCCTCCTGCTCCGCCGCCGGGCGCCGGAGTACGGCATCGACCGGGAGACCGCCGTCGACATGGGGATCTGGCTGATCCTCTCGGGCCTCCTCGGCGCCAAGCTCCTCCTCCTCGTCGTCGAGGGCCCGGGCTACTACCTGTCGTCCTTCCGGGGCCTCCTCGAGCTCTTCCGCGCCGGCGGCGTCTTCTACGGCGGCCTCCTCGGCGCGCTCGTGGCGGCGGTCTTCTTCGTGAGGGTGAAGAAGGTCCCGTTCCTGGCCTTCGCCGACGCCGCCGCGCCCGCGGTCGCGCTCGGTCAGGCCATCGGCCGTATCGGCTGCCTCGCCGCCGGCTGCTGCTGGGGCGGGCAGTGCACGAAGCCGTGGGCGATCACGTTCAGCGACCCAAAGGCGGGCGAGAACGTCGGCGTTCCGATCGGCGTCCCCCTGCACCCGACGCAGATCTACGAGGCGGTCGGGCTCCTGGCGCTCGTGGGCCTCGTCCTCTGGTTCGGGAAGGGGCGCGCCCCGGGCCGCACCTTCTCGGTCTACCTCGTCGGGGCCGCGATCCTGCGCTTCGTCGTGGAGCTCTTCCGCGGCGATCCGAGGGGGACCGTCCCGGGGACGGACCTCTCCACGTCGCAGGGGATCGCGATCGGCCTCTTCGTCCTCGGCGTCGCCATCTGGCTCGCCGGACGGAAGAAGACCGAAGCACCGGCCGAGGCGTGAGCGGCGACGGCGAACGCCCCCGCCGGAGCTTCACCGCCGACCGCGGCGACGACCGCGAACGCCTCGACCGCGTCCTCCTCCGCCACCTCGCCGACCTCCCCGAGGCCTCGCGCACGAAGGTCCAGGAATGGATCGAGGCGGGGCTCGTCCTCGTCAATGGCCGCGCCGTCACGAAGACGGCCGCGAAGGTCGCCGCCGGCGACGCCGTCGACACCGTCCTCCCGCCTCCCCCGCCGCCGAAGCCGGAGCTGATCCCGCAGGAGATCCCGCTCTCGATCCTCTTCGAGGACGACCACCTCCTCGTCCTCGACAAGCCGCCCGGCCTCGTCGTCCACCCCGCGGTCGGCCACCGCGACGGCACCCTCGTGAATGCGCTCCTGTTCCGCTCGAAGGACTGGGCCGGCGAGGCCGACCGCCCCGGCCTCGTCCACCGCCTCGACAAGGACACCTCGGGCGTCCTCGTCGTCGCGAAGACCGAGGCCGCGCACGCCGGGATGGCGAAGGCGATGAAGGCGCGGACTCTCGTGAAGGAGTACCTCGCCGTCGTCTACGGTCGGACGGCCGTCGCGAAGGGAAAGGTCGACCTGAAGATCCTCCGCGACCCGCACGACCGGAAGCGGATGTCGACCTCGAAGACCGAGGGGCGCGACTCGACGACGCTCTACGAGCGTCTCGCCGAGTCGACCGGCGAGCGGTCGGGGCTCTCGCTCCTCCTCTGCACGCTCGTCACCGGCCGGACGCACCAGATCCGCGTCCACCTGAAGGCGATCCACCATCCGATCGTCGGCGACGCGACCTACGGCTCGCCGCGCTGGAAAGGGATCGCCGACCCCTCGCTGCAGGCGGCCTGCCGCGACTTCCCGCGCCAGGCGCTTCACGCCCGCCGGCTCGCGTTCGACCACCCGGTCACCCGTGCGCGCGTCGACGCGATCGCGCCGATTCCCGCCGACATCTCGGCGCTGCTCGAGGCCGCGGGTCTGGCGGCCCCGGGCTAGGTCGACGGTCCGGGCCGGCGCAGGGGCTCTTCCTGCCCGCCCGCCGCGAGCTTCCGGAACCTCGGATTCGCGCGGAGCCCGTCGAACGTCGGGTCGACGCGAAGCCACGCGGGGGTGAGCGTGTACGGGACCGCAAGAAGCCTCTCGAGGGCGTCGATCGCCTCCTCGTTCCGTCCCGTCGCGGCGCGGATGCGCGCGAGCTGGTGGAGGAGAAGCGGACCGCGGTAGGCGTCCTTCTCCACGGGGACGAGGGCGACGGCGCGCTCTCCCGCCCGCGCGGCCTCCGCGGTCCGCCCGAGGTACGCGAGGGCGAGACCGAGGGAGGCGAGCCTCTCCGGGTCGTCGGGCGAGGCGCGGAGCTGCTCCTCGAACGCCCTCCGGGCCTCCCCGGCGAGGGCGCGGGCACGGGCGTCGTTTCCGGCCCGCGCGGAGGCGCGCGAAAGGCGCAGGCCCCACGTCCCGCGGTCCCCGTCGAACGCGGCCGGCGGGAGGTCGAGCAGAAGCCGGAGCCGCCGTTCGTCGAAGAGCCAGCCGAGGTCCTGGAAACCGGCGAGATGGGCGAGGAGCCGGTCGGGCGAGACCTCCGAAGGCACGGTGTCGAGCACCGCACGGGCGCCGGGCGCGTCCCCGAGCGCGAGGAGCGCGACGACCTTCAGCTCGACGAGGACGAGGCTGGAGGGGGCGATCTTCCGGCCGAGCTCGATCGTCTCGAGAGCCTCGCTCTGGCGCCGCAGGAGGAGATAGGCGAGCGCGAGGCGGCGCTTCGTCAGGACCGACCGCGGGTCGAGCCGCTCGGCCCGCTTCAGGTGCGCGAGCGTGTCGTCCCACCGGCCGAGCGACTGCTCGACGAGCGCGGCGGCCGTCAGGACCTCGGGGTCGTCCGGCGCGAGCCGCCGGGCCTTCTCCAGGAGGTCGAGCTCGAGGTTCGGGTCCGCGAACGCGAGGCCGACGTAGGCGGCCTGCGCGAGGTGGGCCTCCGGGCTGCGGGGGGCGAGGGCCAGCGCGCGCTCCGCCGCGGAGCGCGCGCGGTCGAGCATCGCGGGCGTCGGGACGCTGTTCGTGTGGAGGTGCGCGCACGCGCGGGCGAGCCGCGCCCAGGCCTGGGCGAAGGCGGGGTCGAGCGCGACGGCCTCCTCGTAGAGGGCGACGGCCCTGCGGAGGCTTGCCGGGTCGGTCACCCCGAAGCTCGCCGAGGCCGCCTCCCCCCTCAGAAAGGCGTCGTACGCCGCCACGTCCCGCGTCGGCCGCTCGAGAAGCCGCTTCTCCGTCCCGGCGCCGAGCGCGATCCCGAGCTCGCGGACGACCTGCGCCGCGATCTCCGCCTGGACCGCGAAGACGTCGGTCAGCTCCGCCTCGAACGGCTGCTGCCAGCGGGACACCGGCTCCCCCCGCCCCGTCACCTCGACGAGCTCGGGGCTGACGAGGACGCGGCTCCGCTCCTTCGCCCTCTCCCATCGCACCGTCGCCGTCAGGAGGTACCGGACGTCCAGCTCCCGCGCGACCGTCCCGGGCGTCTTCGGGGTCCGCCGATACGGCGTCGAGCTGCCCCGGGCGATCACCTCGAGCCCCGGGACCGAGGTCAGCTTCCCGCGGACCTCGTCGGCGATCCCGTCGGCGAGGTAGTCGTCCTCG
>JAKLER010000148.1 GCA_022711615.1 Acidobacteriota bacterium
GCGTCTTCTGGTTCCACGAGTTCCGCGCGGCCTGGGGGAAGAACGTCTCCTACGCGCGGATGAGGCCCCACATCGAAGGGGGCGACGTCCTCGTCCTCCGCGAGGACCTCCTCGCGATCGGCTACTCCGAGCGGACCGAGGAGACGACGATCGAGCGCCTCTCGGAGGCTCTGAAGAAGGCCGGCTCGGCGGTGCGGCACATCGTCGTCGTCGCCCTCCCGCACGAGCGCTCCTGCATGCACCTCGACACGGTCTTCACGCAGGTCTCCGAAGGGGAGTGCCTCTGCTACTCCCCGATGATCCTCGCCGGCGGGGCGGAGGAGGCCGACGTCTACTCGGTCGACCTGACGCACGACGAGATCACCTGGACGCCGGAGCACGACTTCCTCTCGGCCCTGAAGCGCCGCGGCCTCGACCTCGAGCCGATCCCGTGCGGGGGCCGCGACCCGATCGACGAGCAGAGGGAGCAGTGGACCGACGGGGCGAACGCGTTCGCCGTCGCGCCGGGGGTCATCGTCTGCTATGACCGGAACGAGAAGACGGCGGAGGAGCTCGACCGGCACGGGTACGAGATCGTGCGGGACGAGGACCTCCTCCTCGGCCGGCGCGAGATCGACCCGAACGGGACGAAGAAGGTCGCGATCCAGCTCTCCACGACCGAGCTCGCGCGGGCTCGCGGCGGCCCGCGCTGCATGACGATGCCCCTCGTGAGGGAGCGGCTGGGCTGAGCCGCGTGCGCGCCCCCCTCGGGGCCGTGGCCCTCCTCGCGGCGCTTCTCGCCGGGTGCGGAGGGAAGACGCCTCCGGCGGAGCCGCCGGCGAAGGTGGAGGGCTCCGCCGCGCTCGTCTCGCTCTCCCGCGTCCCGCTTCGCGCCGAGGCCTCGGCGAAGGGGGCGACCGTGGCGCTCCTTCGGCGCGGCGCGGAGGTGAAGGTCGAGGCGTCCGAAGGGGCGTTCGCCCGCGTCACGACGAAAGACGGCCGGACCGGCTGGATCGAGTCGGGGAGCTGGGAGATGGCGAGCGAGAAGGCCGCGCGCGAGCGGCGGGCGGAGGCCGTGAAGCGCTTCGAGACCGTCCCGGGGAGGATCGTCGCCCCCTGCCCGGTCTATCTCGCCCCCGACTTCGGCGCGGCGCGCTGGGGGGAGCTCGAGGACGGCGACCCGGTCGAGGTCGTCCTCGCCGACCACGACTTCCTCGGAGTCCGCCTCCTCGGCATCGACCTCGCCTTCGTCCCCGCGCACGCCGTCCGCTACGTCGCTCCGGACGTTCCGACGCCGCCTGTGCCCGCCCCCGCGGCCCCCGAGGCCGCCGCGCCGGGACCCGGCGGACCGGTCGACGTCCCCGCCGGGGGCTTTGGCGCGGAGACGGCCGCAGACGCCTCGGCCGAGCCGTACACCGCGCTCCCGTTCGGGGCCACGCCGCCCGTCCTGAGAACGCGCGTCGAGCCGGCCTATCCCGCCGCGGCCCGGAAAGCGGGGCTCGGCGGGGACGTCGTCCTCCAGGTCGTCGTCGAGCGCGACGGCACGATCGGGAGCGTCTTCGCGGTCCAGGAGGGACCGCTCGGCCTGACGACCGCCGCGACGGACGCCGTGCGTCGCTGGGTCTACGAGCCCGCGCGCCTCGACGGCCGGCCGATCGCCGTCATGAAGACGGTGCGCGTTCGGTTCCAGGCCGCCGCCCCCTGAACGGCGGGCCGACGGCGCAGCCTCCTATAATCGGCTCACCGCCCCGATGTACGAGCTCGTCTACGAGGTCGAAGGCCGACCGCAGCGTTTCCGCCTGACCGGGACCGAGGTCTTCCTCGGCCGGTCGAGCGAGAACGAGATCGTCCTGAACGACTTCTCCGTCTCCCGGCGGCACGCGGTGATCCGGCAGGAGGACGGCGCCTGGGTCGTCATCGACCAGAACTCCACGAACGGCGTCAAGGTCAACGGGAAGTTCGTCGCCTCCTCCCCGATCGTTCCCGGCGACGTGCTGACCGTCGGGACGTTCTCCCTCACCGTCCGGGAGGAGGCCCCCGCGGTCCGGCCCCTCCCGCCCGTCCCGGTCGTGGGGGAGTCGTCCTCCACGTTCATCCGGTCGATCGCCGACTTCAACCGCGACTTCCACCTCGAGGACTACGTTCCCGAGGAGGAGGGCGACGCCCTCTCTGCCTCCGGGAAGCGGTCGACCTCGGCCGTCGCCCGGAGCAAGATCTTCGAGATCCTCGTCCAGGTCGCCAAGACGCTCATCCTCGCCCGCGAGGTCCACGAGGTCCTCGGCCGCGTCGTCGACCTCCTCTTCGAGCACCTGCCGGTCGACCGCGCCGTCGTCGTCCTCGTCGGGGACGAGGGGGGGCTCGTCCCGATGCTCGCCCGCCAGCGGGGGAAGGAGCCGGGAGAGGCCGAGGAGATCTTCTCCCACACGATCGTCGAGTCGGTCGTGAAGAACCGCGTCGCCGTCCTCACCTCCGACGCCCTCGCCGACGGCCGTTTCGAGGCGGGCCAGTCGATCCGGATCCAGCAGATCCGCTCGGCGATGTGCGTCCCTCTGTGGAACCAGGACCGGGTCATCGGCGCGCTCCACGTCGACACGCCGCTCCGGGTCGGGAGCTTCACGGCCGACGACCTCGACCTCCTGACCGCCCTCGGCAACTTCGCCGCCGTCGCCATCGAGCGGGCGCGCCTCCAGCGCCGGATCGAGCGGGAGGAGCGGATCCGCGAGCGCCTCTCGCGCTACCACTCCCCGGGCGTCGTCGAGGAGATCGCCTCCGACGCGAGCGGCGTCATCGAGAGGGTGAGGACCCGGAACGTCACCGTCTTCTTCGCCGACATCGTCGGCTTCACGAGCGCGGCCGAGGGGATGGAGCCCGAGGCGCTCTCGCGCTTCCTGTCGACGTTCTTCACCTACGCGGCGGACGCGATCTTCGCCCAGGGGGGGACCCTCGACAAGTTCATCGGCGACGCGGTCATGGCGTTCTTCGGCGCGCCGATCGTCCAGCCCGACCACGCGCGCCGGGCGGTCGCCGCGGCCGCGAAGCTCGTCGAGAACGTCAAGGCCTGGAACCTCGAGCGGGTCGCGCGCGGCGAGCCGCCCGTCGGCGTGAGGATCGGCGTCAACACCGGCAACGTCGTCGTCGGAGACATCGGCTCGGCGCAGCGCGTCGACTACACCGTCCTCGGCAACACCGTGAACGTCGCGGCCCGGATCGAGGAATACGTCGCCGGGCCGAACGAAGTCGCGGTCGGCGAGGAGACGGCCCGCCTGACGGCCGAGGACTACGCGTTCGAGCCGCTCGGCGACGTGAAGCTCAAGGGCCTCTCGCGCGGCCTGCCGTGCTACCGGGTCAAGCTCGACGCCCGCGGCGTCCCTCTGCCGGCGCCGCGCTGAATGCCCCCGAGCCTCGATCACCTCGTCTTCCTCACCTCGAACGCCGGCAAGGCGCGCGAGGCCTCCGTCCTCCTCGGCCGCCCCGTCGAGGCGCGGGCGCTCGACCTGCCCGAGATCCAGTCCCTCGACTTCGTGGAGGTCGTCACCGCGAAGGCGCTCGCCGCGGCCTTGCAGCTCGGCGTGCCGGTCCTCGTCGAGGACTCCGGCCTCGCGCTCCCCGGCTGGAAGGGCTACCCAGGCCCGCTGACGAAGTACGCGGTCGGCGCAGTCGGCGAGGCGGGCTTCGCGCGCCTCGTTCACGCCTGGGGCGACCCGCGCGCCGTGGCCGTCTCGACGCTCGGCCTCGCCTGGCCCGGCGCGGCTCCCGCCGAGGTCGTCGTCGCCGTGGGGCGCGTCCCGGGCTCGCTCGCGGCCGAGCCGCGCGGCGCGAGCGGCTTCGGCTGGGACGTCATCTTCGTCCCCGACGGCGAGACGCGGACCTTCGCCCAGATGAGCGCCGAAGAGAAGAACGCCCGCTCGCACCGGGCGAAGGCGTTCGCGGCGCTCGTGGAGCGGCTCGGGATATCCTCCCGAGGCGGCGGAGGGGTGACTTCGTGATCGAGCTTCTCGGCAATCCCTGGTTCGCAGCGACCTTTCTCGTCTTCGCGGCCGCCGTTCTCGTCTTCATCGCGCGTCGCAACAGGACACGCGAGGAGGCGGCGAAGGGGCCGTCCCGTTCGTCTCAGCGAGCCCGCACGGAACCGGCCGCGCGTTCGGCCGCGTTTGCCGCGGTCCCGGCGCCGGAGAGCCGAAGCCCCGGAGCCTCCCTCGACGCCGCGAGCCTTCCGCCCGGCTTCCGGGACCTGACCTGGGGGAGCGCCCCGGTCGACGGCATGCAGCTCGTCGCCGAGAACGGCGACCATCGTTTCCTGTCCCGTCCCACCGACTCGCTGCGGATCGGACGGGCCGTCCTCACATCGATCACCTACGTCTATGAGCGAGGCCGGCTTCAGGCGACCGTCATCGAGCTCCCGGCCTCGGGCTTCGAGCTGCTCCAGCGCCAGCTCCGGGAGGACTGGGGAGCGCCGAGGACGCTGAAGCCCGACCAGAAGTACGCGTGGGCCGACATGAGGGCGGGCGACGAGGCGACCCAGGCGATCCTCGAGAAGCCGCCCGCGAGCCGGACCGCGAAGCTCGTCGTCTCCGCGAAGGCCGTGAGCACCGCCCGGACCCGGGACGCGGGCGCGGCCGACGCCGGAGCGTAGGTTTTCTCCGGTACGGCCGGCGAGGGGCCGTTGGTCCGCCCGCTTCCGATATCGAGTCAGGCATCCACTGCGGAGGACCCGTACCTGCGTGGGGCCATCACCGGCACCGACCAGGGTCGTCCGGACAGCCCGGAGGTGTAATGGGGGCTCTCCTCTTCATCGTCTCGTGGGGCATCGTGATCGTCGGAGGGCTTCCGAAGCGCACGCAGGAGGCGCTCGAGTTTCGCTTCGGATGGTGGTCCGCGAAGGTGGCGGGCCTCCTCAGCGCCGCTCTCGAATTGCATGCGGGATACCGCCTCGTGCGCGTCACGCTGGCCGCGTTCTCCATGGAGCGCGTGTCGGTGACGGCGGCCGCCATCTTGTACGCCATTTCCGCGTTCCTCCTTCTCGAGGGACTCATACGGTTCCTGGTGACGTACCGGATGGGCGACCTGGCCCTTCCGTCGCTTCCCGTGTGGGCGGTCGCGCGGCTCATCGAGTGGCTGCGCCCGAGTGACCGAAGCTCCTCCGCGACGGCGTGAGGTCCTCTTCGAGGGCTGCGCTCGAAGCGAAAGGGAACGCCGTCGAGAGTCTCCGACGCTTCCTCCGTGGCTCTCGTAGAACCTGAAGAGGCGCGAGATCGAGGAGGACACGACGGGGCTCTTCACGTTGCCGCTGACGAATCTCCGCGCGGGGAGCGAGGAGCTCGACTTCTTCGTCCCGACGGCGTCCGGGAAGTACGAGGGCCCGACGATGAAGCTGTTCCTCCAGCTCGTCCCGAAGGCCGAGCTGAAGGACTACGCGCAGGGCCGGAAGCTCCGGCGCGTAGAGCGAAGCCCGGACTTCTGTTCCGGGCCGTAGCCCGAGTCGCTCCCGGCGTCAGGCCCGGGTGCCCGACGCGCGGGAGCGTAGCCGCGCCGCGACCGCCTCGGCCTTCGTGCTCAGCTCCTCCAGCGTTCCGTCGGTGACGATCACCTCGTCGCAGGCGGCGTTCCGCGCTGCGTCGGGCAGCTGGGCGCGCATCCGGGCGAGGACGGCGTCGCGGGTGGCGCCCGGGTCGCGCGCAAGGGCGCGGGCGAGGCGGAGCTCCTCGGGGGCCGAGACGGCGACGAGGACGTCGTACCGGTCGCGTCCGTTGTTCTCGACGAGGAGCGTCGCCTCGACGACCGCGACCGGATGGCCCTCGGACTCGCGCTCCGCGAGCCAGCGTTCGGTCTCGACGCGGACGATCGGGTGGATCCGGGCGTTGAGCCGCGCGACCGTGGCCGGTTCGGCGAAGGCGAGGCGGGCGAGGCGGGGACGGTCGACGGCGCCCCGTTCGTCGAGGAGCTCCGCCCCGAACTCCTCCGCGACCGCGGCCGTGCCCGGCGCGCCGGGCTCGTAGAGGGCGTGGACGAGCCGGTCTGCGTCGAGGACGGGAATGCCGAGGGCGCGCCAGCGCGACCCGACGGCGCTCTTGCCGGAGGCGATGCCGCCCGTGAGGCCGACGCGGAGCATGCTCAGAGCCGGCGCCGGGCGCGGCAGAGATCGAGGGTGTTCGCGAGGAGGCGGGCGATCGTGAGCGGCCCGACGCCGCCGGGGACGGGCGTGTAGCGCGAGGCGCGCTCGGTCACGTCGACCGGGTGGACGTCGCCGACGAGGAGCGAGCCCTTCGCCGCGAACGCGGCCGCCTTCGCCTCGTTCCCCGGGAAGCAGCGGGCGACCTCCTCGGCGGTGTCGATCCGGTTGATCCCGACGTCGACGACGACGGCGCCTTCCCGGATGAAGTCCGCGGTGACGAAGGCGGGCCGGCCGATCGCGGCGACGAGGAGGTCGGCCTCGCGGCAGAGGGCGGGGAGGTCGCGCGTCTTCGAGTGGGCGACCGTGACGGTGGCGTCGGCCTTCGTCAGGAGCGTCGCCATCGGCTTGCCGACGATGTCGCTCCGGCCGAGGACGACGGCTCGGGTCCCGCGGAGCGGGACGTTCTCGCGGCGGAGGAGCTCCATGACGCCGGCGGGGGTGCAGGGGACGGGGGCGGGCTTGCCCTGGACGAGGCGGCCGACGTTGAACGGGTGGAAGCCGTCGACGTCCTTCGCCGGGTCGACCGCCTCGAGGATGCGGGAGGAGCCGATCCCGGCCGGAAGGGGGAGCTGGACGAGGATCGCGTCGACCTCGGGGTCGGCGTTCAGGCGGCCGATCTCGGCGAGGAGCATCGCTTCGGTGACGGTGGCGGGGAAGCGAAGGGTCTGGGCCCGGATGCCGGCCTCGCGGGCCCCCTTCTCCTTGTTCCTCACGTAGACCTGGCTCGCCGGGTCGTCCCCCGCGAGGATCACCGCGAGGCCGGGGACGGCGCCGCGGGCGGCGAGCTCGGAGGCGGCCTCGGCCGTCTCGCGGCGGATGTCGGCGGCGACGCGCGCGCCGTCCAGGATCGTGGCTGTCATGACGCTCCTTTTCGCGCGACGTGCGCGGCGGCGATGCCGAAGGAGAGGAGGCGGACCTCGACGGAAGAGAAGCCGGCCTCGCGCATCCGCCCGGAGAGGGCGTCGGGGGCGGGCCACTTTCCGACGGAGTCGGGGAGGTACTGGTAGGCCGAGCTGTCCTTCGAGACGAGGCGGCCGAGGAACGGGACGAACCGGCGGACGTGGAATTTCACGAGGGGGGCGAGGGGGCCCGTCGGCTCCGGGACGAACTCGAGGACGACGAGCCGGCCCCCGGGCACGAGGACCCGGTGCAGCTCGCGCAGGCCGCGGTCGAGGTCCTCGAAGTTCCGGACGCCGAAGGCCGCTGTCGCGCCGTCGAACGTCCGGTCGGGGAAGGGGAGGCTGAGGCCGTCGGCCCCGGCCTCGGGGATCCGCGCGCCGCGCCGGAGGAACTTCGCCCGGCCGAGGACGAGCATCTCGAACGTGAAGTCGGCCGCCACGACGCGGACGCCGGGGCTCCGGCGGGCGACGGTGAGGGCGAGGTCGCCCGTGCCGGAGCAGAGGTCGAGGATCCTCTCCCCGGGCCGGGGCGCCAGGAGGCGGACGGCTTCGTTCCGCCAGACGACGTCGGTGCCGCCCGAGAGGAGCCGATTCAGGAGGTCGTAGCGGGGGGCGATCCGCGAGAACATCGCCTGGATCGTCCCGGAGGCCTTGTCGAGTCCGGGAGGCGGGGCCGCGCTCACGGGGCGTCACGGTAGCCTCCGGAAGCGGGTCCGTAAAGCGGCCTTTCCCGGCGTCCGGTGCTTTCGGGTCGCATTTCTCCGAGTCTCGCTTGACAGGCCGGAGGCCGCGTCGTATGTTTCCCGGCCCTGCGCGAGGGCGACCGCGCGCAAGGTGCGTCCTCCCCCGGGAACCGGTCTTTCTCAGTGCCCCGGCCGGGTCCTGAATACCGAGACGAGAAGCGTGGCGCGGTGCGCGCTTCGCCGAACCCCGACCGGAGAGCTGAGCTTCCGTGAGTTCCCGAACGCCTCTCCCCAAGATGAACGAGCTCCCGCGGCGCTGGATCGTCGTCGATGCCGACGGCAAGGTCCTGGGCCGCCTCGCAACGGTCGTCGCGATGCACCTGACGGGCAAGTCGAAGCCGACCTACACGCCGTTCCTGGACACCGGCGACTTCGTCGTCGTGGTCAACGCCGAGAAGGTCGCGCTCACGGGCGTCAAGGAGACCGCCAAGCTGTACCGGTACCACACCGGCTACCCGGGCGGCCTGAAGACGACGAGCGCCGACAAGCTCCGCGCGACCCGTCCCGAGAAGATCGTCGAGGAGGCCGTCCGGGGGATGCTTCCGAAGACGAAGCTCGGGAAGAAGATGTTCAAGAAGCTGAAGGTCTACGCCGGGCCGAGCCACCCGCACGTGGCCCAGGTCCCGAAGCCGGTTTCGGCGTGAGTCGCGAGGAGAGATCGTGAGCAACCTGCAGTACCACGCGATCGGCCGGCGGAAGGAAGCGGTCGCCCGCGTCTACCTCCGCCCGGGGAGCGGCGCGTTCGTCGTCAACGACCGCCCGTTCGAGAAGTACTTCCCGAACGACGTCCTCAAGATGGTCATCCGCCAGCCCCTCCAGCTGACGGAGTCGACGGAGAAGTTCGACATCGTCGCCCGCGTCGCGGGCGGCGGGAGCGCGGGCCAGGCGGGCGCGATCCGCCACGGCCTCGCGCGCGCCCTCTGCCTCTTCAACCTCGAGCTGCGGCCGAGCCTGAAGAAGGCGGGCCTCCTCGTTCGCGACTCGCGGATGAAGGAGCGGAAGAAGTACGGCCAGCGCGGCGCCCGCGCCCGGTTCCAGTTCTCGAAGAGGTAGCCATGAGCCAGATCACGATGAAGGAGCTCCTCGAGGCGGGCGTCCACTTCGGGCACCAGACCAAGCGCTGGAACCCGAAGATGAAGAAGTACATCTTCGGGAAGCGCAACGGCATCTACATCATCGACCTGCAGAAGACGCTGAAGTGCTTCCGCGAGGCGGCGGCCTTCGTCACCGAGGCCGCCTCCCAGGGGAAGAACATCCTCTTCGTCGGGACGAAGCGCCAGGCCCAGGACGCCATCTACGAGGAGGCGAACCGCTGCGGCATGTTCTTCGTGAACAACCGCTGGCTGGGCGGCACGCTCACGAACTTCGTGACGATCCGCAAGTCGATCATGCGCCTCAAGGAGATCGAGGGGATGCTCGCCGAGAACTCGGAGGCGATCCTCACGAAGAAGGAGCGCATTCGCCTCGAGCGCGAGCGGACGAAGCTCGCCAAGAACCTCTCCGGCATCACCGAGATGGAGGAGCTCCCGGACCTCCTCTTCGTGATCGACCCGAAGAAGGAGGCGATCGCGGTGCAGGAGGCGAACAAGCTCGGCATCCCGATCGTCGGAATCGTCGACACGAACTGCGACCCCGACCCGATCACGCACGTCATCCCCGGCAACGACGACGCGATCCGGGCGATCAAGCTCTTCACCGGCAAGATCGCCGACGCCGTCCTCGAGGGCCTGCACGCCCAGGAGGAGCGGTTCGTCGGGAAGGCCGCGGAGGGCGACGACGAGCCGATGCCCGCGAACTTCGTCGTGACGGAGGGCGCGGCCGCCGGCGACGCCATCCCCGCGAAGGACTCCGCCCCGGCGCAGGCCTGAGCCTCGAGGGAACCTGATCGAGCCGGGCCGGCGGGAGTCGCGGATGGCGCGCTCCCGCCGGCCCTCTTCACGTCCGGAGCCCCGGACGCACGAAACGAAAAGACACCGCGCGGGCCAGACCGTGCGGGACGGGAGAGCCCGATGGAAATCACCACCGCCATGATCAAGGAGCTCCGGGAGAAGACCGGGGCCGGCATCCTCGACTGCAAGTCGGCCCTCGCCGAGGCGAACGGGTCGATCGAGGAGGCCGAGAAGTCGCTCCGCAAGAAGGGCCTCGCCGCCGCGGCCAAGAAGGCCGGCCGCGTCGCCGCCGAGGGGCTCGTCGGCTACGCCTGCGACGGCTCCGTCGCCGCGCTCGTCGAGCTGAACTGCGAGACCGACTTCGTCGCCAAGACCGACGACTTCAAGGCCGCGCGCGCGGCCCTCGCGGCGTTCGTCGCCGCCGAGGCCTCTTTCGGCGACGCCCCCGAGGGGAACGCCGAGGCGCTCAAGGCGATGCCCTGCCCGCCGGCCGTCCCCGGGGCGACCGGGACGATCGCCGACTGGCTCCAGGCCGCCACGGCGAAGACGGGCGAGAACACCCAGCTCCGCCGCTTCGCCCGCGTCGTCGCCGGCGAGGGGAACGCGCTGCACCTCTACGCCCACCCCGGCGACAAGACCGTCGTCGTCGTCGAGTC
>JAKLER010000149.1 GCA_022711615.1 Acidobacteriota bacterium
AAGCGGGCGCGGATCGTCGCGCCGCGGCGACGGGCGCGACCTTCCTCCTCGAAGACGAGGATCCCCGACGCCTCGCCGATCGTGAGCCCCTTCCGGTTCCGGTCGAAGGGGCGGCACGGCTCGGGGTCGCAGGCGCGGAGGGCGTTGAAGCCGCCGTGCGTGAGGCGGGCGAAGCTGTCGGCGCCGCCTGTGACGACGACGTCGGCCATTCCCGCGCGGATCAGGTCCGCGGCGTATCCGAGCGACGTCGACGAGGAGGAGCAGGCCGTCGTGATCGTCGCGCGCGGGCCGCGGAAGCCCCAGACCTCGGCGATCCGGTCGGTCGTCTGGTCGGGGGGATGGTTCAGGATCCGGGTCGGGCGGGCCCCGCGCGGCCCCTTCGCGAGGAGGTCGCGGAAGTACCCCTCGCTGTCGAGAAGGCCCGAGACGCCTCCCCCGAGGACGACGCCGATCCGGCCGGGGTCCTCCCGGTCGAGGTCGAGGTCGAGGCCGGAGTCGGCGAGCGCCTCGCGCGCCGCGGCGAGGCCGATGACGTCGGTCCGGGAGAGGCGGCGGCGGAGCCGGGACGGGACGCCGCAGTCCGGGAGTTGCGGCACCTCGGCGGCGAGCTTCGTCCGGAAGCCGCTCGCGTCGAACAGGGTGATCGGGCCGATTCCGCTCCGGCCGGCGACGAGGCCGGCCCAGGTGGAGGCGAGGTCGTTCCCGAGGGAGCTGACGGCCCCGAGGCCGGTGACGACGACGGTCCGCTCGGACATGCCGGGAATCGTACACGGGGACGCCGCGGCGCAGCAGGAGGACGCGCCCGCACGGATAATCGGGCGCATGACCGAGCGCGTCGACTGGAACCGGTACTTCATGAACATCGCGGCGGAGGTGGCGACCCGCTCGACCTGCCCGCGCAAGCACGTCGGCGCCGTCATCGTCCGGGACCGGCGGATCCTCTCCACGGGCTACAACGGCTCGCTCCGGGGGCTCCCGCACTGCGACGAGGCGGGCTGCCTGATGGAGGACGGGCACTGCATCGCGACGGTCCACGCGGAGGCGAACGCGATCCTCCAGGCGGCGATGAACGGCGTCCGCATCGAGGGGGGCGAGATCTACACGACCGCCTCCCCGTGCTGGGGCTGCTTCAAGCTGATCGGGAACGCCGGCCTCGTCGGGATCTACTTCTCGGAGTTCTACCGGGAGCCGCGGATCCTGGACTACGCCGAGAGGATGGGGATCCGCCTCGTCGACCTCGGCCCCGGGCGGCGCTGAGCCTCAGCGCCCGGCGGCGACGCGCTCGACCCAGTCTTCGACGACGAGGCGGGCGCCCGAGGAGACCTGGCGGAACCGGCAGCCGAACCCGGGCGGGTCGTCGTCGTGGCGGACGACGAGCGCCTCCCCCGTGACGACCTTCCCCTCCGGGTCGTTCGGGAGCGCGAACGACACCTCGAGCCGAGCCCCGATCGGGTGGATTCGCGAGACGGCCACGTAGAAGCCGGTCCGCGAGAGGTTCGTCAGGCGTCCCTCGAACGTCTCTCCGTCGCGCCAGAACGTGATCGGCGAATCGACCGCGACGCGCGTCTCGGCCCGCTCGACGATCGGCAGGAAGCGCTTGACCTCGGAGAGGAACGTCGGCTCGTCGATCGGCTTGCGGAGGAAATGGTCGGCGCCCGCGCGGCGTCCCTCGTCCTCCAGCTTCATCGAGGAGAGCATCACGACGAGGATGTGCGCGGTGACGGGATCGGATTTCAGGATGCGGCACGCCTGGATGCCGTTCATCTCCGGCATCTCGATGTCGAGGACGATGAGGTCGGGCTTCTCCGTCCGGGCGACTCGGATCGCCTCGAGGCCGGTCGAGGCGGTCAATATCCGGCACTCGGCGCGCGAGAGGAACGTGGCCTCGAGGTCGAGGAAGCTCCTCATGTCGTCGACGAGCAGAATCGTGTGCATCGAACCGGTACGCCCTCGCTTCCCCGAGTTTACGCTCCGCCTCACCAGGTGAGGCGCACCCCGGCGGCCAGGGTCCGGCCCGGGAGCGGCACGCCCGGCACCTCCTCGTAGCGGACGGCCCCGAGGTTCTCCCCCTCGACGTAGAGCTCGACGACGTCGCCGTCCACGACGTCGTACCCGAGGCGGGCGTCGAGGAGGAGGACCCCTTCGTCGAACGAGGGGCGGTCGAAGTACGAGAGGCGCGCGAGCGCCTCGACGCGGAAGGGGACGCGGACCTCCGCGAGCAGGTCCCAGCGCGTCCGCAGCGGGTCCAGGACGTAGCGTCCCTCGGTCGCGCCCGCCTCGGCCCGGAGCCTCTCGAGGTCGGCCGAGTAGACGGCGGCCCGGAACGCGAGGCGGGCGAGGGGCGTCGGGGCGAGGCGCGCCGCGTCGAGGACGAGCGTCGCCTCGAGGCCGCGCGTGTCGACGGTCCGGAGGTTCGTGGCCCGGTACGGCTCGTCCGGGCCGGTACGGACGAAGTCGACGAGGTCGGTGCCGTGACGGTGGAAGACGGCCGCGTCGAACGAGAGGGCGCCGTGGTCCCAGGAGAGGCCCGCCTCGAACGAGGTCGACTTCTCGGGCTTCAGCGCGGGGTTGCCGACGGTCTGCGGGTCGACGTAGTGGAGCTCGGTGAACGTCGGGACCCGGAAGGCGGTCCCGACCGAGGCGCGGGCCTTTACGCCGGCCCCGAGACCGACCCACGCCGCGAGCTGCGGTGAGAGGCGCGTCCCGAAACCTTCGTGCCGGTCGGCGCGGAGGCCGGCGCGGACTCCTCCGGCGGACGGGGACGCCGCGGCGAACGGCCGGGCCAGCTCGACGAACGCGGCGCTCCGGGTGCGGGTGCGGCGACCCAGGCTCGTCGAGTCGATCGCGTCGCGCCCCGTTTCGCCCCCGAGGGCGAGGGAGCCGCCGAAGATCGGGCGGCGCGCGACGAGGCGGACGGCCGAGCGGTCGGTGTCGTGGAGGTTCCGGTAGAAGGAGGGGTCCGTCCGCTCGAGGACGAAGTCGTCCCGGTGGTCGCGCGCGGAGACCGAGGGGGCGAGGGTCCAGCCGCGGCCGAGGTCGAGGTCGGCCGCGAGGCGCAGACTCCGGCTCCTCGTCTCCTCGTACTGGTTCGGGTAGCGCGTCCCGTAGAAGCCCCAGGCTCCGAAGGCCCGGCTCGCGCCCCCTCCCGAGAGCGTGACCGGGCCGGCCCGGGTCTCGAGCCGGAGCGAGGCGCGGACCGTCTTCTCGGCGTGCTCCCGGTCGTCGCGGAAGCCGCTCGACTCGGAGCGCGAGGCGTCGACCGAGACGGTCAGGGAATCGGAGAGCCTCGTGGCGACCCGGACGCTCCCGGCGTCGAGCGAGTGGGAGCCGTGGAGGTACCGGCCCTCGATCTGGGCGCGCGCCCGGCCGAGGCTCGCCCCGCGCGTGATGACGTGGATCACGCCCCCGACGGCCTCGGAGCCCCAGAGCGCCGAGGCGGAGCCGTAGAGGACCTCGATCCGCTCGATGGCGTCGGCCGGGACGTCGAGGTCCAGCGAGTGGTGGTTCGTCTGGGGGTCGTTGACCGGCTCCCCGTCCACGAGGATCAGCGTGCCGTTGTAGTCGGCTCCGCGGAGGGAGACGTCGGCCTGGACCCCGGGTCCGCGACGCCTCACGTCGACGGCAGGGAGATATCGGAGGAGGTCGGCCAGCGAGCGTGCGGGCAGCCGCTCGATCTCCTCCCGGCCGAGGACGGCGACCGTCGCCGCCTCCGCTCCCGCCCCCGCGTGCGAGGCGACGACGGCCACCTCCGCCTTCACGGGGGCGGGTGCGTCCTCCTCCTCGAACGGCCGCACCGCGAGCGACGGGGCGGAGGCGAAGAGGACGAGGGCGAGCGCGACCGTGCGGAGCATGCGGCGCGGAGGATAGCGGACGCGGCCCGTCGCGCTACTCTTCCGGCATGAACGCCTCTCGCGCCGTCGTCCTCGCGCTCGCCGGGGCCCTCCTCGCGCCCCCCGCATCCGCCGAGAAGCCGAAGCCGCGAGCCGTCCTCGTGGAGGCCGACGGCGACGAAGAGGCGCTCTCCGCGTTCGTGGCCCGTCTCGAGTCGGAGCTCTCCGATCGAGGGAAGGTGACGCTTTCGGACGCCCGACTCGCCGGGATCTCCCTGGGAGCCGTCGTTGCCGAGCCGGACGGCGAGGCCGCCCGCGTCCTGCGGGCGGATTGGGCCGGAACGAGCTGGATCGGCGTCTCGCTCGCCCCCTGTCGCGTCGACGTGAGCCGGATGACCTACCGCGAGACGAGCCCGGAGGGGTACGCGTACGACCGGGTCGTGGAGAGCGTCCGGGTCGACTGCCCGGCGACGCTCCGGATCGTCGACGCCGCCACCGGCAAGGAGAAGAAGCCTCTGGAGGTGACCGGAACGGCCAACTACCGGAGGAGCGGTCCCGACGACGAGGAGAGCCCGCAGCTCGAGGCGACCCGCGACGCCGCCGAGAAGGCCGCGAAGAAGCTCCCGGCCGCGCTCGGCCGCTGAACGCGCCACCGGAAGGCGGCCCCGCCGGGGCAACGGGGATACTTCGTGCGGACGTCGTGCCCTGGGCCTATCCTCGGCTGTTCGGACGCCCGGCATGCGGCGTCCGTGGCGGTTCGACATGAAGCACCTCCGACGCCCGATTCTTCCCGCGCTCGCGATCCTCCTCGCACCGGCCGTCGCCCTCCCTCTCGACGTCGTGAACCTCCCGGAGGGGACGGGAGCGGCGGGGATCGCCGTCGCCCGCGACGGGACGGTCTGGTTCTCGGCGCAGTTCTCCGGAGCGCTGGGCCGCGTGAGCCCGTCCGGCGAGGTGTCGCTCTTCCCGTTCCCCTTTCGCGACACCCAGCCGCTCTCGATCGCCGTCCAGCCGGACGGCACGGCGTGGGGCGCCGACCTCGCCGGGGAGCGGCTCGGCCGTGTCGCGCCGGACGGCACCTTCACGGAGATCTCCACCGGGAGAGCGGGAGGGGAGCCGACGGGGCTCGCCGTATCCGCAGGCGGGGTCGCCTGGTTCACGCGGCCGGCCGAGGGGCGCGTCGGGCACCGCGGCTCGGACGGGACGGTGCGCGAGCTCGTTCTTCCGGAGGCGAGCGAGCCGACGGCAATCGTCGTCGCCCGCGACGGAGCCGCGTGGGTCGTCGAGCGAAGGGGAAACCGCCTCGTGCGCATTTCGACGGACGGCGAGATCACGGCCTGGCCTCTCGCGACGCCGAACGCTCAGCCCGACGCTCTTGCCGTGGCGCCGGACGGGTCCGTCTGGGCAGCCCTGCCGAACGCGAGGCGCATCGCCCGCGTCTCGCCGCGGGGCACCCTCGAGGAGATCTCCGTCGACAACGCCCCGGCCGGCATAGCCGTCGCGCCGGACGGAGGGGTCTGGTTCGCGGCCCCGACGGCGAAAAAGCTCGGCCGGCTCGAGCCGGAGACGGGCAAGGTCGAGTGGACGCCGCTTCCGGACGGGCCGGTCGCCGTCTCGGCGGCTGCGGACGGAGCTGTCTGGGTCGTCCTCGGCATCGGCGACAAGCTCGGGCGGATCGAACCGAAGCGCTAGACGCGCCCAGGGGAGCTTTTTTTTCGTCCTGCCCTTGACGGGCGCCTCCCTCGGCCCCAGATTACCTACCGGTCGGTAACCCGAGCCGGAGGACGGTGACGGGTTGCCGGGGAGGTTCGATCCGTGCCGCAGGAACCTGGTGAAAGCTCTGTCCGAAAGAGACTTATGGATGCCGCGATCCTCCTCTTCACGAATCGCGGCTATGCCGCGACCTCTGTGAGGGAGATCGTGGAGATGGCCGGCGTGACGAAGCCGTCGCTCTACTACCACTTCCAGAGCAAGGAAGGGATCTACCTCGCGATCATCGAGGACCTCGTGAAGATCGCGGACGAGTCGATCTCCGCGACCCGGGTTTCCGTCGGCACGGCCCGCGAGAGGCTCCAGGCCTTCCTGCTCGGCATCTTCCGGGTCTTCGAGATGAAGAAGGCCGAGGTCCGGATGATGAACGCGGTCTTCTGGGGGCCGGCCCAGGGGGCGCCGCCGTTCGACTTCGAGGTCTTCCACGAGAAGCTGAAGGCCGTCATCGCCGAGATCGTCGCGGAGGGCATCTCCGCGGGCGACCTCCGCGCGGCCGACCCGCAGGACGTCACCCTCGCCCTGATGGGCGTCCTCTCTTTCAACATGGACCTCACCCTCGCGCACCCGGAGCTCGGGCTCGGGCAGGACGGCCTCCGCCGGACGCTCGACCTCGTCTTCGAGGGCCTCGCCGCCCCCCGCAACGCACAGCAGGAGCCCGCTCGATGAACCGCACGACTCTCGCCGCCCCATCCGCAGCCCTTCTCCTCGTCCTCGCCGCCGGCGCCGCCGGCTGCGGCAAGCCGGCCGCCGGGGACGGCCAGCGTCCGCCCGTCGCCGTCGAGACGGCGACGACCGCGGCCTCCGACCTCGAAGAGTCCGTCGAGGTGGTCGGGACCCTCGCCGCCCGAAGCGAGGTCGAGGTGAAGACCGAGTATTCCGGCACGGTCGCCGAGGTCTTCGTGACGCAGTGGGTTCGGGTCGCGGCGGGGACGCCCCTGGCCCGCCTGGACTCGCGCGAAGCGGAGGCCGGGGTGCAGGCCGCGAAGGCGACCTGGCTCCAGGCCGAAGCCGGAGCGAAGCGCGCCGCGCGCGAGCTCGACCGGACGGTGAAGCTGAAGGAGGCCGGCCTCGCGACCCAGCAGCAGCTCGACGAGGCCCGCTCGGCCGAGGAGGCGGCGCGCGCCGCAGCCGAGGCCGCTAAGGCGCAGCACGCCCTGGCCGAGACGCGGCTCGCGAAGGCCGTCCTCCGCGCGCCGATCGACGGCGTGGTCGCGGTCCGGAACGTGAACGTCGGCGACTACGTCGAGAACATGGGGAACCCGGCGCCGATGTTCCGCATCGTCGACAACCGGGTCCTGGAGCTGACGGCGAGCGTCCCGTCGGCGCGGATGGCGGCGCTCCGGGTCGGACAGTCGTTCGCGTTCACGAGCGACGCCCTCGCGGGGCGGACGTTCTCCGGCAGGGTCTCGTTCATCAACCCGGCGGCCGACGAGGCGAGCCGGACGGTGAAGGTGAAGGCCGAGGTGCCGAACGGCGACGGGGCGCTCCGGGCGGGCCTCTTCGTCAAGGGGCGCATCGTCACCGGCCGCAGGCCCGGCGTCCTCGTCGTCCCTCGCTCCGCGCTCGTCTCCTGGGACACCGTGGCGCGCACGGCCGGCGTCTTCGTCGTCGAGGGGGGCGTCGCGAAGCGCCTCTCCGTCGAGACGGGCGCGGCGCCCGGCGACGTCGTCGAGGTCGTCAAGGGCCTGACCGCCGGCCAGGACGTCGTCACGCGCGGCGGCTTCAACCTCCGCGAGGGGGACCGGGTCCTGGTCTCGAAGGGAGCCTGAGCCGTGTTCCTCTCCGACCTCTCGATCAAGAGGCCCGTCTTCGCGACGGTCCTCATGCTCGCCCTCGTCACGCTCGGCGTCTTCTCCTACCGGCGCCTCGCGATCGACATGTTCCCCGACATCGAGATCCCGGTCCTCTCGATCATCACGCAGTACCCCGGCGCCTCGCCCGAGACGGTCGAGCGCGAGGTGACGAAGAAGCTCGAGCAGGCCGTCAACCCGATCTCGGGCGTGAAGCACGTCTATTCGACGTCGCGCGAGGGGCTCTCCACGGTCATCGTCGAGTTCAACCTCGAGGTGAAGATCAACGACGCCGCCCAGGACGCCCGCTCGAAGATCTCC
Organism: Acidobacteriota bacterium; assembly: GCA_022711615.1. Taxonomy (GTDB): domain Bacteria; phylum Acidobacteriota; class Thermoanaerobaculia; order UBA5066; family UBA5066; genus UBA5066. The sequence goes on from JAKLER010000149.1 coordinate 7,712, forward strand.
GCGATCCGGAACGACCTGCCCGCGGGGATCCAGGAGCCCGTGATCCAGAAGCTCGACATCGGCGGCATGGCGATCGTCTCGCTCGCCGTCCGCTCGCCGGAGATGACCCCGCGCGAGCTGACGACGCTCGTCGACCGCAAGGTCAAGCGGCGCATCGAGAACCTCCCCGGAGTCGGGAAGGTCGATCTCGTGGGCGAGAGCGAGCGCGAGGTCGCCGTCGACCTCGACCCGTCGCGCCTCGACGCCCTCGGCCTCGGGGTCGACGAGGTCGTGGCGGGCCTCGCGGGCGAGAACGTGAACACTCCGCTCGGCCGGCTCGACCGCGGCGGGCAGGAGATGCCCGTCCGCGTCTCGGGCAAGCCGAGGGAGGTCTCCGGCTTCCGCTCGATGGTCGTCGCCACGCGCGGCGGCGTGCCGATCGCGCTCGGCGAGATCGCCGAGGTGCGCGACACCGTCGAGGAGCAGCGGAAGCTCGCCCTCGTCAACGGCGTCCCGGCCGTCGCGATCGACGTCTTCAAGCAGAGCAAGGCGAACACGGTCGGCGTCGTCGAGGCCGTGACGAAGGAGATCGAGAAGCTCCGGGGCGAGCTCCCCCCGTCCGTCGAGATCCAGCTCGTGAGGGACGGCTCCGTGATGATCAAGGAGTCGGTCCACGACGTCACGACGACCCTGATCATCGGCGCGATCCTGACCGTCCTCATCGTCTTCCTCTTCCTCAACTCCTGGCGCTCGACCGTGATCACGGGGCTGACGCTTCCGATCTCGGTCATCTCCTCCTTCATCGTCATGTACTTCCTCGGGATGACGCTGAACGTCATGACGCTCATGGCGCTCTCCCTCGCGATCGGCCTCCTGATCGACGACGCGATCGTCGTCCGGGAGAACATCGTGCGGCACCTCGAGGAAGGGAAGGACCACATGACGGCGGCGCGGGTCGGCACGGCCGAGATCGGCCTCGCCGTCCTGGCGACGACGATGTCGATCGTCGCCGTCTTCGTCCCGGTCGCCTTCATGAAGGGGATCATGGGGCGCTTCTTCTTCCAGTTCGGCATCACCGTCGCCTTCGCGGTCCTCGTCTCCCTCTTCGTCTCCTTCACGCTCGACCCGATGCTCTCCTCGCGCTGGGTCGACCCCGACGTCGAGCGGCTCGGGAAGCGGCACGCCGTGGCGCGAGCCCTCGACCGGTTCAACGAGTGGTTCGACCGGACGGCCGACCGCTACAAGGCCCTGATCGCCTGGGCGCTCGACCACCGCAAGGCCGTCCTCGCCTTCGCGACCGTCGCCTTCGTCGCCGGCATCGGTCTCTTCGGGACGCTCGAGTCGGAGTTCATGGCGAACCCCGACCAGGCGGAGTTCCAGGTCAAGTTCAAGACGGCCCCGGACGCCTCGTTCGAGGAGACGCGCGGCCGGATGGAGGCCGTCCTCGCCGAGCTGAAGAAGATGCCCGAGGTGCAGCACACCTACGCCTCGATCGGCGCGGGTGACATGGGAACCGTGAGGGACGCGCGGGTCTACGTGAAGCTCGTCGACAAGTCGGATCGGACGAAGCACGCGAAGGTCCTCGCGTCCGAGGCGCGCGGCCGGATCGCCGGGATCGCCGGGATCATCCCGTCCGTGGAGATGCAGAGCGACGAGTTCGCCGAGAAGCCGGTCATGGTCTCGATCCGCGGCGAGGAGATCCCGCTCCTCAAGAAGTACGCCGCGGAGCTGAAGAAGGCCGTCTACGGCATCCCCGGCATCGTCGACGTCGAGACGACGCTCGAGCTCGACCTCCCCGAGTACCGCCTCGTGGTCGACCGCGAGCGGGCGGCCGACACCGGCCTCTCGACGCCGGCCATTGCCCGGACCGTCGGCGCGCTCGTCGGCGGCCAGGCCGTCACGACCTACGAGGACGAGGAGGGGGAGGCGGTCGACGTGAGGGTCCGCCTCCCGCTCGAGATGAGGCGCGACGTCGGCCAGATCGGAGACCTTCGGATCGCCGTCCCGGGCGGCCGGGGCGGCGCCCCGGCGCTCGTCCCGCTCTCCGAGCTCGTGAAGGCCGAGCGGGCGACGACCCCCTCGGAGATCTCCCGGCGCGACCTCTCGCGCGAGGTCCTCCTCACCGCGAACCTCGACGGCCTGCCGCTCGGGACGGCGGCGCAGAAGATCAAGGAGGCCGCGGCGAAGATCGACATGGCGCCGGGCTACCAGGTCTTCTTCCCGGGCGAGGCCGAGCGGATGGAGGAGAGCTTCGGGTACATGGCCGAGGCGCTCCTCCTCGCGGTCGTCTTCGTCTACCTCATCCTCGCGGCGCAGTTCGAGTCGTTCATCGACCCGCTCTCGATCATGCTGTCCCTTCCGCTCTCGATCGTCGGCATGGCGGGGATGCTCGCCCTGACGCGCGACACGCTGAGCATCATGTCGCTCATCGGCCTCATCCTCCTGATGGGCCTCGTGACGAAGAACGCGATCCTCCTCGTCGACTACACGAAGGTCCTCCGGAAGCAGGGGCTGGAGCGTCGCGAGGCGCTCATCACGGCGGGGCGGACGCGGCTCCGGCCGATCCTCATGACGACCCTCGCGATGATCTTCGGCATGCTCCCGCTCGCCCTCGGCCTCGGCCAGGGGGCGGA
>JAKLER010000015.1 GCA_022711615.1 Acidobacteriota bacterium
GGGCGGCCTTCTCCTCGCCGAGCCGGAGCTCCGCGACGCTCGGCCGGGGCCGCACGCAGAGGCGCGTGGCGTCCCACGCCTCGATCTCGAGGAGGTCCGAGACGCCGGCCGGCTCGCCGAGGACCTCGCGCGGGACGAGGAGGAACGGGCGGTCGCCGAGGGCGAATCCGCAGCGAGCTTGAAGCGCCTCGTCGCGCGAGGCGCGGAGCGCGGCGGCCTCGGCGTCGGCGCGGCGGATCTCGCTGCGGACGGAGGCGAGCTCCGGGTCGTACGCGTCGGCTACGTGGAACGACTCGTCCCCCTCCCGCCCCGTTCCGAGGAGGGCGTGCAGCGATTCGGGGAGCGGGGCGAGGCCGAACCGGGCCTTCGCCCCGTCCGGCAGGAGGGCCAGGAGCCGCCGGTGGTTCGCGAGGAGCTTCTTCAGCTGGAAGAGCTCCACCTCGTCGAACGCCTCGCGCGGCGACTCGGGGAACCGGGGGATGCGGCGGAGGTGGTGGCGGATCCGGTCCAGCCGGACGCGGTCGCCCTCGAGGGCGTCGAGGAGCCGGAGCGCCTCGTCGGTGAGGTCCCAGCGCTCCTCGAGCTCGGCCCGGTCGGTGAGGACTCCCGCCGCCGCGCGGGCGGCCCGCCCGAACGGGGTCTCCGGCGCGAAACGCTTCCAGAGCGCTGCGAAGCCGGCGTACTCCGCGAGCGGCCCGTTCATGCCGCCGCCTCGAACGGGCTCGGGAGGAGGAACGGCGCGCCCAGCGGACCGACCGCCTCGCGGAGCTCCTCCTCCGTCACGTCGCGCCGCGAGGCGACGACGCCGAGAAGCGCGATCCCGCGTCGGACGCTGCACGCCACCGTCTCGAGGAGGCGGAGGAGGAGGCGCGGCGGCAGGAACGACTTCGTGAGGTCTTCCAGGGAGAGCGCCCCGAGGTCGCGCGGGAGGGCCTCGCGGCCCTCCTCCGTGAGCGGCCCCTCGAGGCGGAGCGTTCCCTCGGGAGGGTCCGGGACGACCGGAAGCGTCGCGAGGGCGGCGAGGGCCCGGACCCGCTCGGCGACGCGGGAGAGGTTCGCGCCGTCGACGCGGACGGTGAAGAGGAAGCGGACGCCGTCGAGCGCGGCGGCCTGCGTGATCCGGCTCGCGGCGCCGTCCACGAGGACCGACGCGGCCCACTCCTCGTCCCGCACGAGGTCGATCGAGCGGGAGAGCGCCGAGAGGCTCTCGTCTCCGACGAGCGTCACCTCGCCGTCGCGGATCGCCCGGCCGAGGAGGAGCCGCCCGAGCGACGTGCGCGAAGGGAGGACGTCGAGGACCTCGAGCCGGGTGGACGACGCCCGGGCGAAGAGGTCGGTCGTCTGGACGACGTCGCCCGCCTCGACGCGGACGACGGCCGCGCGCCCGTCCCCGCCTCCCTTCAGGCTCCCGTCGACGCCGATGCCGAAGAGCGCGACGGGGCCGGCGCGTCGCGCGAGGGGGCGCAGGGCCCCGAGGAGGGTCGTCTTTCCCGAGCCCTTCTCGAAGCCGGTCACCGCGGTGACCCCTCCGGGGATCGTCTCGAGCCCGGCCGGCACGGCCTCAACGGGACGCCGCGGATCGCGGCGTCCCGCCCCCGTTCCCCGCGGCGCCAGCGGGTCCGGTCAGTCGTTGTTCCTCTTGTGCCGCGCGAGGCCGCTCGGCTCGAGGTTGCGCCGGTCGCCGGAGAGGAGCGTCGCGACGCCGTCCTTCGCGCGGTACTTCGCGTCGTCGCCGGGGTCCTTCGTGGCCGGGTTCGCCGGCCCTCGGCCGCGGGGCCACGAGTAGGACGTGATGACCCCTTCGTAGTTGCGGAGGATCGCCTTCCCCTCGGCCATCGAGATGAGGTAGTTCGGCATCACGGGGATCTTCCCGCCGCCCCCCGGCGCGTCGACGACGAACGTCGGGACGGCGAGGCCGGTCGTGTGGCCGCGGAGCGACTCGATGATCTCGATCCCCTTCGCGACCGACGTCCGGAAGTGGCTGATCCCGAGCGACAGGTCGCACTGGTAGATGTAGTAGGGCCTCACCCTCACCGTCATCAGCTTGTGGACGAGCTTCTTCATGACGATCGGGTCGTCGTTGATCCCGCGCAGGAGGACGCTCTGGTTCCCGAGCGGGATGCCGGCGTTCGCGAGCCTCTCGCAGGCCGCCTTCGCCTCCGCGGTGATCTCCTTCGGGTGGTTGAAGTGGACGTTCACCCAGAGCGGGTGGAACTCCTTCAGCATCCCGACGAGGTCGTCGGTGATCCGCTGCGGCAGGACGACCGGCGTGCGCGTGCCGATCCGGATGATCTCGACGTGGGGGATCGCCCGCAGCCGCTCGAGGATCGAACGGAGCCGCGCGTCGGGGAGGACGAACGGGTCGCCGCCCGAGAGGAGGACGTCCCTGACCGTCGGGGTGCTGCGGATGTACTCGATCGCCGCGGAGACGTTGTCCTCCGGCATGTCGACGTCGGTGTCGCCCACGAGGCGCCGCCGCGTGCAGTGCCGGCAGTTCATCGAGCAGATGTTCGTGACGAGGAGGAGGACCCGGTCGGGGTAGCGGTGGGTCAGTCCCGGGACGGGGCTGTCGACGTCCTCGTGGAGCGGGTCGGCCATGTCGGACGGGTCGTCGTGCATCTCGGCGATGCGCGGCACCGACTGCATCCGCACGGGGCAGAACGGGTCGTCCCGGTCCATCAGCGCCGCGTAGTACGGCGTGATCTCCATCGTGAACTTCCCGAGGCACTGCCGGATCTCCTCGCGCTCGCGGTCGGTCAGCTTCACGACCTTCTCGAGCGTCTCGACGTCGCGGATGCCGTTCCGGATCTGCCAGGACCAGTCGTTCCACTCCGCGTCCGTCACGTTCGCGAAGAGGGGGATCGACCGGAAGTCGACGGGGGGGTACTGCATGGTCTCTTCCTCAAGCCTTCCGGAGCTTCAGCATCTCGCGGACGTCGTCGGGGCGGGCGAGGGGGCGCCCGCAGTCCTTCGCGATGCGGGCGGCGCGCTCGACGAGCTCGGCGTTGCTCTTCGCGAGGCGCCCCTTCGAGTAGTAGATGTTGTCCTCGAAGCCGACGCGGACGTTCCCGCCGAGGGCGAGCGCGCCGTAGATCGCGTCGAGGTTCGCCTTCCCGCCGATCCCCATGAGGGTCCAGTGCGCCCCCCTCGGGAGCTTCCTCACGAAGATCTCGAGGACGTCCGGCTCGTACTTCACCGACCCGGGGACGTTCAGGACGAGGCCGTAGTGGTACGGCTCGTCGAGGAGCCCTTCCTTGATCAGGATGTGGCTCGCGTAGACGTGCCCGAGGTCGAAGCACTCGAGCGTCGGCCGCACCCCGTGCGCGCGCATCGACTTCGCGAACTCCCGCATGATCGGCAGCGTGTTGACGATGTAGTCGTCGCCGAAGTTGACCGTGCCGCAGTCGAGGCTCGCCATCTCGGGCTGGAGCGTCACCGGCTGGAGGCGCTCCTCGGGCGTCATCCCGACGGCGCCGCCCGTCGTGCACTCGATCACGATGTCGCACTTGGCTCGGACCAGCTCGATCGCCTTCCGGAAGACGGCCACGTCCTGCGTCGGCGATCCGTCGTCGTGGCGGACGTGGAGGTGGAGGACGGCGGCGCCGGCCTCCCACGCCTCGAACGCGCTCGCGGCGATCTCCTCGGGGGTGATCGGGAGGGCGGGCTGCGACTCGCGCGTCGTCTCGGCGCCGGTGACGGCGCAGGTGATGATGACCTTGTCGCTCATGTGAGCCTCCGGGGAGCGCGCCGGACGGGCGCTCTCAGACGTAGCGGGTCTCGAAATGGCGCCGGAGCTTCGCGTTCTCGCGGAGCTCGGCGAGAGTGATCTCGGCGTGGCCCTTCGTGTAGCCGTTGCCGACGATCATCGTGACGTCCTTGCCGACCCCCTCGGCGCCGAGCGCGGCCTTGCCGAAATGGGTCGCCATGCTGAAGAAGTAGACCGTCCCTTCCTGCCGGCAGGGCAGGATGCTGCTCATCTCGGTGTTCTGCACGTTCACGCAGTTGAAGACGACGTCGTACTCGGCGCCGCCGTTCGCCGCGAGGACGGCCTCCGTCAGCGCGACCGGCTTCGTCGCGTCGGCGACGACGACCTCGTGGCAGAGGCCGAGCGACCGGAGCGTCTCGGCGTCCTCGGCGAGGTAGACGTTCCCGACGACGCGGCCCGTCGGCCCGACCCTCTTCATCGCCTCCCAGGCGACGAGCATGCCGCTCTTTCCGCCGGCGCCGAGGATCAGGACGCTCTGCCCGGGCCTCACGAGCTTGGCGGCCTGGGCGGGCGCGCCCGCGACGTCGAGCGCCGCGAGCGCGAGCGTCTCGTCCATGTCCTCCGGGAGCTTGGCGTAGATGCCGCTCTCGAACAGGACGGCCTGCCCGACGATCTCGACCCGGTCGATCTCCGGGTGGATCTTCACGATCCTCTCGATCTTCAGCGGCGTCAGGCTGAGCGAGACCAGGCTCGCGACCTTCTCGCCCGGCGCGAGGTCCCGCCCGGCGAGGGCGGCGCCGACCTTCGCGACGCTGCCGATGAACATCCCGCCCGAGCCGGTGACGGGGTTCTGCATCTTTCCCCGCTCGGCGACGATCGAGAGGATCTTCTGCTCGATCTTCGCGAGGTCGCCGCCCGCCTCCTCCTCGATCTGCGTGAAGCTCGCGGAGTCGATGTTGAGCGCCTTCACGTCGACGAGGACCTCGTTGTCGGCGATCGTCGAAAAGTCGTTGTCGAGCCTCAGGGCAGGCTGCGGGAGGACGCCCTTCGGCTCGAGGACGCGGTGGGAGCCGTACTTGCAGGCCATGGAACCCTCTTTGCGAAAGCGTCTCGGGGTCTCGCCCGGACCGGCGCGCCCGACGCGTTCGCGCCCTGCGGGCGCCGCTTCCGCGGCCCCGGGGCCGACCCGAGAGCATATCAGGGCTCCGGTGTACCCTCGATGACCGCGATCATGACCCTCCGCACCGCCGTCCGCCTCACCCGCCCCTTCACCCTCCTCCCCCCGCTCCTCGGCATCGTCTCGGGCGCGGTCTGCGCCTTCGGGAGCGTCCACAACCCCGACCCGGAGCACCGGCTGACCTGGGCCGTCGTCGCGGCGATCGCCCTGGGGTCGCTCTGCGCCTCGTTCCTGAACGCCGCCTCGAACGTCCTGAACCAGATCACCGACCTGGCGGTCGACCGGGTCAACAAGCCCGACCGGCCGCTCGTCACCGGCGAGGCGGGCCTGCGCGAGACGTGGGGCCTGACGTGGGTCCTCTACGCCCTCGCGATGGTCCCGGTCTGGTTCGTCGTCGTCCCGCCGCGCGAGGGGCTCGCCGCGCGCCTCCTCGCGCCGCTCGGGACGCACCAGACGTTCTTCCTCTTCCTCGGCGGCCTCGTCTTCACCCTCGTCTATTCGCTCCCGTCCTGGGGGCGGACGAAGCGCCTCGGCATGTGGGCGAACGTGACGATCGCGGTCCCGCGCGGGTGCCTCCTGAAGGTGGCCGGCTGGACGATGGTCGCCCCGGCGAACGCCCTCGAGCCGTGGGTCATCGGCTTCCTCTTCTTCCTCTTCCTCGTCGGCGCCGCGTCCACGAAAGACTTCTCCGACGTCCCCGGCGATCGCGCGGGGGGCTGCCGGACGCTTCCGATCCTCTACGGGAACCGGAAGGCCGTGGCGATCATGTCCCCCTTCTTCGTCCTCCCGTGGCTCCTCCTGGTCCCGCTCGGATTCCTCGCCGACCCGCTCGCGCCGGAGCACCGCCTCCTGACCGGCAATCCCTGGCTCCTCGCCCTCCTCGGCGTCGTCCTCACGGCATGGGGTCTGTACACGGTCCGCCTCCTTCGCCGGAACCCCGACGAGCTGTCGACCACCGAGAACCACCCGTCGTGGACCCACATGTACCTGATGATGATGGCGGCGCAGGTCGGCTTCGCGCTCGCCTACGTCCTCTGAGCGCCGGCCCGATCGGGTAGGATTCCGGCGTCATGAGCGCCTTCCCGACGCAGCGGCCGACGGTCGACGTCCCGTCTCTCTCCGTGAGGTGGGAGGGGCTCGTCGTCGTCATCGACGAGCAGACGATCAACACCGTCCTCCACCGGATCACGCGGCGCGTCCCCGAGGTCTCCGACATCCTCGTCGAGGCCGAGGGGGGCGTCCTCTCCCTGACGATCAAGGTGAAAAAGGGGGTCCGCGTCCCGCTGAAGAGCCGCGTCACGTCGATCCGCTTCCGCGACGGCTGGCTCGGCTTCGCCCTCGAGGAGCTGAAGGCGTTCGGCTTCGTCCCGATCCCGCCGTGGGTCGTGAAGCGGATCGTCGACCGGCAGCCTCCCGGCTTCGCCTACTTCTACCCCGACGAGCGGGTCGTCGTCCTGAACCTGACGACGGTCCTCCCCCCCGAGCTCTCCCTCGAGGTGCGCGAGATCCGCTGCGAGAACGGCGAGATCCGCGTCGCGTTCGGCCCGAGCCGCCTCCGCCTCGACCGCCTCGTCGCCTCCCTCGACCAGGACCCGTTCGACCTCGAGTGAGGCGGATCGGGGAGGCTCGCCGCGAGCCTCCCCGCGGCGGTCGCCGGTCTTTCCCCTCGAAAGGGAGCTCCGTGAGCGGGCTGGTGGGGTTCGGGGCGGGTTGACGCCAATTTCGGGGGGGGGGACGATTCGCTTCGTCGGATCCGTTGACGTTCCCCTCCTGAAAGTAGTCTGGAGGCCATTGTGACGGCGACGCCGCTGCCGGAATCTCTCGACCCCATTTTCCTCATGTCCGCGAACGACCTTTACCGCCGATCCGTGGGAAGCGCTGGAGTCTTCCTCCGAAACCTCGCGTCCGTCAGCTTCCTCGTCGCAGCCGAAAAGACGTCCCGCGGGCTGCTCCTCGGAGCGATCGCGGCCGGGCTTCTCTCCGCGGGCGATGCCGCTGCGATCCATCTCGTCTGCAAGTCACCCTCGGCGACGGTTCCGTGCCGCATCTGGCTGGTGCCGGCGGAGGCGACGCGGCCGGTGGTCGAGCTGGCGGGCGGGCGGAAGGCGTCGGTCGAGCCCGGGCGGTACTTCCTCCGGGCGGAGTCTCCGCAGGGTGTCCTGCCGGCCCCCGCGGCCGTCGTCGTCGTTCCCGGAGAGAGCGAAAAGGGGGAGCCGGACGAGGTCCTCCTGCGCCCCGGCGCGAGGGTCGAGGTCCCGGACGGGCTCGTGGGCGAAGCCGGCGCCGTGCACCTCCTCTCGCTCGACTCGGGCGCCATCGAGACGTTGTTCCTGGCGCAGCGACGGTTCACGCTCGAGCCTGCGGGGCGGGCCATCGCCGTCGGCCTCGCCGGCCCCGGTCTCGTCGCCGGCGTCACCGCTCCGTTCGAGGTTCCCGGCTCGGGTGCGGTAAAGGTCCCGCCGCTGCAGAACCCGGCGCCCGGCACCGGGCACGTCGTCGTCTCCTGGGCGTACCCCGAGGGCTCGGCCCGGCCCGACGACGGGCTCACGCCCCTCCTTCGGAGCGGAGAACGGACCCTGGAGGCGTCGGAGTCCCGATTCGACCGGGACCGCCTTCACTGGGCCGTCTACTACGACGTCCCCGCGGGTCGCTGGAGCGCGGTCGTGCGCTCCCGCAGGTGGCGTTCGACGCCCCGGGAGATCGAGGTCATCGACCGCCGGACCTCGTTCCCCGATCCCGTCCCGCTCCTTCGGAAGGCCGAGCTGACGCTCGGGCTCGAGCGGAGCGGAGACCTCGCGGACGAGCCGTTCGACGTCACCGTCTACCGCGTGCCGGCGGACGAGTGCGAGCCCGCGCGGCGGCGGGGCCATCTCTCGCCAGCCCTCGACGAGGAACGCGCCGAGGTCCTCGACCGCCAGAGGTCCGTCCGCGGGGAAGCCCGCGTCCCGGGCGTCGACCCGGGCTGTGTGGCGGTCGCGTTCGAGTGCAGCGGGCGCCGGACCCACGTCGTCGAGGAGGTCGGGGACGAAGACCTCGCGATCGTCGGGAAGCTCGCGCCGATCCACGTCACGGGGACGTTGAGATGGTCCGGGAAGGGAGGGCCGGGGAGCCTGCGCTTCACGCACCTGAACGACGGGACGGTGGAGGACGAGGCGGAGGCGGACCGGGACGGCGCCTACCGGGCGACGGTCTGGCAGGCAGGGTTCTTCTCGGTGAGGATCGCGCCTGCGGACGGGGGACCGCCGGCGACGAAACGGCTGCGCGTGCCTCCCGGCATCGAGTCGGTCGAGGCGGACTTCGACCTGCCTTCGGAGACCTTCCGCTTCCGCGTCGTCGACGCCACCTCGAACGAGCCCGTGCCGGGAGCCGTGGCGTGCTGCATCCCCGGCCTCGAGGAGGAGCTGGCGCGGCCTGCGGCGGACGCGGACGGGCGTCTCGCGTTCCGGATTCCGCGCCCGGAGCGCGAGCGAACCGCCGAAGACCCCGTCCGTCTGCCGCTCCGCTTCTCTGCGGAGGGGTACGAGCCGAGCAACCTCGAGATCGACCCCCTCCGGCCCCCCGCGGGAGAGGAGGTCGTGCGGCTCCGGAAGGAGGACGACCGCTCCCGGTTCTTCGCCCTGCTGCCGGACGGGTCGCCGGCCGCGGGGGCCTCGGTCTTCCTCGCGCCCGCCGGCGTCGCCTCGGACGACGTCGCGCGAACGGCGGTCGTGGCCTGTGACCGCGCGGGGGAGTGCCGGCTCGGGAAGGTCTATCCGGAGAGCCAGTCGCTCGCGATCGTCCACGCCGCGGCGGGGATCACGACCGCGACGCTCGGCGAGATCTCACGAACGGGGACGGTCCGCCTTCTCCCGCGGGCCGGTGGCTTCGAGCTTCGCGTCGTTCGGGGCCCGCAGTCGCTGGGCCGGCTCCTTTCCCTCTCGGTCGTCCTCAACGGCCGGGAAGTCCCCGTGGCGGCGCTTCAGACGGCTCTCCTGATCGGGGGCGCGCCCGTCGGCGGCGGAGCGCAGGTGGCGCCCGGCGGTCCTCCCGAAGCGCTCCTCCGGGCGACGCTTCTTCCGCCGGGGGGCGTTCGCGTGGGAATCCTGGCGCGCGTTCCCGGGAGCAGCGGACCGGCGGAGATCGTCTCGCCGGCACGGGACGTCTGGGTTCCGGGGGACGCCCCCGCCGAGATCCAGCTCCCCTGAGAGCCCGGCCGGTCTGACCCGCCGGAGCGGCGCGACGGTTCGCGCCGCTCCGGCGGGGAAGTCGCTCAGGTGAGATGGGCCTCCGTGAGTGTCCCGACTGAATCCGGACCCGCACGGGCCGCGTCCGAACTCGTCAATGGACCAGAGCACATCTCGTCGTTAGTCTCCCCGCGCATGTCCGCACGAATTCAACGAGCCTCGACGCGCGAGAGGGCGGGAGCTTCGGAGACGTTCCGTTGAGCTCCGATCGAGCGGTGGCCTCCCTCCAGGACGTCTCGAAGGTCTTCGAGAAGGGGAGCCGCACGGTGAAGGCGCTCGACGGGGTGAGCTTCACCGTGAACCGGGGGGAGGCCGTCGGGTTGCTCGGCCCGAACGGCTCGGGGAAGACGACGACGGTTCGCATCCTGCTCGGGCTGCGGAAAGCCACGTCGGGGCGGGCCTCGGTCTCCGCAGGGAAAGTGGGTTTCGTCCTCGACCTCCCCGCCCTCTACCCGCAGCTGACGCTCGCCCGGAACCTCGAGTTCTATGCCGACCTGCTGCAGGTGCCGAGGAGCGCGATCGACCGGCGGCTGGGCGACGTGGGCCTCCGGGGAGAGGCGGAGTCGCGGGTCGGGGAGCTCTCGCTCGGCATGAAGAAGCGGGCCGAGATCGCGCGAGCTCTCCTGACCGATCCGGACCTCCTCCTCCTCGACGAGCCGACCTCCGGGCTCGATCCGGAGGCCCAGGCCGCGCTCCGGGCCGTCCTCCGTGCCGAGGTCGAGCGGGGCGTCTCGATCCTCATGACGAGCCACGACCTCTACAACGTCCAGAAGGTCTGTGGCCGCGTCCTCGTCCTTCGGCACGGCCGGCTGGTGGCCGACGAGCCGGCCGCGAACCTCGATCCGGCGGGACTCGAGGCGCTCTACCTCCACGCGATGGGGCGGCCCGCGTGATCGGCATCCTCGTCCGGAAGGAGCTCCGGCTCCTCACGGCGACGTCCGCCGTGGCGCTCGTCCTGGACGTCCTCCTGGTCGGTCTCGGCCTCTCCGCGGTGATGACGCTGGGCCGGCTTCAGGCGCTCGCGGGCGTGCCGCAGGGGGGCGACCGGTTCGCGCTCTTCGCCGTCCTCTCCTTCGGCCTCGCGAGCATGTTCCTGAGCCTGACCGGGCCGACGGCGCTGCTGGAACGGACGACGGGCATCCTCGACAACCAGCTCGGGATGGTGGCCTCGCCGAGGCCGCTCCTCGTCGCGAAGGCCGTCGTCCTCGTCGGCCTGGCCTGGGCGAGCCTCGTGCTCTGGACGGGGGTCGGCGTCGCCTGGGCCGCGGCGACGGGGCAGGAGTTCGTCCCGGCCGGGGCCTGGGGGCGGAGCCTCCTCGTCGTGGCGGTCCTCTACCCCGCGGCGGTCGCGCTCCTCTCCCTCTGCCACGTCTTCGTCGGCTACATGGTCCCGAAGCTGGCTCCCATCGCGAACATCGGGCTCTTCGCCGTCACGTTCGTCCTCTTCTCGAACCTCGTGAACCTCTCCGGGAGCCTCTCGGCGTGGTCGAGATGGGACCTCGCCGCGACGACGGGCGTCGTCCTCGCCGTCGTCGCGGGACTCGTCTGGCTGATGGGGATCGTCTCGAAGGAGCGGATGGCGGACCCGTAGAGAGCGGGAGCGCAGGGGCCGTTGTGCGGACGGCGGCGCTCGGCCGCCGTCCGCAAGTCCCTCAGTCGATCACGACCCTCACGTGGGCGTCGTCGCTCGTCACCTCGAGGACGTCGCCGCGGGCGGCTCCGCGCATCTCCTCGAAGAGGGCTCGGAGGTCGAGGTCGCGGTCGCCGGAGACGGCGGCTTCCATGAACCGGGCGGGGAAGCGGATCGTGACGATCTCGCGCGGGGGGCCTTCGCTCTCGCCGACGTCCTCGCGGATCGTCAGCCGGATCTCCCCCTTCTCCTTGCGGAACGTGAGCTCGTCGTCCTCGTGGACCCGGGCGACGTCAGTCCCCTCGGGCTTCTCGGAGAGCTCCTTCCAGACCTCGCGGAGGAGGTCGATCGTGACCGGGTCCTGGAACTGGAGGTCCGCCTCGTGCTCGATCTGGCTGGCGGAGACGGCGTGGAGGCCGCCGCGGAAGAGGAACCAGGGGACGTTGATCCGGACGCGCTCGACATGGCTCCCGGGGCCTCGGTCCTCGATCGTCATCCGGATGAAGCGGGGCCGGCTCCCCTTTCCCGTCCCCTCCGGCGGCGGCACGAGAAGGGTCCAGCCGAGGAGAAAGAGCGCGAACCAGAAGGCGGCGTTGACGGCGGACCTGAGCTCCCTCATATCGGTCTCTCCGTCCTCAGTAACGGACGAGGTGCGAAAAGGTTCCCGTCAGGTCGCGGCGGGGCCGAGGGCCTGCTCCGCGAGGGCGCGGAGAGCGGCGCGGGATTCCGGAGCGCCCCAGTCGAGGGGGCCGACCTGGTGGAAGAGGACCTCGCCCCTGGGGGAGAGGAACCAGGTCTCGGGGAACTTCTCCGTCCCGAAGGCGGAGGCCGCCGTCTTCTTCGGGTCGAGGGCGACCGGGAGGCCGGCGGCGTTGCGCTTCGCGAGGAAGGCCTCGACGGCGGGCCACTCCTCGTCGACCGACACGGCGAGGAGCTCGATCCGCGGGTCGGCCTTCGCCTCGCTCCACCAGGCGACGAGGCCGGGGAGCTCCTCCTCGCAGGGGGCGCACCAGGTGGCCCAGAAGTGGACGACGAGGAGCTTCCCCGATGGAGCGGAGAGGTCGCGCGTGCCGCCGTCCCGGAGGGAGACGGGGCTCGCTCCGGGCCGCCCGGCGGCCGGAGCGGGCGGCTCGGTCACCTTCGCCGGACCCTTCCGGAGGGTGTCGCGATAGGCGAGGCCGAGGGCGAGCGTGGCAATCGCCGCGACGGCGAGGACGACGATCCGGGTCTTCGAGAAGTGCATGCGGCGTCGGCTCCTGTGCGGCGGGATGGTACAGGGGGACGCCCGTCGGGGCTTGCGGCCCGGCAGACGGGGCGGACGGCGCAGTCGCCGCAGAGCGACCGGCGCGGGTCGCGGACGCACGCGGCGAGGATGCCGAGGCGCGAAAGGGCCCAGTCGAAGCGGACCGGGTCTTCGGGGTCGATCCGGGCGAGGGCCGCGGTCGCCTCGCGGGCAGCCCCGAGGTCGGCCGTCGGGCGGGCCGTCAGGCCGAGGTAGCAGGAGATCCGGTGGACGTGGGTGTCCATCGGGAGGAGGAGACGGGACGGGGAGAAGCTCTCTCCGCGCCAGAGGCCGAGGTCGAAACCCTCTGTCCGGACGACCCACCGGAGGAAGAGGTGCGCCCTCTTGCAGGCGCTCCCGTTGCCGGGGGAGGGGAGGAGGAAGAGGAGCCCGCGCGGAGCCGCTCGCGGGGAGACGTCGCTCCGTTCCCGGAGCCGGGCGAAGAAGCTCTCGAGGGCCGGGACGTAGTCCGGCCCGCCGTCGTCCCCATCGGCGAAGAGGGCGCCGAGGGAGCCATCGGAGCGAAGTGTCGCCCCGACGGCCCGGAGGAAGGGGCGAAGGGATCGGGAATCGACCCACCTGTGGACGAATCCGTCGAGTTGAGGAGCGTCCCAGGCGTCCCGCGCGAGGGTGGCGGCGGGGGAGGGGCCGAGGGCGTCGAGGAGCCGCTCGGCGGAGCTGCGGATCGAAGCGACCCGGCCGAAGGCGAGCGAGGCGGCGAGGAAGGCGACGACCTCGCGGTCGGCCGGTGTCGCGTAGCGGTGCGGGAGCTCGAGCGGATCGGAGTCGAGCCGGCGGCCGCGCCAATCCCCCTCGAGGGTGCGCAGGCGTTCCCCGAGGAGCGGGAAATCCGGGCCGCGCGGCCGACGCCTCATCTCCGCGATGCTATCCGGCCCGGGGTCTCATTCGGACCCGCCCGTCGAGGTTGGCTGGTAGCATCAAAGGTCGTGGGCGAAAGAGGAGCGGCCGGACGCGCAGCGGGCTCCGCTGCCGGCCGGAAGACCGAGAAGGCGATCCTCGTCGGAGTGTTCGGCCGATCGCTCGGCCGGGCCGAGGCGGAGGACCACCTCGACGAGCTGGAGCGGCTCGTCGACACCGCCGGCGGCGTCGCCGTCGCCCGCGCCCTCCAGGAGCGCGAGAGCCCCGACCCGGCGACCTACGTCGGGAAGGGGAAGCTGAAGGAGCTCGCGGAGGCGGCCGAGGCGATGGAGGCCGGCTGGATCGTCTTCGACGACGAGCTGACCCCCTCGCAGACACGGAACCTCGAGAAGGAGCTCTCGGTCCAGGTCCTCGACCGGGCCAACGTCATCCTCTCCATCTTCGCCTCCCGCGCGCGGACCCGCGAGGCGATGACGCAGGTCGAGCTGGCCCGTCTCCAGTATCTCCTCCCGCGCCTGACCGGCGCTCAGTCGGGTCTCGCGCAGCAGCGCGGCGGCGGCGCGTTCCGCGCGGGGGGCGGCGAGAAGAAGCTGGAGCTCGACAAGCGGAAGATCCGCCGCCGGATCGCGACGCTGAAGGACGACCTCGAGAAGATCGAGAAGAGCCGGAACGTCCGCCGCCGCCATCTCCGGAACGTCGCGACGGTCTCCCTCGTCGGCTACACGAACGCCGGCAAGACGACGCTCTTCAACCGGCTCTCCTCCTCGAAGGAGCTCGCCGAGGACCGCCTCTTCGCGACGCTCGACGCGCGCCACGCGCGCCTCCTCGGCGTCGGCGGGCGGGCGATCGTCGTGTCGGACACGGTCGGCTTCCTCCGGAAGCTCCCGCACGCCCTCGTCGCCTCGTTCCGCTCGACGCTGAAGGAGGTCGAGGAGGCCGACCTCCTCGTCCACGTCGTCGACGCCTCCTCGCCGCACGCCGACGAGCAGCGGCGGGTCGCCGAGGAGGTCCTCGCCGAGATGGGCGTCCCGGCCGACCGGGTCCTCCTCGCGTACAACAAGACGGACTGTGTCGGGGCGGTGGCCCCGGCGGGAGAGATCGCGATCTCGGCCGTGAGCGGCGCGGGCCTCGCGGACCTGCGCCAGTCGATCGTCGCGCGGCTCCTCTCGCTCGGCGTGGCGGTCCCTCTGCTCGGAGCGCCGCCGCCGGAATGAGCCGGGACGCGGCCGCGCTCCCGCCGCGCTTCGAGGCGCGAGGCGCCCTCTCGGAGGCGACGTCGCCCCGTGTCGTCGCCGCGCTCGACAGGGAGACGGGCCGCCGCGTCGTCCTGAAGATCGCGGGCGGGCCGGGAGGCGAGGAGACGCTCGCGCTCCGGAAGGAGTTCCGGCTCCTCGCCGCGCTCGACCACCCGTCGATCGTGAGGGCGCGGGACTTCGGCGTGACGCCCGACGGGCGGGCCTGGTTCTCGACCGACGAGGTCGACGGCCCCGACCTCGCGGCATTCGCGCGCGAGCACGCCCCCCTCGAGAACCTCTCGGCCCTCGCCGACGTGGCCCACGCCCTCGCCTACGTCCACTCCCGCGGCATCGTCCACGGCGACGTGAAGCCCCAGAACGTGCGGGTGCTCGGCGAGCGCGCCGTCCTCCTCGACTTCGGCCTCGCGTTCGCGCGCGGGGAGGAGGTGGCGGGGATCCGCGGGACGCCCGCGTACCTCGCGCCGGAAGTCCTCCGCGGAGGCGTTCCCGACCGGCGTGCCGACCTCTACGCCCTCGGCGTCACGTTCTACGAGGCGCTCACGGGAGTCCTCCCGACGGCGGGGCGCGACCTGGGAGGGGTCCTCCGCTTCCACCTCGAGGAGGACGTGCCGGTCGCCTCGCACGTGGCGCCGGGCCTGCCGAGCCGGCTCGACCGGATCCTCTCTCAGCTGATGGAGCGCGACCCGGCGGCGCGGACGCCGTCGGCCCGCGCCCTCCTCGACGAGCTGGGACGCGACTTCGGCCTCGTCCGCGGCTCCACGTGGGACGCCCGCCCCGAGCTCCTGGCGCCTCCGTTCAGCGGGCGGGCCGAGCTCCTCGGCCGCTTCGCGCAGGCGCTGCGCCACGCGGCGGAAGGCTCCGGAAAGGCGATCGTCGTCCTTGGCCCGGAAGGGGCGGGGAAGTCGCGCCTCCTCGCCGAGTGGCGGGTCCTCGCGCAGTCCGAAGGGGCGCTCGTGGTCGAGGCGCGGGCCGTCGCCGAGGACCGGACGCCGTACCGTCCCGTCCTCGACGTCCTCTCCGCCCTCACTCGCCGCGGAGGCTCGGCCGGGGCGCCGGCGCGCGCCGCGCTCGCCCGCGTCGCCCGGCTCGCGGCGACCGACGTGGAGGCGCCGCCCATCTCGCGGCTGACCGAGGAGTCGAGCCGACTCGCGCTCTTCGACGGAGTCCTCTCGGCGCTCGAGGCGACGCGGCGCGCGGAGGCCGGCGAACGTCCGCTCGTCGTCCTCGTCGACGACCTCCACCTCGCCGATCGCGCGACCGCGGCGCTCCTGTCGTTCCTGTTCAAGGCCGCAGAGTCGCGCCCGATCGTCGTCGCTGCGGCCGCCGAGCCCGCGCCGCCGCCCGAGCCGGGGGGCGGGCCGAACGAGGCGCTCGCCCCGATCGACGACCTCACGCTCCCCCCGTGGACGCTCGGGCCGCTCTCGGACGCCGAGACGGTCGCCGCCGCGGCCGGGGCGCTCGCGCGGAGGGACCTCCCCGAGGACCTTTCCCGGCTCGTCTTCCAGGAGACGCAGGGCTGGCCCGGAGGAGTCGTCGCGCTCCTCGAGCAGCTCGTCGAGCGGCGGGTCGTCACGCTGCGCGACGGCCAGCTCGTCGTCGACGCCGAGCTCTACCGCCGCCCGGGGCGCGCCAGCCCGGCCGCGGGGCGGGCCGACTCGCGCCTGGCGGCGCTGCCGCCGGAGAGGCGCGAGCTCCTCGCGGCGCTCTCGATCGTCCCCGCCGACCTGACGTTCGAGCTCGCCCTCCGCCTCTCGCAGGTCGGGCTCCCCGAGCGCGTCGAGGCGGCTGAACCCGAGGCGGGCGCCCTCTCCGATGCGCTCGGGGCCCTCGCGCGTTCCGGGCTCCTGGTGCAGCGGGAGCTCGCGGGGGAGGCGGTCTGGGAGTTCCCGCTCGCACGGACGCGCGAGCAGCTCGGGGCCTCGCTTCCCGACGAACGGCGCCGCGCGCTCCACGACGCCGCGGCGGCCTGGTTCGAGGGGAGGCTCGAGGCGCGCGCCGACCTCCTCCCGGCCGCCGCGCTCCACGCGCTCCGCGGGAGCGAGCCGGAGCGGGCGATCCGGCTCGGCCTGGCCGCCGGAGCCCGCGCGGAGCGGCTCTTCGCCTACGACCAGGCGGCGCGGTCGTACGAGGGGGTGCTGGAGTTCCTCGACCTGGCGGGGCGGACCGGGGAGAAGGCGGCGGTCCGCGAGCGGCTCGGCGACGTCCACTTCCGCGCCGGCAACTGGAGGCGGGCGCTCGCGGCATACCACTTCCTCCTGAAGGAGCTGGGCGCCCGTCCCGACGCGAGCGAGCCGGCCGTCCGCCGCCAGGCCGCCCTCCTCACGTTCAAGATCGGGATGATCCGGCTCCGCCGGGACGACGTGGAGGCGGCGCGTGCGCTCTTCGACCGGGCGGAGGGGGAGCTCGGAACCGTCGGCACGACCGAGGAGCGGGCCCGGCTCCTCGACGCCTCGGCCCGGGCGCGGCTCGAAAGGGGCGACGTGGACGGGGCCGAGGCCAAGGCGCTCGCCGCCCTGGAGCTCGCGGGACCGGAGCTGCCCGACGACCTCCGCTCGCTCCTCCTCGGGACGCTCGGCTCCGTCGCCTTCCTGCGCGGCGACGTGGCGCTCGCCGAGGAGAGGCTGGAGTCGGCCCTCGGGGCGGCCCGGCGGAGCGAGCGCAACGACCTCGTGCGGAGGGCGCTCTCGTCTCTCGCGGCGGTCCTCGCGCGGACGGGACGGTGGGACGAGAGCGAGGCGATGGAGCGAGAGTGCCTCGACGAGGCGGAACGCTCGCGCGACCTCTGGGGGATCACCGCCTCGCTCGCGAACCTCGCGATGCTCCAGTGCGGGCGCGGCGACTACGCGGCGGCGCGGGCCGGCCTCGAGCGTGCGCTCGAGATCCACCGCCGCCTGGGCGCCCCGCTCGGGCAGGCGCAGGCCTCGGTCGGGCTCGGGACGTGCGACGAGGCGCTCGGCCGCTGGGACGACGCCGAGCAGAGCTACCGCCTCGCGCTCGACGCCGTCGGCGACGCCCCGGGACGGGTCGCGGTCGATGCCCGCCGCGCCCTCGGGAACCTCCTCCGCAAGAGGGGAGACCTCGACCGGGCCGAGCGCTCCCTCTTCGAGACTCTCGACGCGGCCCGCGGGACGGGCGAGCCGCCGCTCGTGGCGTCCGTCCTCCTTCCGGTCGCGCTGCTCGAGCGGGACCGGGAGCGCCTCGACGAGGCTCGGCGTCACCTCGACCAGGTCCTCGAGACGCTCGCCGAGTCGGGGGCCGCGGACGGCCTCGGCCGGGCGCTCGTGGAGTCGGCCGAGCTCGCGTTCCGGGCGGGGGACCTCGCCCGCTGCGAGAAGGAGGCGGCCGAGGCGTCGGAGATCGCGCGCCGCCTCGGCGACCGCCACACGCTCGCGCGGATCCTCTCGCTCGAGGCGCGCGCCGCCCACCAGGCGCACCGCGCGGGCGACGTCGACCGCCTGTTCGAGGAGTCCGCACGGGCCCTCTCGGAGATCGGCGCCGTCTACGACCTCGGCCGCTGCTACTACGAGTGGGGCGTGCGGACGCTCGAGAAGGCGCGCGCCGCGGCCCGCCTCGGCACCGCGGCCCGCCTCTTCGAGCGGATCGGCGCCCTGCGCGAGCTGGAGCGGACGCGCGGCGTCCTCGAGCGGATCGCGACGAAGGCGGCCGCCGAGACGGCCGGCCCGGCGTCCCTCGGCCTCGGGGTCATCGGCCTTTACGAGGTCTCGCGCATCGTCAACTCGACGCGCGACCTGTCGGCCGTCCTCGAGGACATCGTCGACCTCGCGCTCCGCCGCCTGAACGCCGAGCGCGGGATGATCCTCCTCGGCGACCCGGTCACCGGCCGCCTCTCCGTCCGCGTCGCGCGGAACCTGAAGACCGGCCGCGAGGACGAGGCGGAGGCGATCTCCCGCTCCGTGGTCGAGCGCGTCGTCGCCGACGGCCGCTCCGTCAGCTCGGCCGACGCGCGGGTCGACCCGCGCTTCTCCGGCCGCGAGTCGATCCACGCGCACTCGATCGTCTCCTTCCTCTGCGTGCCGCTCCTCGTGAAGGAGCGGGCGTCCGGGGCGATCTACGTCGACCACCGCAACGCCCCCCGGCTCTTCTCGGAAGGGGACCGCGCCTTCCTCGAGGCGTTCGCCGACCTCGCGGCGGTCGCCATCGAGAACGCCCGCCTCGTCGAGGAGCTCCTCGAGGCGCGCCTCCGCCTCTCCGTCGAGAACGAGAGCCTGAAGGCGAACCTCGGGCGCGGCTGGAACCTCGACGCGCTCGTCGGGAGCTCGGAGGCGGCGGGCCGGATCAAGGCGACCCTCCCGCGCGCCGCGGCCGGGCCGGTCACCGTCCTGATCCGCGGAGAGTCGGGGACCGGCAAGAACCTCGTCGCGCGGATACTCCACGCCCTCTCGCCCCGCGCGCAGGGGCCGTTCATCCAGTTCAACTGCGCCGCGCTCCCCGAGACGCTCGCCGAGTCGGAGCTCTTCGGGCACGAGAAGGGCTCGTTCACGGGCGCCGACCGGAAGAAGCCCGGGCGCTTCGAGCTCGCTCAGGGAGGGACGATCTTCCTCGACGAGATCGGGAAGACGTCGCTCGGCATTCAGGCCAAGCTCCTGCGCGTCGTCGAGGACAAGGAGTTCGAGAGGGTCGGAGGGACGCAGACGCTCAAGTGCGACGCGAAGATCGTCGCGGCGACGAACCTGGACCTCGAGGCGGCGATCCGGGCGAACGAGTTCCGGGAGGACCTCTTCTACCGGCTGAACGTCGTGCCGATCGAGCTCCCGCCGCTCCGGAGCCGGCTGGAGGACCTGCCGGCGCTCGTCGAGCACTTCGTCACGAAGCTCTCGCGCGACCTCGGCGCCGACCCGCGCCGCGTCGAGCCGGAGGTCCTCGAGCTCTTCGCCCGCTACCCGTGGCCGGGGAACATCCGCGAGCTGGAGGCGACGCTTCACCGGGCCCTCGTCCTCAGCCCCGAAGAGCGGCTCACCCCCGAGGAGTTCCCGTGGATCCTCGACTCCCCACTCCTCCTCGCGGGGCGCCCCCTCGTCTCGCGGGCCCCGGCCGCCGGGGGACCCGAGCCTCCGGTCGACCCCGACTACTACGAGGCGCGGATGGCCGGCCTCGAGCGCGAGCTGATCGAGCGCGCGCTCGCCGAGGCGGGCGGGAAGATCCGCGACGCCTCCCGCCGCCTCGGCCTCGCCCGGAACACCCTCAAGGCGAAGATGGCGAAGTACGGCCTGCGGGGACAGGAGGAGGGAGCCGCGACGTGACGGGGGAGGCGGGCGGACCGCCGCGGGATGGCGGCTCGCGCCGCCTCGCTCTCGGCGCGGCGCTCGTCGTCTTCCTCCTCGCCGCGCTCGCACGCCTCTCGAACCTGGCGGAGGCATTCCCCGACGGGCGGGCCCTTTTCCCCCCGTTCGACGACCTCTACCATGCGCGGCGGGTCGCCGACACGTTCGCGCGGTTCCCTTTCGTCCTCGAGAGCGACCCGCTCCGCGGCGTCGCGCCTCTCTTCTGCCACTGGCCGCCGGCCTGGGACCTCGGCCTCGCCGCCTTCGCCGTAGCGGCCGGAGCGCGGAGCGTCGCGGAGGCGCTCGACGCGGCGGCGTTCGTCCCGCCGCTCCTCGGCGCCCTGACGGCCGCCGTCGCGGCGGCGCTCGCGACCCGGCGGTGGGGCCTCCTTCCCGGCTTCGTCGCGGGCGGCCTCCTCGGCCTGACGCCGGCGCTCGTCGAGGCCGCGCAGGTGAGCCGGATCGACCACCACGCGGCCGAGCCGCTCCTCGTCCTCGCGCTCCTCGCGGCGACCGCGAGGGCCGCGGAGGCGAGGGGAGGGGCCGCGCCCGACGGGCTCCTCCTCGGCGGCGCCGTCGCGGGGGCGCTCCTCGTCCACCCGGCGCTCCTCCTCGTCGCCGGGCTCTCGGCCGTCGTCCTCCTCTTCGCCGCCTCTTCCCGCGCGCCGCTCGCGGGCGCGGCCGGATTCGCCCTCGCTTCGGCCGCGGTCCTCGTGCATCGCGCGACCCGGTCCGAGGGCTATCCCGAGAGCCAGTGGTTCCTCGGCACCCCGCACGCCGGCCTGCTCCTCGGCGCCGCGGCCGCGCTCGGCGCAGCGGCGCTCCTCCGGCGGAGAGGATGGGGCCGCGCGACAGCGGGTGCCGCCGCGGGCGCGGCGGGCGCGGCGATCGCCGCGGCCGTTCCCGGGACGCTTCCCGCCTTCCTCGAGGGCTCGAAGTTCTTCGGCGGCGACCCGTGGATCGACCGCGTGGCCGAGCAGCAACCGCTCCTCGCCGGCGGGGCGGCGGCGTTTCCCGCCGTCCTCCTCTTCCTCGGGGGGGGGCTGCTCCTTCTCCCCGTCCTCATCGTCCGGCGGCGGGGCGCGACTCCCGCGTCGGGCGTCCTGCTCCTCTTCACCGTCGCCCTGACGCTCCTCGCCTTCTCGCGGGCGCGCTTCGCGGTCCAGGCGGCGGCGCTCCTGGCGGTCGCCGCCGGGGCGGTCGTGGCGAGGCTGGGGCACCGGCCGCCGGGCCGGGCCGCGGCCCTCCTCGCGCTCGCCCCCGCCGTCTGGGGCGGAGCGGGCCTCGTCCACCGCCCGGCGCCCGTCGTGCCGGACCTGGCGCGTCCGGCCCTCCGCGCCGCCGTCGCCCTCCGCGGGCGTCCCGAGCCCGGACGCGTCCTGACGCCGGAGAACTGGGGCTTCGTCTTCCTCGTCGGCGCGGGGCGGGGCGTCCTCGTCGACCCGTTCGGGAGCATGAGCGACCCGCGCGCCTACGAGCGGGCTCTCGGCCTCTACCTCGAGACGCGGGAAGAGCGCTTCGTCGAGGCGTGCCGGCACCTGGGCGTCCGCTTCGTCGCGTTCGAGAGCCCGCTCGCGGGGCTGCCGGAGACGGCGCGGCGCCTCGGCCTGCCGGGGGAGGCTTTCCTGCGGGAGGCGGCGGGAGGCGGGCCGCCGACCGTCACGCGGCTCGCGCAGGCGACCGTCTGGTGGCGCGCCTACTACGACGGCGGGCGCGCGCGCCCCGAGCGCGGGCCGTGGGGCGCGCCGCTCACCCGGCTCGAGAAGGTCTACGAGGACCCGGCGCGGACGCCCGAGGTCGGCGCGTACGGCGGCTCGATGCTCCAGCTCTGGCGGGTCGACCCCGGGCCGGGGCCCGATGTTGACCGTCGCTGATCCGCCTCAGCTCGCTCGTCGCCGCGCGACGCGCGCCTCGACCATCTCGTAGAGCGTGGGCAGGACGATGAGCGTCAGGAGCGTCGAGGTCGTGATCCCGCCGATGACGACGGACGCGAGAGGCCGCCCGATCTCGGCCCCCGCCCCGTGCGAGAGCGCCATCGGCAGGAAGCCGAGCGCCGCGACGAGGGCCGTCATCATGACCGGCTTCAGCCGCGTCGAGGCGCCCGCGAGGACGGCGAGGCGCAGCCCCATCCCCTCCTCGCGCAGACGGTTCACCGACGTGATCATGACGACGCCGTTCAGGACGGCGACTCCGAAGAGCGCGATGAAGCCGACCGAGGCCGAGAGGTTCAGGTTCAGGTCGCGCAGCCAGAGCGCGGCGATCCCGCCGACGAGCGCGAAGGGGACGTTCAGGATGACGAGCGCCGCCTGGCGCGTCAGCCGGAACGTCAGCCAGAGGAGCGCGAAGATGATCGCGAGCGAGAGCGGGACGACGACCATGAGCCGCTTCGTGGCCCGGGCCTGGTTCTCGAACTGCCCGCCCCACTCGAGGTGGTACCCGGCGGGCACCGAGAGCTTCGCCCGGATCGCCTTCTGCGCCTCGGCGACGAAGCTCCCGATGTCCCTCCCGCGGACGTTCGTCTGGACGACGAGGCGCCGCGAGCCCTGCTCGTGGCTGATCGCCTCGGGGCCGGGCGCCGTCGCGACGCGGGCCACCTTCCCGAGCGGCACCTTCTCGCCGCCGGGCGCCGTCAGGAGGATCGAGGCGATCGCCTCGGGGCTCCGGCGGAGCTCGTCGGGGAGCCTCACGACGACGGCGAAGCGCTTCGGCCCGTCGAGGACCTCCATGGCGGTCTTCCCGCCGACGGCCGTCTCGACGACGTCCCTCACGTCGGAGACGTTCAGGCCGTAGCGCGCCATCCGCGCCCGGTCGAGGTCGATCTCGACCTGCGCGGCGCCCGAGAGGACCTCGACCTGCAGGTCCGCCGCGCCCCGGACCGTCTCGAGGACGCGCCGCACCTCGCCGCCGAGCCGCTCGAGGACCGCGCTGTCGGGGCCGAAGACCTTGACGGCGACGTCGGCCTTCACGCCCGAGACGACCTCGTCGAGCCGCATCGCCATCGGCTGCGTGAAGTTCACCTCGACGCCCGGCAGGTCGGCGAGGGCGGCCGCCATCGCCGAGATCAGCTCCTCCTTCGTCCGGCCGCTCGTCCACTCCTCGCGCGGGTGGAGGTTCACGTAGACGTCCCCCTGATAGATCCCCATCGCCTCGGTCGCCACGTCCGGACGGCCGATCTTCGTGACGACCTGCTTCACCTCCGGGAACGTCCTCACGATCCGCTCGAGCTTCGTCGAGATCTCGACGGACTCCGGGAGCGAGACCGAGGGGATCTTCCGCGACTCGATCAGGATCGCCCCCTCGTCGAGCCTCGGCATGAACTCGCTCCCGAGGAACGGCACGGAGGCGAGCGCCACGGCGACGCCGGCGAGGGCGACGCCGAGCGTCCGCCTCCGGTGGTCCATCGCGTCGGCGAGGTGGACGGAGTAGTAGCGGCGGAGCCTGCGGAACCACCCCTCGTCGTGCTCGTGCATCTCCTCCTTCAGGACGAGCGCCGAGGCGACCGGGACGGCCGTGAACGAGAGGAGGAGCGAGCCGAGGATCGCCGAGCAGACGGTGATCGCCATCGGCTTGAACATCTTCCCCTCGAGCCCCTCGAGCGTGAAGATCGGAAGGTAGACGGCGATGATGATGAGGACGCCGAAGAGGATCGGCCGGGCGACCTCGACGGCGGCGGCTCCGATCACCGTCTCGTGCTTCTTGCGCGGGTCCTCGCCCGGCGCCGGGGCCGCCCCCCTCTCCGTCTTCCGGCGGATGAAGTTCTCCATCATGACGACCGCGCCGTCGACGATGAGGCCGAAGTCGATCGCGCCGAGCGACATCAGGTTCGCCGAGACGCCGAAGAGCTTCATCCCGAGGAAGCCGACGAGCATGGAGAGCGGGATGACGGCCGCGACGACGAACGCGGCGCGGAGGTCCTTCAGGAAGACGAAGAGGACGAGGACGACGAGGAGCGACCCCTCGAGGAGGTTCTTCCTCACGGTGTGGGACGTCCGGTCGATGACCTCGCTCTGGTCGTAGAACGGGACGATCGAGAGCCCCGAAGGGAGGCTCTCGGCGATCTCCGCGACCTTCGCCTTCACCCGCTCGGCGATCCGCTTCCCGTTCTCGCCCTTCAGCATGATGACCATGCCGGCGACGCTCTCGCCCTTCCCGTCGCGCGTCACGGCCCCGCTCCGAGGCATCTCGCCGATCGTCACCTCGGCGACGTCGGAGACGAAGACGGGGACGCTGTCCACCGTCGCGACGACGATCCGCTTCAGGTCGTCGATCCCCTTCGCGAGGCCGAGCCCGCGGACGGTGAAGCGCTCGGAGCGGTGCTCGATGAAGCCGCCGGAGAAGGTCGCGTTGTTCTCGGCGAGGGCGTCGACGACCTGCCGGAGCGTCAGGCCGAACCGGTCCAGCCGCGGCGGGTCGACGAGGACGTGGAACTCCTGCGTCTGCCCGCCCCAGGAGTTGATCTCCGAGACGCCCCGGACGGCGCGCAGGCGTGTGCGGACGTCCCAGTCCTGGAGCGTCTTCTTGGCCATCGGGTCGGCGACGTCCCCTTCGATCAGGTACTGGTAGATCTCGCCGAAGGCGGTCGCGACCGGCCCGAGCGCCGGCTCCGTCCCTTCGGGGAGGCGCGCGCGGGCGTCGTTCACCCGCTCGGCGACGAGCTGCCGGGCGAAGTAGACCGGCACGTCGTCGTCGAAGACGACCGTCACGATCGAGAGGCCGAACTTCGAGAGCGAGCGGACCTCCTGCGACCGGGGCACCCCCATGAGAGCCGTCTCGATCGGGTAGGTCACCTGCTGCTCGACCTCGGTCGCCGAGAGGCCCTGCGCCTCGGTCACGACGACCACCTGGTTGTTCGTCAGGTCGGGGAAGGCCTCGACGGGGAGCTCCTGCCAGGCCCAGAGGCCCGAGAGGACGAGGAACGCGACCATCGCGTGGACGGCGAGCCTTCGCCGGTAAGCCGCCGCGACGAACCGCTCGATCCCCTTCGGACGCGGCACCGCCTCCGCCTCGCCGCGGTGCTTCCGCTCGCCCCGCTCTCCGGCCGCCACGTCACTCCTCCGCCGGCGCCGAGGCCGAGAGAAGCTGCGACTTCAGGAGGAAGCTCCCCGTCGTCGCGACCTTCTCGCCGGCCTTGACGCCGGAGCGGACCTCGACGAGCCCCTCGCTCGTCGCGCCGAGCGCGACCTCCCGCTTCGCGAAGCGCCCCTTCTCCCCGGCGACGAAGACGTGCGGCTTGCCGTCCATCTCCTGGATCGCGGCCTCCGGCACCACGACCATCGGCCGCGGGGCCGACTCGCCGAGCGAGACCCGGGCGTACATCTCGGGCTTCAGCAGCCCGCCGGGGTTCGGGACCGCGCAGCGAACCGTCACGCGGCGCGTCTTCGGGTTCACGGCGTCTCCGACGAACGTCACCTTCGCGTCGAAGGGGCGGTCGGGCCACGCGGCGACGAAGAGCTTCGCGGGGCGTCCGGAAGCGACGAGCGGGATCCGCGTCTCGTCCACCTCGGCCATCGCCCAGAGGGCGGAGAGGTCGCTCACGACGAAGAGAGGCGTCCCGGGCGTGGCGGCGGTCCCGGCCGTGACGAACTTCTCGAGGACGACCCCGGCGAGCGGGGCGCGGACGGGGATCGACTCGCCCGACTCGCCGCTCGGGTCCTCGGCGTTCGTCACGCCGAGGTGCTCGAGCGCCTCCTCGGCGCGCCGCACCTCCGTGTTCGCCCGGTCGAGCTCCTCGCGCGCGGCGACGAGGTCCGCGTCGGCCCGCTGCCGCTCCTGGAGCGAGAGCGCCTTGTCGGCGTGGAGCCGTCCGGCGCGCTCCGCGGCCTGAGTCGAGTAGGCGAGCTCCGTCTCCCGGCGACGCCGCTCCGACACCGCCTTCCGGTAGTCGGCCCAGGCGACGTGGACGACGACGCTGTTCATCTCGGCCAGGACGGCCCCGCGACCGACGCGGTCGCCGACCTCGGCGAGGACGCGGACGACGTTCCCCTCGACGAGCGAGCCGATCCGGGCCGTCCGCGCCTCGTCGAGCGCGAGGACGGCGGGCGCCTCGAACGTCGCCGCCCGCGTCACGCTCCGCGCCTCGGCGACCACGATCCCGGCGAGGCCGATGGACTTCTCTCCGAGAGTGACGGCGTCGGTCGCGGCGGCGGCGGGAGCGGCCTCTTCTCCGGGCTTCGCCGTGAAGAGGCGGATCACGACGACCGCGGGGACGAGAAGCAGGCCGACGGCCAGGAGGACGCGGGGGAGGCGGCGCGGCAGGTGCCGCTGGTGGCGCTTCCAGAAGCCTTCCGGCGCGGGTGCTCCGGGGTTCGTGCTCACGGGACGACCTCCTGTCCGAGGGCGAGGCGTGCGGCGAGGGAGGAGAGGACCGCGTCGACGGTCAGGTCGAGGGTCTCGCGGACGGCTTCCGCCGTGACCCGCTCGGCGTCGACGAGCGGGAGGACCTCGGAGGCCCCCTCGCGGAAGGCGGCGCGGGCTGCGGACCGCGCGCCGAGGGCGGCGGCGAGGAGCTCCGTCTCCGCGCGCGCCGCCCTCTCCGCGTACGCCCGGGCGGCGCGGAGGCGGGCGGCGACGTCCGCAGCGGCCTCGAGCTCCGCGGCGCGGAGGCGGGCCTCGGCGCCGCGGAGGCGGGCGGAGGCCCGTGCGATTCCGGCGCCGTTCGCGTCGAACAGCGGGAGCGGGAGGGCGATGCCGGCGAGGGCCGTGTCGAGCCCTCCCGTCCTCTTGTAGCCGGCCGAGAGGGACGGCTCCGGCGCTCGCAGGGCCTTCTCGAGCCGGAGCGCGGCGCGGGCGGCCTCGAGGGCCTCGCGCGCCTCGACGACGGCGGGCCGGGCGGCGGCGGCTTCCCGGGCGAGCGCCTCCGGCGCCCCGTCCGGGGGCGGCGCCGGCGCGAGCCGCGAGAGCCGCGCCGGGTCGACGGGCGTCTCCTCGCCGAGCAGGGCGGCGAGGCGGCCGGCGGCCTCGTCCCTCTCGAGCGTCGCCCGCGAGAGGAGCGTCTCGGCGCGCTCCCGCTCGGCGCGCAGCTTCAGGAGGTCCCCCTCGGCCGACCATCCCTCGGCGACCCGCTTCTCCATCGTCGCGACCATCGTCCCGAGGACGTCGCGGCTCTCCGCGAGGGCCGTGACGAGGTCCCGGCCCCGGAGCACGGCGAGGTAGAGGCGAGCCGCTTCCAGGAGGAGGGCCTCCCGCTCTCCCCGCGCCACGGCGCCCGCGGCGCGGGCGAGGGCGGCCGTCTCGCCCTTTCGTGCGGACCAGGAGCCGAAGACGGGGAGCGGCTGAGCGAGCTCGGCGACGACGTCGAGGTCCGTCCCGGCGTCGAACGGCCGCGCCTCGCTCCCGCGCCTCCAGTTCTCGACGCGAAGGGAGGCCTCCGGGTTCGGGAGGCGGCGGGCCTTCGCGGCGTCGGCCTCGGCGACGGCGCGCCGCGCCTCCGCCTCCGCGGCGAGGGGCGCGCGTTCCGCGGCTCCGCGCAGGACGTCGGAGAGGGAGAGGGGCGGGGGCGGAGACGGCGGCTCCGCGGCTCGAAGCGGGACGGAGGCCGACGCGGCGACGAGGAGGATGCGGGCGAGCCGGCTCATCGATCGGCCAGAGTAGCGCCGCCGGGGGAACGGGGCCAGAACGAAACCGGAGCGCTCGGGATCGGAGCCGCGCCGGCCGGCCCCGGGGGCGCCGTCCTGCGGCGCGGGGAGGGCGTCGCGACGCCGGTATACGATCCGGCAACCCCCGGGACGGCCCGGCCGCCCGACATCCCAGGAGGACCCGAATGAATCGCTCCGTCGACTACCGGAAGCGGGGCCAGGCCGTCTGGCTCGACAGCATCTCGGCCCGGATGATCGCTACGGGAGAGCTCGCGGGCCGCATCGCGGCCGGCTCCGTCTACGGCGTCACCTCGAACCCGACGATCTTCGGCCAGGCGATCGGCAAGGGAGACGGCGACTACGAGGACCGGATCGCGAACCTCGCCGACGAGGGGAAGGACGCGTTCGGCCTCTACGACGAGCTGACGCGCGGCGACATCGCCGCCGGCGCCGACCTCTTCGCCGCGCAGCACGCTGCGAACCCCGAGGACGGCTGGATCTCGCTCGAGGTCCTTCCGAGCCTCGCGTTCGACATCGAGGGGACGATCGCCGAGGCGAAGCGCCTCCAACGCCTCCTCGGGCGCCCGAACGTCTTCATCAAGGTCCCGGCGACGCCGGCCGGCTGCGTCGCCGTCCGCCAGCTGATCGCCGCGGGCGTCTCCGTGAACGTGACGCTCATGTTCAACCGGAAGCAC
>JAKLER010000150.1 GCA_022711615.1 Acidobacteriota bacterium
CCGGCTTCACGTTCCGCGGCGAGGCCCACCCGAGCCTCCCGAAGCTCCTGAAGGAGCACGGCCGGGCGACCGGAGCGGCCGTCTCGACGTGGGTCCTCCGGAGGGAGACGGGGATCGGCGCGCTCTGCGACGACTACGAGGACTCCGTCCCGACGGACCCCGGTGTCGCCACGGTGCGCTACCAGAGGCCGGGCGCGGCGACGCTCGCCTTCGCGAAGGAGTGGATCTCGGGGCACGCCGCGCAGCCGTTCTTCTACTTCTTCCACATCTTCGAGCCGCACCTCCCTTACGAGCCCGCGGAGAGGTTCCTCGCGGAGTACGGCCCGACGTACGAGGGCGAGGTCGCGACGGCCGACGCCGTCGTCGGCGAGCTGCTCGACCACCTCCGCGCGCTCGGGCTCTACGACAAGGCGATCGTCATCGTCACCTCGGACCACGGCGAGGGGCTCGGCGACCACGGCGAGGAGCAGCACTCGCTCCTCCTCTACCGCGAGGCGCTTCAGGTGCCGCTCTTCCTGAAGCTCCCCCGGAGCGTCGGCGGCGGGCGCCGCGTGCCGGCGCCGGTCCAGCTCTCCGACATCCTCCCGACGGTCGCGTCGGTCCTCGGCCTGCCGACGCCCTGGGGCGTGAGCGGTCGCTCGCTTCTCGAGAGCGCCGCGGAAGGGGCGGGGGCGCGGACGATCTACGGCGAGACGCTCTATCCGCGCCTGCAGCTCGGCTGGGCCGACCTGAGGAGCGCGATCGACGGCCGGTGGCACTACATCCACGGCCCCCGCCCCGAGCTCTACGACTACGTCGCCGACCCGGCCGAGAAGAACGACCTCGTCGGGCCGCAGCGGGATACGGCGGCGCGGCTCGCTCGCGAGCTCCTCCGCTTCCCGACGGGGAACGAGACGCCGGCGCCCGAGGACGAGGAGACGCTGAAGCGGCTCGCCGCGCTCGGCTACCTCGGAGGACTGCGCGATCGCGGCAGCTCGGAGACGCTGCCGAACCCCGTCGACAACGTCGCGAGCCTCCGGAAGATGGAGGAAGGGTGGCGCCTTTCGCGCGAGGGACGGATCGAGGACGCCGTCGCGCACCTGCGAGGGATGCTCGCGGAGAACCCCGGAATGACCGAGGCGCGGATCAAGCTCGCCGAGCTCCTCGTCGAGTCGGGGCGCGACGAGGAGGCGGCCGCCGCCTATCGCGAGACGCTCTCGCGCTCGCCCGTCCCGCTCCCCGACATCACCGTCTCGCTCGGTGCCGTCGAGCTCCGCAGGAAGCGATTCGACGAGGCGGAGCGGCTTGCCCGGGAGGCGGCGCGCGGTCTTCCCGTCGGCGGGCGGGTCCTCCTCTCGCGCGTCCTTCTTGCCAAGGGAGACGTGGCGGCAGCGGAGCGGGAAGCACGCGCGGCCTGCGGGGAGAGCAGCCCGGAGCCCGGGGCGCTCCTCGCCCTCGCCGAGGTGAAGGCCCGTGCCGGACGCCCCGCCGAGGCGCTCGCCGACGTCGAGCGCGCCGCGGCGCGGGCGAAGGAGCTGCGCCTGCCGCGCGTCTTCAACCTGGAGCTGCAGCGGGCAGACGCCCTCGCCCGCCTGAACCGTCTCCCGGAGGCCGAGGCGGCCTTCCGCGCCGAGATCGCGGCCTACCCGGGGAACACGCAGGCCTACACGAGCCTCGCCGTCCTCCGCTTCCTCGCCGGAGACCGGGCGGGCGTCGACGCCCTCCTCGAGCAGATGTACCGGGCGAGCCCGTCGCCGCGGACCGCGCTCGTCGCGGCGAGCACGTTCGACACCCTCGGGGCGAAGGAGAGGGGCGACGCGTGGAGGAAGAGGGCCGCGCGCGGCCGGGGCTGAGGTCGACCGCCGGAAACGAAAAGGGGGAGGCGTCGGCCGCCTCCCCCTCCCTACCCGCCGGCTCGCCGCCGGTCAGTGCTTGTCGAACTGCTCCTCTTCCGTGGAGCCCTTGAGCGCCGCCGTGGCGACCTCGCCGCCGGCGACCGTCTGCTGGATCTGGTCGAAGTAGCCGGCGCCGACGAAGCGCTGGTGCTTGATCGCCTTGAAGCCCCACTCGCGCTCCATCTGGAACTCCTCCTCCTGGAGGTCGACGAACGCGCTCATGCCCGTCTTGGCGTAGTTGTAGGCGAGCTTGAACATCGAGGCGTTCAGCGTGTGGAAGCCGGCGAGCGTGATGAACTGGAACTTGTAGCCCATCGCACCGAGCTCCTCCTGGAACGCGGCGATCTCCGAGTCGGAGAGCTTCTTCTTCCAGTTGAACGACGGCGAGCAGTTGTAGGCGAGGAGCTTGCCGGGGAACTTCTCGTGGACCCCCTGGGCGAACGCGCGCGCCTCGCCGATGTCGGGCGTCGAGGTCTCGCACCAGACGACGTCGACGTACGGGGCGTAGGCGCAGGCGCGGGCGACGGCGTACTCGAGGCTCCCCTTGACGATGTAGAAGCCGTCCGACGTCCGCTCGCCGGTCAGGAACTCCTGGTCGACCTTGTCGATGTCGCCGCGGATGAGGCTCGCGCCGAGCGAGTCGGTGCGGCCGATGAAGACCGTCGGGACGCCGAGGACGTCGGCCGCGAGGCGCGCGGCGATCAGCTTCTGGATGAAGTCGTGGATCGGTACGAGGACCTTCCCGCCCATGTGCCCGCACTTCTTGAGGGAGGAGAGCTGGTCCTCGAGGTGGATGCCGCCGGCGCCCGCCTCGATCATCGACTTGATCAGCTCGAACGTGTTCAGCGGGCCGCCGAACCCGGCCTCCGCGTCGGCCACGATCGGCGCGAAGTAGTAGACGTCGGACCGCCCCTCCATGTGCTGGATCTGGTCGGCTCGCATCAGCGCGTTCGTGATCCGCCGGATGACGGTCGGGACGCTCGTGACCGGGTAGAGGCTCTGGTCGGGGTACATCGTGAGGGCGTCGTTCGCGTCGCCCGCCACCTGCCAGCCCGACATGTAGATCGCCTTCAGCCCCGCCTGCACCTGCTGGACGGCCTGGTTGCCGGTCAGGGCGCCGAGGGCCCGGACGAACGTCTCGGTGTGGAGGAGGTTCCAGAGACGCTCGGCGCCCATCCGGGCGACGGGGTAGTCGATCTGGATCGTGCCTCGGAGGCGGTCGACGTCCGCGGCGCTGTACGGGCGGACGATTCCCCGCCAGCGCAGGTCGTTGGCCCAGGACCGCTCGAGCTCCGGAATGGACTGGCTACGGTACATGAACGCCTCCTCGTCGGTGGGGAACATGGACGGCACTCTATCGGAGTTCTGCAATGCAGCACAACACGGGATCAGCTGTCAAGTCCGGGAGGCCGCGTCGGACGGGCGGGCCACCGGGGACCGGTGCGTGGCGGGAGCGTGCCGGTGGCGGAGAGGTCCCCGGGTCGACGGAAGCCGGCCGTCACCGTCTCGCAGAGCCCCGGAGGCCGGCTTCGGGAAACGTTCGGGAAATTGAGCGAAAATCACCCCTTCCGCGCACGGGGAGCCGACCGGAATCGGGGGCTCCTGCGCGCGACGAAAGACGGCATGCCCGAACAACCTTTTCTCTCGGTCGTCATCCCGGCTCGGAACGAGGCCGAGAACGTCCGCCCCCTCGTCGCCGAGGTCCGGCAGGCCCTCGACGGCGTCTTCGACTACGAGCTGATCTACGTCGACGACGGCTCGACCGACGCGACGGGGGAGACGCTGAAGGCCCTCGCCGCCGAGGGGTTCGACCGGCTTCGAATCCTCCGGCACGAGAAGAGCACCGGCCAGAGCTTCGCGGTCCTGACGGGGGCCCGCGCCGCGCGGGGCGAGTGGCTCGTCGTCCTCGACGCCGACGGCCAGAACGACCCGGCCGACATCCCCGGGATGGTGCGGACGGCGCTCGAGGGGAACGCCCGCGACCCGCGCGTCGTCGGCGTCATCGGCCACCGGGTGAACCGCCGGGACGACTGGATCAAGCGCGTCAGCTCGAAGGTGGCGAACGGGTTCCGCGACGCGATGCTGAAGGACGGCGTCCCCGACGTCGGCTGCGGCCTGAAGTCCGTCCGCCTCGACTGGTACCTTCGCCTCCCCGCGTTCGACCACATGCACCGCTACGTTCCGACGCTCGTCCAGTCGCTCGGCGGCGTCATGCTCGTCCACCCCGTGAACCACCGCCCCCGGATGGCCGGCCGCTCGAACTACGGCGTCTGGAACCGCCTCTGGGTCGGCCTCGTCGACGTCCTCGGCGTCGCGTGGCTGAAGCGGCGGGCGAAGTCCCCTCTCGTGAAGGAGGTCCTCCCGTGACGGTCGCCGTCGAGCGTATCTGGGTCGGACTCGGCCTCTTCGGCCAGCTCCTCTTCAGCGCCCGCTTCATCATCCAGTGGATCGCCTCCGAGCGTCAGAAGCGAAGCGTCATCCCCGTCGCGTTCTGGTACTTCAGCCTCGGCGGCTCGGCCCTCCTCCTCGCCTACGCGATCTACCGGAAGGACCCCGTCTTCATCCTCGGCCAGAGCGCGGGGGCCGTGGTCTACGTCAGGAACCTCTGGCTCATCAAGGCGGCGCGCCACCTGGAAGCCGGGACCGACCCCGGGGACGGGGCGTGACGCCCGACGAGGCCCTCCTCGAGGGGCCGCGGGACGACCGCCGGGCGCTCCTCCTCCTCCTCCTCCTCGCGACCGTCCTCTTCGCAGCCGGCCTCGGCCTGCGCGATCCGTGGCCCGCCGACGAGCCGCGCTTCGCGCTCGTGGCCCGGCAGATGGTCGAGAGCGGGCAGTGGCTCTTCCCGGTCCGCGGCGGGGAGCTCTACCCCGACAAGCCGCCCCTCTTCATGTGGGCGATCGCCCTCTTCCTGAAGCTGACGGGCTCGCTCCGGGTCGCGTTCCTCCTCCCGTCGCTCCTCGCCGGCCTCGGGACGCTCGCCCTCGTCTTCGACCTCGCGCGGCGCCTCCACGACCGCGCGACGGCCTGGCGGGCCGGGCTCCTCCTCCTCCTGACGGTTCAGTTCACGCTCCAGGCGCGGACGGCCCAGATCGACGCCCTCGTCACGCTCTGGATCACGCTCGGCGTCTACGCGTTCGTCCGCTTCCTCCTCCTCGGGGGCGGGTGGCGCTGGTACTATCTGGGATGGTTTGCGGCGGGGCTCGGCATCATCACGAAGGGGGTCGGCATCCTCGCCCTCTTCGCCCTCGTCCCGGCGCTCTCAACGCATCGGGCCGAGATCCGCCGCGCGCCCCTCTCCGCCTGGCTGAAGGGGCTCGCCGGGCCGCTCGCCCTCCTCGCGGCCGTGGCCCTCTGGGGCGTCCCGATGCTCGCCGCGGTCGCGCAGAGCGGCGACCCCGCGCTCGAGGCCTATCGGAACAACATCCTCTTCAAGCAGACCGTCACGCGCTACGGCGCCGCGTGGCACCACGTCGAGCCGTGGTGGGACTACCTCGTCAAGGTGATCCCCCCGTTCTGGCTCCCGCTCTCGCTCCTCCTGCCGTGGCTCGTCCCCGCGTGGGTCCGCGAGGTGCGCGCCGGGGACCGCCGGGTCCCGGTCCTTCTCGGCTACCTCCTCCTCGTCCTCGTCTTCTTCAGCGCCTCGCCCGGCAAGCGCGGCGTCTACATCACTCCGGCCACTCCCGCGCTCGCCCTCCTCGCCGCGCCGCTCCTGCCGGAGCTCCTTCGGAAGGCGTGGCCGCGGCGGCTCTTCACGGGCCTTGCCGCCTTCGTCGCGGCGGTCGGGCTCCTCGCGGCGCTCGCGGCCCTCCTCGTGCCGAGGGTCGGGCAGAAGCTCGCGGAGCAGGAGATCGCGAACCCCTGGCCCGCCGCGCTCGTCCTCGGCATCGCCGCGACGGCGCTCGTCCTCCGTTTCCGGCACTTCGCCCTCGCGGCCGTCACCTCCGTCCTCGCGGTCGTCTGGCTCGTCGTCGGCTTCGGCGTGAACCCGCTCCTGAACGGCTCGCGGACGCCGAAGTCGGTCGTCGAGGCGGCGGAGGCGCGGGTCCCGCCCGGCGACGCCCTCGCCCTCGTCGCCTACCGCGAGCAGTTCCTCCTCTTCGCGCGGCGGCCGACGCACCACTTCCCCTACCTGATGCCGCCCGAGATGCAGGGGGCCGCCGCAGCGCGCTGGCAGGCGGGCGAACCGGGGCGGTGGGTCCTCGGGCCGGACAAGGCCCTCGCCGAGAGCTTCGACCTCTCCTCGGCGGCGGATCTCGGGAAGCGCCACGGGCGCCAATGGCTCCTCGTCCCCCCGGGGGCGGCGAGACCGGCTGCCGACGCCCCGGACGGCCCCGTCTACCTCTACACTCCTCCGAAGACCGCACCGTGAAGACCCTCCTCACCGGCGCCGCCGGCTTCATCGCCCTGCACGTCGCCGAGCGTCTCCTCGACGCCGGAAACGAGGTCGTCGGCGTCGACAACCTGAACGCGTACTACGACGTCTCGCTGAAGGAGGCGCGCCTCGCGCGGCTCCTCCCGCGCGAGGGCTTCCGCCTCGAGCGGCTCGACCTCGCCGACCGGGACGGGATCGCGGCCCTCTTCGCGCGCGAGCGGTTCGAGAAGGTCGTCCACCTCGGCGCGCAGCCGGGCGTCCGCCATTCGCTCGACGCGCCGTTCGACTACGTCGAGTCGAACCTCACCGGGCACCTGACGGTCCTCGAAGGGTGTCGGAGGACGGGTGTCGCGCACCTCGTCTACGCGAGCTCCAGCTCGGTCTACGGCCTGAACGCGACGCCGTTCCGCGCCTCCGACCGGACGGACCACCCCGTGAGCCTCTACGGCGCGACGAAGAAGGCGAACGAGGTCATGAGCCACGCCTACGCGCACCTCTTCGGCGTGCCCTCGACGGGCCTCCGGTTCTTCACCGTCTACGGCCCGTGGGGCCGCCCCGACATGGCGACGATGAAGTTCACGCGAGCGATCCTCGCGGGCGAGCCGATCGAGGTCTACGGGCACGGCGAGATGAAGCGCGACTTCACCTACGTCGGCGACATCGCCGACTCCGTCGTCGCCCTCCTCGACCGCGCGCCCGAGGCCGATCCCGCGTGGACGCCCGAGGCCGGCGATCCGGCGTCGAGCTCCGCCCCGCACCGCGTCTTCAACATCGGCAACGGCGAGCCGGTCCTCCTTCTCGAGTTCATCCGGACGCTCGAGGAGCTCCTCGGCCGGAAGGCGAACCTCGTCCTTCGCGAGATGCAGCCGGGCGACCTCGTCGAGACGAGGTCCGACACCGAGCCGCTCGCGCGCCTCCTCGGCGCGGCCCCCTACACGCCGCTCGCCGTCGGCCTCGCCCGCTTCGTCGCCTGGTACCGGGAGTACTACCGGGGCTGAGGGCGGCAGGCGCGGCGCGCGCAGGCCCCGCTCACTGTCCGTCCTTCCCGATCTCCACGCGGCAACCCTCGAGGCCGCCCGGCGGCACCTCGCATGCCGCCGCGGCCGAAAGCGGGCTGCCGCCGGCCGAGAGGAGCCAGAGGCGGGGGGACGGGACGCGCGCGAAGAAACGTCCGGAGGCGTCGGTGACCGCGTCCGTCGCGGGCGCTCCGGCCCCGCTCGAGAAGCTGACGATCTCCGAGGAGACGGGGCGCCCGTCGCGAAGGAGAAGGCCGGACACGGGGATCCCGTCGCAGCCGAGGGAGACCTCGGCCGTCTCGCCCTCCTTCACCTCGACGTTCGCGCGGACGGCGCCGCTCCACTCCCAGGTGGAGCCCGGATTCGCCGGGTTCCGGAAGCGCCAGCTCCGCGCGAAGGTGAGCGTGCCCGTCTCGGCGTTCTCCAGCGTGAACCGACCCCCGGAGTCGACGACGGCCTGGCTCCGGTTCGAGATCGCGCCGTCGGGTCCGTACCAGACGGCCGCGGAGGCGAGCTCCCAGGCCGTCCCGCAGACCCGCCCCTTCACCCGCCCCCCGCGGGAGAGGAGGACGTCGACCGAGTCGGCCTCCGGGGCGACCGCGAGCGTCCGCGGCGAGAAGCCCTTCTTCCGCGCCGTGAGCGTCACCTCGCGCCCGGGGACGATGGCCTCGATCCGGAACGAGCCGTCCGCCCCCGAGAGGCCGCGCGCGGAGCCGAGGGCTCCGGCCTCCTCGCCGGTCCAGCTCGCCTCGAGCTCCGCGCCCGCGACGGGCGCGCCGCCGTCGGCCTTCGCCACGCGTCCCGTGAGCGTCCGGCCCGCGCGGAGGACGAGGTCGCCGAGATCCAGCTCGCCGCGGACCGCATCGGCGGGCAGCGGCTCGAGCGTCCGCGTCTCGGGCAGGCGGTCCTTCCCCTGCGGCGCCACCTGGACGGAAGCCGGAAGGCGGCGGAAGAACGAGAAGGCTCCGTCCTCGCCTGCGACGACGGGGCCGGGGTGCCCCTCGACCATAGTGAAACGCCGCTCGTTCCCCTCGGAGTCCGTCGACCGCTTCCGGGTGACGTACGAAACCTCGATCTCGACGCCGGCGGCGGGACGTCCCTCCTCGTCGACGAGGCGGCCGAAGACGCGCTGGGCGCGCGCCAGGACGATCTCGAGCCGCGTCTCGCCGCCGAGCTCGCCGCGCGAGACCTCGTGTTCGTCGGTGCCCGAGTCCCACGAGAGGACCTCGTCGAGGGGGAGGCCGTGAACAACGAAGCCCCCGTCGCTCCCGGTTCGCGCGACGCGCTCCGTGCCGACCGGCCGGCCGGTCGTGGGGCTGCCCGCCCGGAGCCGGACCCGCGCGCCGGGAACGACGACCCCGAGGTCGTCCCGGACGCTGCCCGAGATCGACCAGCCGCGAACGAGCCCGACGGAGCCGGCATCTGACCGCGTCTCGGTCACCTTCACGACCTTCGTCCCGGCCGCGATCGACGTCCCCTCCCAGCCGAGGACCCAGTCTCCCGGCGGGACGTCGTCGAGGACGACGGCGCTCGTCGCGGGGCGCGGCGGGACGTCGACGGCCCTTTCGGCGAGGAGGCGGCCCTTCGCTCCGGCGTTCGGGTCGATCGTCTCCTTCAGAGAGACCGTCAGCCGCACGGTCTCCTTCCCTTCGGGAGCGAGGAACACCACCCTCACCGAGCCCTTCGCCTTCAGCGTCGCTTTCGTCGCCGCCGCTTCCGGCGCGACGACGAGGTCGGCGTTCTCGAACGACCGCGCGGTGAGGCGGAGCGCCGCGGGAGCATCTCCCGCCGGCACCCCGGCGATGTATCCCTCCTTCTCCGTCCGCCACGCGACCTTCGTGCAGGCGGGGAGGAGGCACGCCGAAACGTCCGTCACGGGCCGCCCGAGCCGGTCGACGACGCGGAGCTCGACGGCCCGGGTCGGAGGAGGCTCCTCGGCCGGCAGGCCGGAGACGGCGAGGAACGGGATCAGGACGGCGAGCGCGCGGACGGCGTGTCGGAGGAGGACGGGCGACGCGCCACAGGAGAGCGCCGCGACCGGGCCTGCGGTGCGGGACATGGCCTCGGAAGTGTACCGTCCGCTCGCGGAAGGAGCGGCCTTCGCGCCGGCGGCCGCGGCGTCAGGCGTAGCGCCCTTCGATGTACTCCGCGGTCCGGGGGTCCGCCGGGCTGATGAAGAGGTCTTCCGTCCGCGAGTGCTCGACGACCTGGCCGAGGAGCATGAAGATGCACTCGTCGCTCGCCCGCCGCGCCTGCGCCATGTTGTGGGTCACGATGACGATGGTGTAGCGCCCGGCCAGCTCGAACATCAGCTCCTCGATGGCGCGCGTCCCGCCGACGTCGAGCGCGGAGGCGGGCTCGTCCATCAGGATGACCTCGGGCTTGAGCGGGAGGAGGCGGGCGAGGCAGAGCTTCTGCTGCTGCTCGAGGAGGAGCGTCGTCGCCTTCGCGTTCAGGCGGTCCTTCAGATCCTTCCAGAGGCCGACCTCGGTGAGCGCCTTCTCGACCGCCTCGTCGAGCACGCTCCGCTTCAGCTCGGTCCGCGGCGTGTGGACGCGCAGGCCGAAGACGACGTTCTCGTAGACGGAGATCGGGAGCGGGTTCGGCCGCTGGAAGACCATCCCGACGGCTTTGCGGAGCTCGACGAGCGAGACCTCAGGCGCGTAGATGCTCTCGCCGAGGACCCGGATCTCGCCGGCCGTCCGGACGTTGCCGTAGCGCTCGTTGACCCGGTTGAAGCAGCGGAGGAGCGTCGTCTTCCCGCAGCCGCTCGGCCCGATGAGGGCGGTGATGATCCCCTTCTTGATGTCGGCCGACACGTCGAAGAGCGCCTGGAAGGCGCCGTACCAGAGCGAGAGCCCGCGGGTCTCGATCGCGTGGTCGGGCCCGGCCGCGGGGACGCCGCTCATCCGAACACCCCGGCGACGTAGTCGCGCGTCTTCGGGCTCTTCGGCTCGCCCGAGAAGATCACCTCGGAGTCGTCCAGCTCCACGATCTCGCCCTCCAGCAGGAACATCGTCCGGTCCGAGAGGCGGC
>JAKLER010000151.1 GCA_022711615.1 Acidobacteriota bacterium
TTCGTGTGGGCGTGCTGGACGGCGTTGCAGACCTGCGCGAAGAGCTCGAGGCGCGCCGCGACGGAGAGCGCGTTCTCGTCGCAGTAGGTCGAGATCGGCGACCCCACGACGAGGTCCATGACGAAGAAGGGGCGACCGCTCGGCGTCGCGCCGGCGTCGACGACGCGAGCGATGTTGGGGTGGTCCATCATCGCGAGCGCCTGCCGCTCGGCCTCGAAGCGCGCGACGACCCTCTCCGTGTCCATCCCGGCCTTCAGGAGCTTCACGGCGACGCGGCGGACGATCGGCTCCTGCTGCTCGGCGAGGAAGACCGTTCCGAAGCCCCCCTGCCCGATCCTCTCGATCAGCCGGTAGGGGCCGAGCACGGTCCCGGGCCCCTCGAAGAGCGGCGCCCGAGCGCCGGCCTCGCCCGGGGCGACCGTGTCGTCGGACGACAGCGCGTCCGGCGCCGGCAGGGAGTCCACCGTCGGGTCGTCGGCCTGGAGGATCGCGTCGACGCGCGCCCTCGCCGCCTCGTCGCCCCGGCAGGCCTCGTCGAGGAAGCGCGCGCGAGCCGACGGATCGGCCAGCACACGCGCCGCCTGCACGATGGAGTCGATCGTTCCCGACACCGTTCCTCCGGATCGTTCGGTCGGGAGGATAGAGCAGGGGGGGCGCGAAGACGAAGACGGCGGGGCCGCGGCTCAGAAGTGCGGTGCCAAGAGGCGGGGTGCCGAGGCGTGGTGCCAGGCGTGAAATCGTGTATTGTTTTTAACAATACACGATTTCACGCCTGGCACCGACCCCGGGCGGGGCACCGACCCCGGGCGGCGCGGGCGAACGGGTCGTCGAAGCGGCGGGGGTAGGGGACGAGGAAACGCTTCGCGCGGAACGGCTCCGTCTGCCTCACGGCGTTGAAGCCGGCGGCGGCGACGATCCGGTCGGCGGCGGGGAAGAGGCCGGTTGCGGGAAAGACGTCGCGCCACTCGACGTCGACGGGGAGGGAGCCGGGCCGGGCGGGCGAGGCGAGGACGACGCGGGCCCCGTGGCCGTCCGCAGTGGCGAGCTCGCGGGCGCAGGCGACGAGGTCGAGCGTCTCCTCGTCGGGCCCCGAGTGGACGACGAGGACGTGCCGGCCCTCGATCGGCTCGGGCGGGGGGGCCGGCGGGTCGACGAGGTCGAGCGGGCGGAGCCCACGGGAGGCCGCTTCGAGCGCCCGGCGGTGCTCGGCGTGGAGCTCCTCGACGACGAACGTCACGTCGAAGCGCGGGAGGCGGGGCGAGGCGTCGGAGGTGTAGCGCTCCCAGCGAAGGAGGCGCGCGACGTGCCAGAGGACGAGGCCGGGCGGCGGAGCCCACTCCGCGAGCTCGCCGAGGAGGCCGGCGGGGAAGGCGTCGACGACGAGGCGCGTCGCGCGAGTCTCCGCGAGCGTCTCCTCGAGCAACGCACGCAGGCCGGCTCGATCGCCGTCGAGCGACGAAGGGACGCGCACGACGGGGAGCCCTCCCGTCACGCGCGGGTCGCCCGCGAAGCGCGAGGAGGTGAAGAGCGTCGCCTCCTCCTCGAGCCCGAGCGTGTGGAGAAAGGCCCGGGCCCTCACGAGGTGCCCGAGCCCTCCCCCGAGCGCGTCGTAGAGGAGCACGCGCGCCTCAGCGGCGGCGGGCGAGGATCTCCGCCATCAGGATCGCCCGGTGCTCCTCGGGAATCCTCTCGAGGACGAGGACGCCGAACGACGCCGTCCGTCGCCTGGGGGATTCCGTCACCCAGAGCTCCGCGCCGTCGGCCCCCTTCACCTTCGTCTTGTCGGGGCCGAAGCGAACCTCGGCGAGCTCCTTCTCGGCGGCGTCGACGACCTTCGCCTTGTCGGGGTACTTCGTCTTGATCGAGTACGGGTTCGCGTTCTCCTCGTTGTCGCTCACCTTGATCTTGTCGTCGGCGAGCTTCACCTTCCAGAGGAGCTTCCCGTCGGTCGTCCGGAGCTTGAAGCCGGCGTCTCCCGGCTTCACCTCGCAGACCGGCGGGCCGCCCGCGCCGCGGCGGTACTTCCGCTTCTCCCCGGCCGGCTCGCCGAGGAGCCGGACGCCGCCCGGGAGGACGATCTCGATGGCATTCCCCTTCTCGATGACGGTGAAGCTCTTCGAGCCTCCGGCCGAGCGGACGACGACGGTGTTCACGTCCGCGGGCGCGGGCGTCACCGCCCCGGCCGCGAGCGGAACGGCGAGAAGGACGAGGGGGAGGAGGCGGGCGAGAGGACTCTTCATGGTTCAGCTCTCCGTGAGGACGTCGGCGGGAGCCGGGCGCGGGACGCGGCCGGCTGTTTCGGCGAGGAGCGCGCGGTAGCGCGCCGCTTCCTGGTCGTGGCGGAAGCCGCGGAGGATCGTGCCCCGGAGCCGTTCGCCCATCGTGCGCAGCTGCCCGTCCGGGAGCGTCGCGAACGCGGCGAGCGCACGCCGGCACTCGTGGAGGTCGCCGGGCGGAAACGTGAGCCCGGCCTCGACGCTCTCGAGGAGGTCGGCCATCCCGCCCGCCGTCGAGGCGACGGCGGGGACGCCGAGCGCCCCGGCCTCGAGGAGGACGTTCGGGAGGCCGTCGTAGAGCGACGGGACGACGACGCCGTCGCAGGCGGCGTACCAGGGGAGGAGCTCGAAGCGGTCGACGAACGGGACGTGCGTGAACGGCACCGTCGACTCGATCGACGCGAGATGCGCGAGCATCTCCGGCTCGGCCTCGCCGACGACCAGGAGGTGGAGCTTCCCTTCGACTCCCGCGCGCCGGAGGGCGTCGAGGAGGAAGGCGCCCCCCTTCTTCCGTTTCAGGTGCCCGAACATCCCGAGGACCCGCCGTCCCTCTCCGACGTGCTCCGCCCTCCAGCGCACCGCGCGGTCGAGGTCGTGCGGTGCGAGCGACCA
The DNA here is from genome assembly GCA_022711615.1 of Acidobacteriota bacterium. Taxonomy (GTDB): domain Bacteria; phylum Acidobacteriota; class Thermoanaerobaculia; order UBA5066; family UBA5066; genus UBA5066. The sequence continues at coordinate 2,889 of JAKLER010000151.1, forward strand.
CTCCGCCGGGTCGATGCCGTTCGGGACGTACCGGACGTCCGCGGCGGGGAAGAGCGCGGCGACCTTTCGCTGGTGGTCGCGCGAGACGGTGGCGACCGCGGCCGAGCGCCCGAGCGCGTCGCGGAGAGCCCAGCCGCGCCGGAGCGAGAAGAGCCCGGTGTCGAAGTCGTTCCCGCGCAGGAGCGTCACGAGCGGGACGCCCAGCCAGGCCGCGAAGGCGGGCGCGGCGAGGACGGGAGCGGCGCCTCCGAACGCGACGACGTGACTCGGGCGGTGCGGCAGACGGGCGACCTCGTTCCAGAGGAGCTGCGTCGCGTGCGCGGGATCCTCGTCGGCGGGAGCCGCGAGGAGGAGGCCGCGCTCCTGCCGCTCGACGAGCGGGCGCACGGCGCGCCGGCCGAGGTGCGCGACGTCGACGTCGAGACCGGCCGCGCGGAGCGACCTCACGATCCGGTCGCACGACTGCGCCATCCCCCCGCGGTCGGGCGGGTAGTTCTCGGTCAGGACGAGCGGCCGCACGTCAGCTGTCCCCGAAGCCCGCCCCGCCTTCGTCGGTCTCGGCCTCCGGGACCCCCTCGTCGTCGAACGAGCGGGTGTCGTAGCCGTCGTAGTAATGGCTGTGGCGGGAGCCGGTATAGAGAGGGGCGTAGCCGGCCGTGTAGAAGCGGTGCCGCGCGCCGTAGGTCCACTCGTCGTCGAGCGCCTCCTCCCCGGTCGCGTTCTGCCCCTCCCGCGGCTGCTGCTCGGCGCGCGCGTGGCAGTCCAGGCACTGCGTGAAGCCGCTCGCGGGGGAGAGGTGGCGGGTGCAGGCCGTGCGCCCGCACTCCGAGCAGGCGCCCGCGGGCGCCCCGTCGCAGTCCCGGAGCGTGAAGAAGCCCCCCTTGCACTCGCAGCCGCTCATGACGCGCTCCCCTCCGCTCCCGCCGGGCGGGCGCGCCGGTAGCCCTCGGCGATCGCGTCGAAGACCGCCCCCGGGTCGATCGGGTCGAGCGACTTCGTCTTCACCCTCTTCTCGACGTGGAGCGAAGTCCGCTTCTCGCCGTCCTTCACCTTCACCTTCTCCCCCTCGTCGGCCGGCATCGCCGCCACCGCGTACTCCTTCTTCGGGAGCGCCACGTCGACGGCGATCGTCGTCAGCTTGCGGTGCTTCGTCTTCGTCTTGATCTTCCCGCGGGCCGTCCGCTTCGTCCTCTCGCTCGCGACGACGTCGTCGGTGACCGTCCACTGGAGGACGCTCCCGTCGGCGAGCCGCGCCCCCCCGCCGAACCACGGGTCCACGTACGTCGTGTCGACGACCTTGCGGTAGCCGGGGACGACGTACGGCTTCCCGGTGCCGGTCTTCTTTTCCTTCGCCGTTGGGGGCGAGAGGTCGAGGCGCACGTTCATCGTGGCGCCCGGCTCCATGTCCTCCCGGAGGACGGCGAAGAGCGGCATCGCGACCTGCCGGAAGTTGTTCGAGAGGTCGAGCTTCTTCATCTTCAGGACCGTGACGAGGAGCGCGATCCCCGCGCCGAGGGCCGCGAGCGGGAGCGGCAGGAGGTAGACGGAGACGTTCGCCGAGACGATCAGGAGGACGAACGCGAGGACGAAGAGGGCTCCCGTCGTGCAGCCCATCGGCGTCCGCGCCTTGTCGCTCAGCCGGTCGTACTCGGCGATCGGCTTCAGCAGCGCGACGAGCGCGCCCGGCTCGTACTCGCCGGCGAGCTGCTTCGTCTCGAGCAGCCGTCGCTGCTTAGGCGACAGCGACCTTCGGGCCTTCAGCGCTTCGAACATCCGGTTCCTCCTCGGTCGGGCGGGGAGCGGAAGAGGCCGCGGCGGAGGGCCGCAGCGCGCGGTAGACGTCCTTCAGGAGCGCGACGGAGCGGTCCCAGCCGAAGTCGCGCGCGGCGCGTGCGCGGGCAGCCTCCGCCATCCGCTCCCTCTCCTCGGGGAGGTGGAGGAGGAGGCGGATCGTCCGCGCGAGGTCGGCCGGCCGGTCGGGAGGGACGAGCCGCCCCTCGACGCCGTCCGTCACGATCTCGCGGACGGGCGGCAGGTCGGACGCGACGACGGGGACGCCCGCCGCGAGCGACTCGAGGACCTTCAGCGGGGCGCACCCCTGGACGACGTTCCGCTCCGTGGCCCGAAGCGGCGCGACGGAGAGGAGCGCGTTCGCGAGCCAGGGCTCGAGCTCGGTCGTCGGGAGCTCCCACCGCCAGAGGACCCGCTCGCCGAGGCCGAGCTTCTCCGCGAGCTTCTCCGCGGCGCGGGCCGGCCGCGACCGCGCCGACCCGCAGACGACGAGGCGCAGCTCCGAAAGGTCGGCGAGGCGGGCGAAGGCGCGGAGGAGCGTGTCGACGCCCTGCCACGGCTGGAGCGCGCCGAAGTAGATCAGGTACGCGTCGGGCGCCTCGAACGGGCGGGGCCGCGTCGGGACCGGGTCGGCCCCGTTCGGGACGACGGCGACCTTCGCCGCCGGGACGCCTTCCGAGACGAGGAAGTCGCGCGTCGTCCGCGACGGCGTGACGACGCGGTCGGCGGCGTCGAGGCAGAAGCGCTCAGAGGCACGGACCTTCTCGAGCGTCCGCGGCGCGATGGCGGGATATGTGTACGGCAGCTCGACGGAGGGGAGCGCGTTCACCTCGAAGACCGTGGCGTACCGCCGCTCCCGTTCCAGGATCGGGACGCCCGACCACGGGTCGCGGAAGTGGGCGACCTCGAGCGTGTCGCCCGCCTCGTCGAGGAGGCGCGAGAGGTGCGCGCCGAACGCGACGGCCCGCTCCAGGAAGTTCTCGACCGGGACGGAGTAGCGGACGATCTCGACGTCTCCCTCGACCTGGTGCGCCGGGAGCCGCTCGTCGCCGAGGACATAGAGCAGGCCTCCGTCGTACTCCGTAAAGAGCGCCGGCGCGAACCGGGCGATGTGCGTCGACGCCCCCTTCCGGGTCGGGAAGCGGTCGAACGCCGCGTAGAGCGCGCGCGGTCGGCGGAGGAGAGTCATCGGAATGTGGTGCGGAGGATAGGGACCGGCGAGCCCTTCGCGCAAGATTTCGACGAGCGGGGCGGTGCGGCCGGTCCGGGAGGGGTCCCTCGCGGAGCCGCGAGGGACCCGGTCCCGGAGACGGACGGGCTAGAACGAGCCCGAGAGGGAGAGGACCGCGCCGCGACCCGGCGCGAGGACGTTGTTCTCGTCGGCCGAGTCGGCGTAGCGCGCGTCGAGGACGTTCCGGCTCGAGACGGTGATCGTGAGGAGGTCGGAGAGGCGGTATCCCGCGGCGAGGTCGAGCCGGGCGTGCCCGGCCACGACGACCTCGCTCGCGCCGGGCCGCTCGTCGCGCGCCATCGCGGCGAGCCGCGCCCGCCAGAAGAAGCCGGCGAACGGCTCGTGGTCGACGATCAGCTGCGCCGTCGGCGGGAGGACGTCGGCGGCCCAGGTGTCGTCGTCGAGGATGCGTCCCTGGGAGAGCGAGCCGAGCAGCCGGACGACGAGGCGCGGAGTGATCCTCACGTCGGCCTCCAGCTCCGCTCCCGCGATCTCGGTCTCGCCGCGGTTCCGGAACCCGTAGTCGGCGCCGGCGCGGTAGCGCTCGACGAGGTCCTCGATCCGGTAGACGTAGCCGGAGACGCCGAAACCGAAGGCGCCCCGGCGTCCCCGAAGCGAGAGGTCGAGCTGGTTCGAGGTCTCGGCGGAGAGGTCGGGGTTGCCGACGACGAACCCACGGCCGGAGACACCCCGGAAGTACCGGTCGGAGAGCGTCGGGTCGCGGAAGCCGCGCGCGTACTGCGCGGAGAGCTTCCACTCGGGAGCCAGCGCCCAGGTGAGCGTCGCGAATCCGGAGAGCGCCCCGTCGGAGGTCGAGCGGTCTCCGAAGTACCCGCCCGCGTTCTCCGTCCTCACGTGGTCGCCGCGAAGGCCGGCCGTCAGCGTCAGGCGATCCCCCGCGAGCGGGAGGTCCCCTTCCACGAAGGCGCCGAAGTCGGTGCGCGAGGCGTCCGCGACGGCGACCTCGAACGTCGAGTCCGTCGGATTCCCGCCGACGTCGTAGTCGTTCGTCACGTTCCGGGCCTCGAGGCCCGTCCGGCCGTTCACGTCGACGCCGACGCGGAGCCCTGCCGGCCCGAGCGAGCGGCGGCCGAGGAGGCGGACGGAGAAGTCGTCGGCGTCGACCTCGGAGATGGAGTCGCGGAGCGTCGCCGTCGCGGTCGGCCGGCGCTGGCGGTTCGTCGAGATCCCGTAGGAGCCGTAGAACGCGCGCAGCTCGACGGAGGTGAAGCCGGCGACGTCGGGCGCGTCGAGGCCGAGCGAGAAGCGGCGCGAGTCTTCCCACGGGTAGAACGTCCGCGTCGTCGGGAGGTCGGCCTGCGGCTTTCCCATGTCGCGCACCGCGTCGAGCTGGAAGCCGGCGAAAAGGCGCGCCTTCCCGAGAGGGATCGCGCCGCGGACGAGGAAGCCGCGGTCCCTCACCGCGGAGTTGTCCTGCTCGCCGGCGGGCGAGTCGTAGTCGCCCGCGCTCCGCTGGTAGAGGTGGACGAGGAAGGCGGCCGGGCCGAGAGGGACATTGAGACCGACGCCGGCGGAGGCCTCGGGGCTCCCCCCGACGCCGCCGCCGAGCTGGTAGCGGGCGCGGAAGACGCCCGGCTCGGGAAGCGGCGTCCGGGCGTGGACGATCCCGCCGAGGGCATCGGAGCCGTAGGCCACGGAGCCGGGGCCGCGGACGACCTCGACCGACTCGAGCGCGAACGGATTGAGGTACGACGCGGAGGCGCCGGCGCGCCGCTCGGCGGAGACGCGGCCGTCGTCGACCATCACGAGCGTTCGGCCGCGGGCGAGGCCCCGGATGACCGGCACGGCGCTCGCCGACTCGTCGCTCTTCGAGATGCCGGGGAGCGTCTCGATGGCTTCCACGAGGCGGTTCGGCCGCCGCTCCTCGAGCTCCCGCTTCGAGACGAGCGAGACCGGGTTCGCGGGAGGGGCGAGGAGCGAGGCGGCGGCGCCCGCGGAGACGAGGACCTCGGTGCTGCGGGCCGCGGGGAGGACGAGGTCGCGGACCCCGTCGCCGCTCGCTCGCGTCTCGACGCGGACGATCCCGAGCCAGGCGCCGGTCGGCGAGAAGACGCCGACCTCGAACGGGAGCGCCGGCTCGGCCTCGAGCGTCAGCTCGCCCTCCGGCCCCGCGGCGACGGAGCCGGCGCGGCCGAGGATCGAGACGCGCGCCCCCGGGACGGCGCGGCCGTTCTCGTCGACGACGCGGTAACGCGCCGCCTCGAGCCGGGGGGCGGCGAGAAGGGCGAGGAGGGCGAGCGGTGCGAGAAGCGCGGCGCGGAGGAGACGCATCGTCGCGCCGGAGAGTACGGGGGCGGGACAGGGGCGGCAAGGCGCCCCGCGGGCCGGGCGACGTGCGGCCGCGCGCCACCGCCGCCGCCCGTGGCCGATCCCCCCTCAGCCCTCCCGCGATTCCCCTCCCACCGCCCACTCGCGGTACGCCCGCAGTCGCGCGGCGACGTGCCCCGGCACGAGGACGAGGTGGTTGCCGAGGGGGCGTTCGAGGAGCTCGGCGACGGCGTCGGGCTCGAGGAGGACGTCGAGCTGCGTGCGGCAGAGATCCTCGCGGCGGGGCGTCGGGAGCGCCTCGCCCTCGGCGAGGAAGACCGACTCGAGGCGGCGGCCGCCGAGGCGCAGGAGGGTGACGGGCCCGGGCGGGAGCTCTCCGGCGAGCGCGACGCCGAGGCCCGACTCGAAGTGGGAGCGGAGGTCCCAGCCGGAGGTGAGGGCGCGGGGGACGGTGCAGTGGGCGAGGCGGAGGCGGCCGGTCACGGCGTCGGCGTCGGAGGGGTTCGCCATCCAGGAGGCGGTGCCGAGAAGCTCCTTCACCCAGAGCATCGCGACGGCCGTCGCGAGGTCCCCCTCGCAGGCGGCGACGGTGCCGGAGTCGTTGAGGGCGGAGAGGGCGAGGCAGCCGGAGGTTCCTCGCTCGGTGACGAGGTCGAAGCAGCGGACGGCGACGGCGTCGAGCCGCTCGCGCGCGGCGAGGTCCGCGAGCGCCGGGAGGACGCTCGCGGCGGTCTTCACGCCCGCCTCGTCGGTCTCGCGGACGGAGGCCGGCCCGGAGGTGTAGGAGGCGGCGAGGCCGGCGGCCGCCTCGTCGGGCGGGCGGAGCGGGGCTTCGAGGAGGGGAGCGAGGTCGGCCGGGACGACCTCGGGGCCCCACGTCTCGCGGACGGCTGCGGCAGCGGGGACGCTTGCCACGAGCCAGTCCGACGGCGTCCCGACGAGGCCGATCCGGGCCCGGTGGAGCTGCTTCCGCACCCGCAGGTCCTCGAGGGCGGCCGCGACGCGGGCGAGGCCGGGGCCGTCGTCCGGCCCGCGCAGCGGGACGATCCGGCCGCGACCGCCGTCCTGCCTCACGCGCGCGAGCGCCTCCAGGGCGGCCGGGAGGGAGTTGTGGGCCGGGAGGGTGACGAGGAGGAGCGGCTCGCCGGGCGCGGCCGCCTGCCGGGCTTCGCGGAGGCGGAGAACGGCGGCCTCGGTGCCTCCCGTCCCGACGACGATCGCGAGGGGGCCGGCGCCGGAGGCCGCTTCCGGCCCCGTCTCGCGGCCCCCGAGGCCGACGAGGGCCCCGAGGTACGGCTCGAGCGCGCGCCGGAGCGCCGCGGCGTCGTGAAGAGGCGAGGCGACGGGAACGAAGTCGAACGGCCGGGCGTCCATCCAGGGGCCTCCCGCGGCCTCGGGGCGTCCGCCCGGGCCGGAGGGCGATCGTACCGGGAACGGAACCCGCTCCGCTGCGCTATTCTCCGCCCCCGATGCGCTGGTCCAACTACTTCCTCTCCACCCTCCGCGAGGCCCCCGGCGATGCCGAGGTCGTCTCCCACAAGCTCCTCGCCCGCGCGGGGATGCTCCTGAAGGCCGCCGCCGGCATCTATTCCTTCACGCCGCTCGGCTTCCGGTCGCTCAAGAAGATGACCGAGATCGTCCGGGAGGAGATGAACCGGACCGGCGCGCTCGAGGTGGAGCTCCCGATCGCGCAGCCGAAGGAGCTCTGGGTGGAGTCGGGGCGGTGGGACCGCTACATGAACGACGGCATCCTCTTCCACCTCGAGGACCGCAAGGCCACCGAGTTCGCGCTCGCGCCGACGGCCGAGGAGGCGGTGACCGACATGGTCCGCCGGTCGGTCACGTCGTGGCGGCAGCTGCCGTTCAACCTCTACCAGATCCGCACGAAGTTCCGCGACGAGATCCGTCCGCGCTTCGGACTGATGCGCGGTCGCGAGTTCCTGATGAAGGACGCCTACTCCTTCGACGTCGACCCGAAGGGGCTCGACGCCCACTACCGGAAGATGGACGCCGCCTACCGCGCGATCTTCGAGCGCTGCGGCCTCGAGTACGCGCTCGTCCAGGCCGACTCGGG
>JAKLER010000152.1 GCA_022711615.1 Acidobacteriota bacterium
GCTTTTTCAGTCGGAACATGGCAGCGTCAGGCGGGCGACCCGACCGCGACGGAGGGGGGTCGTGCCGGAAAGGGCCGTCGGGAGAGCCTTCGTTCAGGCGACACGCGCCGGTGGTCGGCCGGGGACGGCGTGGAGGCCGCGGAGGAGCTCGCCGCGGGACGCGACCGACAGCTTGCGGAACGCGTGCTTGAGGTGGTCCTTCACGGTGTACTCGCTGATGAAGAGCTCGCCGGCGATCTCGGAGTTGCGCAGGCCGCGCAGGACGCCCGAGACGACCTCGGCCTCCCGGTCGGAGACGCCGCGGGCCGCCAGGTGGGGCCGGACGTCGTCGATCGTCGGCGCGGCCCGCTCCTTCAGGAGGACGATCCGGGCCGGCGGGGCGACGGAGGTGCCGTCCCCGGGGCAGTCGACGATCCGCGCCTCGAGGCACCGCCCGTCGGTGAGAGCGATCCTCTCCGTGGCCGGCGCCTCGCGCCCGGCGAGCTGGAGGAGGTGGGGCACGAGAGGGATCGCCCGCCGGTCTCCCGACAGGACGGTCGGTCCCTCCTCCGCCTCGCGGGAGAGGAGCTCCTCGGCGGCGCCGTTCGCGTAGAGGATCGTCCCTCCCCGGTCGAGGATCATCGCGGGGGCTTCCGTCGCCTCGGCGAGGGCGAGGAGGCGCTCCTGCGCGCAGCGGGCGACGGGCGCCTCCGCGAGGCGGGTCAGGAGCTGGCAGGCGAGCGGCGCGAGGAGGGAGAAGCGCATCGACTCGGCGCCCGTCCAGGGGCGGAAGCGCCGCCTCACGAGGTAGAGGCGTCCCCTCCAGCCCCCCTCCTCGCCGAACGGGACCGTGAGGACGTTTCCGTTCGGGAGCCCGCCGTTGCGTGAGGCGGGCGCGAGGCGGAGGCCCGAATCCCTTCCTCCGGCGAGCCTCCTGCGGAACCTCCGCCCGGAGGAGGGGCAGAGGAGGACGAGCTCGAAGGCGTCCGGCGCGAGAGCGGCTCCGAGGGTCGCCACGAGGGCCTCGAGGTCGGCGTCGCGCGGGGCGCTGAAGGGAACGGCGTCGATCAGCGAGCGGGGCATCGTCTCACCGGAAGGGATTCTAGAGGGTCGAGCTCGTTCAGAATTTGTCGACGCTTCGAGGACAATCGCCCTGTCGCCGTGGTAGCCTTCCGTCCGTTCGCGAGGCACCCCCTCCCGAATCGGAGGCCCGAAAACATGCTCAGCTTCGAGGTCCGCAAGCCGGGTGGCGAGTCGGAGATCCGCAAGGTCCACCGGGACGTGATCCATCTCGGCGCTTCGTCCGGGAACGATCTGGTCGTAAGGGCACGAGGTGTCCTCGGCCGGCACGCCCGCATCTCCGTCGCGGGCGAGGAGCTCCGTCTCGACGTCCTCGGGACCGCTCCCGGCTCGGACGTGTACCTGAACGGTGCGATCGTCAAGTCGGCTGCGCTCGCGGCGGGCGACCGGATCCAGATTGGCGAGGCGACGATCACTCTGCTGAACGGCCCCGCCCCGAATCCGAACAGGATCGCCGCCCCGCCGCCGCGCGGGAGGGACGCCTTCTCGGTCGCTTCGGCCGCCCTTTCCCCGCTGCCGCCCGCTCCGGCTCCGCCCGCCCCCTCGGCGCCGCGGGCGCCGGAGCCGCGGCCGAGGTCGTACGAGCCGGTGCACGCCGTCCGGCCGGCCGAGAACCGCTCGCTCTCGGCGGCGCAGGGCTTCCGCCTCGCCGACGTCTGGGGCGAGATCTTCGGACGGCTCCGCGCCTCGGCCACCCTCGAGGAGAGGCTCCAGGAGGTCGCGTCGTACCTCTCCTCCTCCACGCCCGTCCACAGCGTCGCGTTCCTCTCCGTCGCCGACAGCTCGACGGGAGAGGCGATCGCCGCGATCTGGAAGGGGACGCTGCCGCGGCTCGGCCGCCGCTCCGTCGACGAGGTCTTCGCCGCCGGCGGGCCGACTGACGTCTTCGAAGCGGGCATGCGCCTCCGGGTCTACCCGGTGACGCGGCCGGGCGCCGAGGCGGTGGGCCTCCTCGTCCTCCCGATGGAGCTGGCCGCCGACCCGCTCCTGAACGACCTCGCCGTCGCGCTCGCGGCGGCGATCGGGTTCGTCCATGCCGAGCGCGCCGACGCGCCGTTCGGAGAGCGCGCCAGCGCTCACGCCCCCGCGGCGATGGTGACCGCGCCGCTCGAGGACCCCGTCACCGCGGTCGTCGGCTCTTCCCTCGCGATCCAGAACCTCCGCGTCTCTCTCCAGCGGATCGCGTCGGCCCGCGCGCCCGTCCTCGTGATCGGCGACGTCGGCACCGGCAAGACGCTCGTCGCCGAGACGCTCCACGCGCTCTCGCCGCGGCGTCCGCGCCCGCTCGTGCGGATCTCCGCGACCGCCTCCACCGCGGCGGCCCTCGAGGAGGACCTCCTCGGGACCGCCGGCCCGCCCGACCGGCGGCGCCGTCCGGGCCGTCTCTTCGAGGCCGACGGCGGGACCCTCCTCATCGAGGAGGTCAGCGAGCTCCCCGCGCCGACCCAGGCGCTCCTCTACAGGCTCCTCGAGGCGCGCGAGGTCGTCGCACCCGGCGGCCGGTCCGTCCCCGTCGACGTCCGCGTCATCGGCACCTCTTCGCGGCCCCTCACGCGGGCGGTCGAGGAGGGGACGTTCCGGGACGACCTCTACTACCGGCTCTCGGCCCTCACGCTACGTCTCCCGACGCTTCGCGACCGCAAGGAGGACATCCCCGCCCTCCTCGACGCGTTCGCCGCGCGCCACGGCGGACCGCCCGCGGCGGCCTTCGACGTCGAGGCGATGAACGCCCTCCTCGACTTCAACTACGCGGGGAACGTCCGCGAGGTCGAGAACGAGGTTCGGCGCCTCGCGGCGCAGCTCGGAGCGGGGCCCGTCCGCCTCTCCGACCTCGACGCGAAGTTCGGAGACGAGCACGTCGAGCTGACGCTCGCCGAGAGCGACGACCTCAAGGAGATCGTCGAGAAGGTCGAGCGCCAGGTCATCGAGCGCGTCATGCGCAAGGTGCGCGGCAACCAGTCCCTCGGCGCCCGACTCCTCAACATCTCCCGCGGCTCCCTCATCGCGAAGATGAAGGAGTACGACATCAAGGACTTCCGGTACCTGAAACGCCAGGATTAGGTAGGAGCTCTTGATGAGGGGTGGGGGTCCGGGGGGCCGCGCACGGACCCAGCAGTCCGCTCGAACCGCCGATGAGTGGGCGGGGGTCCGGGGGGCGCGCGAAGCTCAGCCCCCCGGCGAGGCAGCCCCCCGGCGAGCGCGGCAGGACTGACAGCGGTCCTGGATCGTGGCTGGGGGGGCCGGGGGGCCGAACGGTTCAGCCCTTCCCCTTCGAACGCCGCCTCTTCCCGGAGGCGGCGTTTCCCTTTCCGGCCTCCGCGTCCTCGCCGATCCGGAGCGTCAGCGCCCAGAAGACGAACGGCACCGCGAACTTCCCGACGATGTCGAAGAAGTAGCGCCCCGTCGCGACGACCTCCCTCTGCCAGCGCGGCCACGTCGCGACGCTCCAGGCGCCGAGCTGCGTCGCGTAGAGCGTCTGGACGGCGAAGGAGAGGTGCAGCACCTGGGTCAGGAGGAGCGCGGCGAAGGCGGCGGCGACCCGGGCTGCGTACGCGGGCGCGCGCAGGTCGCGCGGAGTCGCGAAGAGCAGCGCGAGCAGGAGGACGAGGTTCGCCGTCATCGGCGCAGCCGAAAAGGCCGGCGTCTCGGACCGGGAGGAGAGGTCGGCCCTCTGCACGACGACCATTCCGTCCTCGAACGCGAGGCGGGTCACCTTCGTCCGCTCGGCGGCGCGGATCCAACCCTCGGACGCGCGCGTGACGAGCGCGCTCCAGGGACGGCCGACGAGCGCGAACCAGAGGAGGATCGCGAGCCCCGCCGCGAGCGGCAGCCGCGCGAGGAGCCTACGGAGCCGCGGGTCGATCCGGTCGTGCATAGCGGTCCGCCCAGAGGAGGAAGAGGGCGACGCCGAAGAGGATGACGATCGCCTGCCAGACGACGATGTGCGAGTCCTCGAAGTGCTGCGGGAAGTAGACCCCGATGTAGAAGAGGCTGACGATCCTCACGACGTTCAGGAGCTGGATGGCGAGGAACCCGCCGGCGAGGCCCAGGAGCTTGCGGCCCCACGGGGCGGGGAAGGCGAGGACGCCGGCGAAGAAGATGTAGATCGTCTCGAGGCCGTTGCAGCCCGTCCGGACGTTGACGGCGAAGCGGGGCGAGCGGATCACGGTCCCCTCCATCCGCGTCTCCTCGCCGAAGAGGCCGGCCGCGAAGCCCCCCACCTTCGCGACGCCCGCCGTGAACGGCTCGACGAAGGCGTCGTTCATCGGCTTCGGCGCGGTGGCGGCGAAGAAGAGGAGGAGGAGGAGGACGAACTTCAGGAGGAAGGCCGCTTCGGGGCGCAGGCGCTTCCTTCCGGCCGGGTCGGTCTCTGTCGTGGAGGCGCTCTTCACGGCGAGGCGGGAGGATAGCGCACGCGCACGTAAACTCCGGGCCGTGTCCGACCCCGAGGCGCGCCGCTTTCGCCGGAACCTCACCGCCGTCCTCTCCCTCGTCGGCCTGCTGACCGCTGGGTCGGTCTTCCTCTTCGGGCACCTCCTCTTCAAGACGCTCTCGAAGGACGTCGTCGACGAGGCGCTCCTCTACTCCCGCCAGGACGCGCAGCGGATCGCCCGCGGCCTCGCCGAGCGGGCGTCGGGCGACCTCTACACGCTGAAGGTCAACCAGGAGGACCTCGACGTCTTCGTCGGCTCCGCCCTCGCGGAGCGTCGCATCCTCTCCGAGGTCCGCGTCTACGACTCGCGGAACCAGCTCGTCTACGCCTACTCCGGAGTCCTCTCGCGGCCCGAGCGCGCCGGCGCGCACCCGGAGGCGGGGCAGACGATCTCGACGAACCCGCTCGAGCCCGCCTCGCGCTCCACCGAGACGACCGCACAGATCGCCGACCCGTACGGCATCGAGGTCCCGATCGGCGACTTCGGCACGCTGAAGGTCGGCGTCTCGCAGCGGGAGCTCGAGGCGCGCGTCGAGGTCCTCCGGGTGAAGCTCTACAAGCGGATCTTCGCCGCGGCGCTCGTCTCCTTCCTCGGCATCCTCGCCGCCGCCTGGGCGCTGATGCTCCTCGTCCGCCGGACGCGGCTCGTCGAGGCGGCGCGCATCGAGGCCGAGCGGCGGGCCGAGCTGGGGGAGATGGCGACCGGCCTCGCGCACGAGATCCGCAATCCCCTGAACGCCATGAGCCTCAACCTCGAGCTCCTCGAGGAGCAGCTCGAGAAGGGCTCCTCGGGCCTCTCCACCGCCGAGCTCGCCTCCGCCACGCGGGTGGAGACCGGGCGCCTCGCGCGCCTCCTCTCCGACTTCCTCTCCTACGCCCGCCCCTCGCCGCTCGTCACGGTGCCGTCCGACCTGAACGAGCCGGCGTCGGAGGCGGTCGCGTTCCTGGGGCCCGAGGCGCGGACGCGCCGCATCGCGCTCACGTTCCGTCCGTGGCCGGGCGGCGCCCCGGCGCTCCTCGACACGGCGCGGGTCAAGCAGGTCGTCCTGAACCTCGTCGGCAATGCGCTCGACGCCGTGGAGGCCCAGGGGGCCCGGGCGCGCGAGGTCGACGTGGCGGTCGAGGACGGCGGACGCTTCTGGCGCCTCACCGTCTCCGACCATGGCCCCGGCGTCGACGGCAAGGGGAGCGGCGACGTCTTCCGGGTCTTCGTCTCGTCGAAGCCGGCCGGGACCGGCATGGGGCTCCCGATCGCGGAGCGGATCGTCCACGCGCACGGCGGCGAGCTGACCCTCGTTTCTGCGGCCGGGGAGCCGACCCGCGCCGTGGCGACGTTCCCGAAGCACGACGCTCCGAGCTGAGCCTGCGCCGCGCGGTGCGCCTCCTCCTTTTCGGTCGGGGTCTCCCGAGCGCAACGACGCCCGCCGGCTCGGATCGAGACCGGCGGGCGTTCCGGGGGGGCCGCCCGGGGAAGCTGCCGGGGGAGGCCGCCTCACCCCGATTCTCCTCCTTTTCGGTCCGAGCGCGCTCACCTCCAGTGGCCGGGCATCCAGGTCCAGCCGCCGCGGACCTTCTTCCAGTGTCCTTCGACCCAGGCGGCCCGGTGCCGGGGCGGGAGCTGCCAGCCGCCCGCGACCCAGACGTGCGCCCGGCCGTCCCAGCGCCAGTAGCCGCCGACCCAGACGTGGCGCGGCGACGGGGCGGTCGCCCGAACCTCCGCGCGCGCCGCCGGCGGGCCGACCTTGACCACGACGCGGGCCGCCTCCGCGGCGGGGGCGAGGAAGGCGAGAGAGAGAAGAGCGGCGGCGAGAGCGGTGCGGATGCGCTTCGGGTTCATCGTCGGGTCCTCCTTCGAGTGGCGTCTCGAGGGATGGACGCCGACGGCGTGCGGCCGGTTGGCGACGGACGGCAGGGCGGTGAGGGAGGTCACGAAGAGCCGGCCCGAAGCGTCCCGGCGCGGCCTGTGCGAGTCTCGAGGGATGGCGACCGACGTCGGCCTCGTCGTCCGGAACCTCCTCGACTTCTACCCGTTCGCCGGGAAGACCGTCGTCTCCGTCGGGGCGGGCGGGGGCCAGCTCGTCGAGTACGGGCGCGCGGCGCGCCGGGTCGTCGCCGTCGACGGGGACGGCGAGGCCCTCGGGCGCCTCGGCGACGTTCTCGCGGCGAAGGGGCTCGCTGGGAGGTTCGAGCTCGTCTGCTCCGACGTCCTCGAAGTCTCCGCCCGCGGCGACGTCGTCCTCTTCGAGTTCTCCCTCCACGAGATGCCCGATCCGGAGAGGGCCCTCGCGCACGCCAGGACCCTCGCGTCCGACGTCGTCGTCCTGGACCACGCACCCGGCTCCGGGTGGGCCTGGCACGTCGTCGAGGAGGAGAAGGTGAAGCGGAGCGCGGAGGCGATGCGACGCCTCGGGGTCCGCGCGGAGCGGCGCTTCCTCGGCGAGCAGCGTTTCGCCGACCACGCCGAGCTCCTCGCGAAGGTCTCGGTCCAGGGGCCTCTCGCCGTCGCGCGGGCGGAGCGGTTCCGCGGGGCGGGGGAGATCGTGATCCCGTTCGGGTACGAAGTCGCCTTGCTCTGAGGTCCGGGGCGCGCCTAGGCCGCGATGGCCGCCGCGCGGACCCGGCCCAGGATCGCCACGAGCTCGTCGACCTGCGACGACGGGAAGAGGCCGTCGGGGCCGCGGGGGGCGAGGTCGGTGAAGGGGGACTCGTAGAGGAGCGCGGGGCTCATGACGCCGTGCTCGGTCAGGTGGTTCACGATCAGGTCGACGAACTCGATCTGGCTCGCGTTCAGGGTCCGGCCGTCGAGGAAGCCTCCAAAGGCAGCCTTGGCGGCCTCCCGGTCGAGGCCGACGAGAGAGCGGACGAAGAGGCCGAGCCCCTCGCTCTCCTTCTTCGCCTTCTCGATGGAGAGCGCGTCGCCGACGCCGGTCTCCCCGAGCATCCGCTCCAGCTCGTCGAGGTCGGAGCGGGTGAGGGGCCGGTTCGAGCGGAGCTTCCGGATCGTCACGTGGTCCTCGTGCTCGCGGAGGAAGGCGCGCGCCTTCTCGCGGAAGCGCTCGAAGCCGTCGGGGGCGCCGAAGCCGGGGAGGTCGACGAGCCGCTCGCGCCCCATCTCGTCGGTGAAGTCGGTGTAGACGGGGGCGCGCCGCCGCTTCTCGATGAGCGAGACGAGGCCGCGAAGGTGCTTGCGGGCCGACTCGAGCATCGTCGGCGTCACGTCCTGCCACCACTCGTCCGACTGCATCGCCTGGATCAGGACGATCCGCTCGGCGACCATCGGGATCGCGGCCTTCTCCTCGAGGAGGCCGCAGATCGCCCGGACCGGCTCGCTCAGGCGCAGGAAGGACGGGTCGTGGCGGAGGACGGAGAGCTGGAGGTGGAGCATCAGGAGGTCGAACCGCTTCGCCTCCTCCTCCTCGGGCGCGAGGCCGCTCGGGAGGCCCGCAACCTCGGTGGCCAGCTCCTGCCGGGCAACGTTCGAGAGCTCCGTCCAGGCCCCGGGCTCGCGGTACTTCTCGACGAGCCGGCGCTTCGGCCGGACGACGAAGCTCTCGAGGCTCATCGAGGAGACCTCGGCGTGGAGGAGCGCCGCCACCTCGCCGCGGAGCGCGGCGTCATCGGCGCGGCGGCTCGCGAGGTTCGTTTCGTCGATCGGGCTCGAGCCCGGTGTCGTCGGGGCGGGCGCGAGGCGCTCGTCCAGCTCGCCGATCAGGTCGAGGCGGCGGACGAAGAGCCTCTTCCCGAGCGGGTCGCCCACGGCGCCGTCCGTCGCGGGCGGGTCGAGAGCGAAGAACTCCAGGTTCCCGCAGTAGTCGAAAATGAAGAACTCCCGCTTGTCCTGCCCGGGGCCGAAGAGGCCGGGGGAGAGGCGCGTCCCCCGGCCGACCATCTGCCAGAACTTCGTCTTCGACCTCACGAGCTTGAAGAAGACGAGGTTCACGACCTCGGGGACGTCGATCCCCGTGTCGAGCATGTCGACCGAGATCGCGACGTGCGGGGCCTTCGACGGGCTCGAGAAGGCGTCGATGAGGCTCTGGGCGTAGGGGAGGCCGCAGTGGACGACGCGGGCGAAGTGCCCCTTCAGGTGCGGCCAGCCCGCGTCGAAGCGCTCCGCGATGAACTCGGCGTGGTCCTGGTTCGCGGCGAAGACGATCGTCTTTCCGAGCCGGTCGCCGCCGGCGACCTTCTGCCCGCGGGCCATCAGGTGCGCGAGGACCCGGTCGACCGTGTCGGCATTGAAGAGCCACTTGTTCACGGCCGCGGCCTCGACCCTCGCGGGCGTGGTGCCGTCGTCGCTCCAGTCGACGGCGTCCCACTCCTCCCGCTCCTCCTCCGTCAGGTCGGCGTAGGTAATCCCCTGCCGGGGGAACTTCAGCGGCACCGAGACGGCCCGCGCCGGGACTAGGAAGCCGTCCTTCACGGCCTCCTCGAGCGGGTAGGCGTCGGTCGGGACGCCGCGGTCGAGGTCGAACAGGCGGTAGGTGTCGCGGTCGATCTCGTCCTTCGGCGTCGCCGTGAGGCCGACGAGGAGGGAGTCGAAGTAGTCGAAGATCGCGCCGTACTTCCGGTAGACGGAGCGGTGCGCCTCGTCGATGACGACGAGGTCGAAGTGGCCCGGCCCGAACCGCCGCTCGCCCCCGTTCGTCTCGTCGATGAGCCCCATCATCGTCGGGTAGGTCGAGACGTAGACGCGCCCCTCGCCGCCCTTCTCCGTGACGAGGTTCACCGGGGGCGAGTCGGGGAGATGCGTCTTGAACGCGCCGACCGCCTGGTTTACGAGCGCGACCCGGTCGGCGAGGAAGAGGACGCGCTTCACCCAGCCGCAGCGCATCAGGAGGTCGCAGAGGGCGATGACCGTTCGCGTCTTCCCGGCGCCCGTCGCCATGACGAGGAGCGCCTTTCGCTCCCGGTCGCGCTCGAACGCCTCGCAGACGCGGCGGATCGCCCGCGTCTGGTAGTGGCGCTCGACGATCCGCCGGTTCACCTCCGCCCCGGCGAGCGGCTTTCGGCTCGTCCGCCGCTGGATCGTCAGCTCCAGCTCGCCTTTCTTCAGGAAGCCCGCCGCGCGGCGCGGCGGGTAGGCGGCGTCGTCCCAGATCCAGTGCTCGTAGCCGTTCGTGAAGAAGATGACGGGGCGCTGTCCGAAGCGCGCTTCGAGGCCGTCGGCGTAGAGCTTCGCCTGCTGCTGGCCGGCCTGCGGCGACTTTCGCGTCCGCTTCGCCTCGATGACGGCGAGCGGGCGCCCGTCGTCGCCCCAGAGGACGTAGTCGGCGTAGCCGACCCCTTCGGCATTCGGCATCCCTTCGATCGGGAACTCCCGGTCGCGCGCCTCGTCGAGCGGCCAGCCCGCCTCCTGGAGGAGAAGGTCGATGAAGAAGTCGCGCGTCTCGGCCTCGGAGTAGTCGTGCGGGTCGGGCCGCGCCGCGTTCGCCTTCTTGGCTGCGGCAACTTCGGCGATCTCGGCGCGCAGGCGCTGGAGCTCGTCGTCGACCGTCGCCTTCTCGGCGAGCAGGTCCGCGAGCTTCTCGTCCTTCTCCTTCAGCGAGGCGGCAAGCGCGCGCAGCTGGTCGACCGTCTGCCGCGGGAGAGGCGCCGTCTTCGGGAGCGCCGCCGCGTCGAACGTGATTCCGGGCGCGGGCTTCGTGGCTCGCCCGTACGTCCTCGCGAACCAGTACGCCACGTGGAGCAGCTCGCGGACGGCCGCGACCGACTCCGCCTCGCGTACGGGCGCCGCCCGGTGGACCGCCTGGTTCCCGAGCTGCTGGAGGAGGCGC
>JAKLER010000153.1 GCA_022711615.1 Acidobacteriota bacterium
AGGACGCCTACTCCTTCGACGTCGACCCGAAGGGGCTCGACGCCCACTACCGGAAGATGGACGCCGCCTACCGCGCGATCTTCGAGCGCTGCGGCCTCGAGTACGCGCTCGTCCAGGCCGACTCGGGTGCCATCGGCGGCTCCGCGTCCGAGGAGTTCATGGTCGTCGCCGACACTGGCGAGGACGCGCTCGTCTTCTCCGAGGACGGCAAGTACGGCGCGAACGTCGAGAAGGCCGTCACGGCGCCGCTCCCCGAGCCCTGGGCGAACGAGGAGGAGAAGCCGTTCGGCCGGGCCGACTCCCCGACGCCGGGGATCGTCTCGACCGAGGGGCAGGCGAAGCACCTCGGGACGACGGAAGACCGGATCACGAACACGATGCTCTACGAGGCGATCCGCGCGGACGACAGCTCGTTCGTCTGCGCGATCGTCATCCGGGGCGACCTGACGATCAACGAGGTGAAGCTCCCGAAGGCGCTCGGCGTCGCGCACGTCCGCCTCGTCCCCGAGGAGTGGCTCCCCGAGATCGCCGGCTGCAAGCCGGGCTTCATCGGCCCGATCGGCCTGAAGCCGCGCAAGGGGCAGGACGAGGTCCCCGTCTACGTCGATCGCTCCATGGAGAATGCCCGGAACGTCTTCTGCGGAGCGAACGAGGACGGCACCCACCACTCCAACCTCTCCGTCCCGCGCGACCTGAAGGTGGCCGGGGTGATCGAGGTGGCGACGGCGCGCGACGGCGACCCGTCGCCGACCGGCGCCGGGGTCCTGCGGATCAAGCGCGGCATCGAGGTGGGGCACATCTTCAAGCTCGGGACGAAGTACTCCGAAGCGATGAAGTGCGAGGTGGCCGACCCGCAGCAGAAGATGGTCCCGCTCCAGATGGGCTGCTACGGCCTCGGCGTCGGCCGGACGGTCGCCGCCGCCGTCGAGCAGAACCACGACGACGACGGGATCATCTGGCCCGTCCCGCTCGCGCCGTTCCAGGTCGCCCTCCTCTCGCTCCAGCGCGACAAGGAGGTCCTGGAGGCCGCCGAGAAGATCTACGCGGAGCTGACCGAGGCGGGCGTCGAGGTCTTCTGGGACGACCGCGACGAACGCCCGGGCGTGAAGTTCAAGGACGCCGACCTGATCGGCTTTCCCGTCCGCGTCGTGGTCGGCGGCAAGGCGCTCGCGAAGGGGGTCGTCGAGGTCTCGACGCGCCGCGAGAAGAAGGCCGAGGGCGTGCCCCCCGCGAAGCTCCTCGAGGTCGTGAAGGCGACGCTCGCGGCGGGGGCGAAGACGCTGGCGCTCTGAGGCGGGAGGGGCGCGGCGGGCCCGCGCCCCTCCCGCGCCGCGGTTACGCGGCCGGTCCCCTCCAGCCGGCGGTTCGCTCGAGAGCCGAGGCGAGAGCGGCCTGCCGGCGCAGGATGGCCGTGAGCTTCGGCTCGTCGAGCCTGGCGGGCGGCACGGCGACGTACGTCAGCCGCCCCTCCTGCGCCCAGACCGGGCCGGCGACGCCGGGGCCGTCGAAGAACGCCGTGACCGCGGCGCGGGTCGGGGCGTCGAGCCAGCCCTCGCGCACCGGCACACCGTCCTGCCAGACGGCGAAGCGCGCGTCGAAATCGGGGTCGCCGGTCTCCAGCGCGCGGGCGCCGGGGCGCTTCCGGGGCCCTCCCGGGACGATCTCCACCCCGTGCATCTCCCAGCGGCTGCCGGAGAGCGGCGTCTCGAGGACGACGAGGTTGCCACGGGGTCCGCGGTAGTGGCTGCCGGCGATGCCGCTCCGCAGCTCGCGCCGGACCTCGAAGCGGCGTCCTTCGCAGACGGCCCCGAACGAAGCCTCGAGCGGGCTGCGGCCAGGAGCGACCGGCGCGCCCATCGATGCGGCCAGGGCGGCGAACCGCTCGCGCGCCCTCCGGTGGGCCAGGGGGCGGGCGAAGACCATCGCGAGGAAGGCGAGGGCGAAGCACACCAGAACGGCCTGCACCGCGAGAGGCGCGGCGAGGAAGCCGCCGACGAGGTCCTGCATTCCGGGACAGTATCCGAAACCGTCGAGAACCAGCGGCCAGGGCTGTCGTCCACGCTCTGCGCTCCGGGACGGAGGGATCTCGGCCGTCCCGACGCTCCCGTTAACCGCCGGGCGGCGCGTCCGTATTACCTGCCGTGCCGGACACGACGGGACGGGGCGCGCCCCGGAGGGCGCGACGGGCGTTCGTATGCGCGGGGCTCCTCGCCCTCGCGGCGGCCGCGGGCTGCCGGGGGCGCGACCTCGCGCCGACGCCCGAGTCGCGCTGGATAGAAGCGCGGGCCGTCCCGCTCCGGGGGATCGACCCCGCAGAGGCGTCGCTCGACGACCTCGAGCCGCTCCGCGCCGCGATCGGCGACGCCCGGCTCGTCCTCCTCGGCGAGCAGACGCACGGCGAGGGCTCCACGTTCCTCGCGAAGACGCGGCTCGTCCGCTTCCTCCACGAGCGGATGGGGTTCGACGTCCTCGCGATGGAGAGCGGGCTCTTCGCGTGCGAGCGGGCGGGCGACGCGATCCTCCGCGGCGCGCCGGCGCGCGAGGCGGTGCGCGGCTCGGTCTTCGAGGTCTGGGCCGAGAGCGAGGAGTTCCGGCCGATGGTCGAGCACCTCGGCGCCTCTGCGCGGACGCGCGCCCCGCTCGAGCTGACGGGCTTCGACATGCAGCTGACCGGCCGGATCAGCCGGGAGGAGCTCTCCCCGGCCCTCCGGGCCGCGGCGGGGCTCGCGCCGGGCGAGCTCGAGGCCTTCTTCGGGCCGCTCGGGAAGCTCCTCGAGAGCCCGGCGAAGGGGTTCCGGAAGGCGCCCGCAAAGGAGCGGGAGGCGTTCGCCGCCGCGGCGGCGGAGCTCGAGCGGCGCCTCGCCGCGCGGGCCGACGCGGAGGGGGCGTTCCTCGCGCAGGTCGTGAGGAGCACCGCGGTCGACGCCCGCTTCCTCTGGGACGTCGACTTCGAGAAGCCGGCTCCCGAGGTGATGAACCGCCGCGACGCGCAGATGGCCGAGAACCTGCTGTGGCTGATGTCGGAGCGCTACCGGGGACGGAAGGTCGTCGCCTGGGCCGCGACGTCGCACGCCTCCCGCCGGCGCGACCTCGTCGAGCGCCCGTTCCCGGACCCGGAGATGGTGCCGATGGGCCAGCGCCTGCGGGACGAGCTCGGAGAGGGCGCCTACGTCGTCGCCTTCACGTCGGGGGCGGGGCGCGTCGGGTCGGTCTTCTCCTCGCCCTGGGACCTCGCGCCGCCGCGCCGCGGAAGCTTCGAGGACCACGCCGAGCGAACGGGCCTGCCGGCGCTCTTCCTGGATCTCCGCCGAAACGCGCCGGGGAGCTGGCTCGAGCTCCCGGTGAAGGCCCGGCCGATGGGCCAGGCGACGATGACCGCGCCGTGGCCCCGGCTCTTCGACGCATTCGTGTTCCTGAGGACGGCGGCGCCGAGCCGGCGGGTCGAGGAGGAGTAGATGGAGAGCGTCGTGACGACGTGCGGCCTGACCTACCGCTACGGGGAGACGGCCGTCGTCTCGGGCGTCGACCTCGCCGTACCGCGCGGGAGCGTCTACGGCTTCGTCGGGCCGAACGGGGCGGGGAAGACGACGACGATCAAGCTCCTCCTCGGCCTCCTGACGCCCTCGGGAGGGTCGGTCGAGCTCCTCGGCGAGCCGGTGAACGGCCGGCGGTCGGCCGCCCTCGCGCGCGTCGGGGCGCTCGTCGAGTCGCCGGCGCTCTATCCCCACCTGACGGCCGAGGAGAACCTGCGGCTCGACCAGCTCGCTCGCGGGGTCCCGCGCGCGAACGTGGAGCGGGCGCTCGCGGCGGTCGGCCTCGCGGGCGAGGGGAAGAAGCTCGTCCGCCGCTTCTCGCTCGGGATGAAGCAGCGGCTCGGCCTCGCGCTCGCGCTCCTCCACGCCCCGAGCCTCCTCGTCCTCGACGAGCCGTCGAACGGGCTCGACCCGGCGGGGGTCCGCGAGCTCCGCGAGACGATCCGACGGCTCGCCGCCGAGGAGGGAATCACCGTCCTCGTCTCGAGCCACATCCTCGCGGAGCTCGAGTCGGTCGCGACGTGGATCGGCGTCCTCGCGCGCGGTCGGCTCCGGTTCCAGGGGCCGCTCGAGGAGCTGAAGGGGACGCAGCCGGGCGTCCTCGGCGTCCGCGTGGACGACCCGGCGCGGGCGCAGGCGCTCCTCCGGCGGGTGGATCTCTCCGCGACGCTCCGGCCCGACGGGCTCCTCGCGGTGGGCGTGGCCGGCCGCGAGGGGATCGCCCGGGTGAACACTCTCCTCGTCGGGGAGGGGCTCGCGGTCTCCCACCTCGCCCTCGAGGAGGCGAGCCTCGAGCGCGCCTTCCTCGCGCTCGTGGCGGGCGTCCCGGAAGGAGCCGCCGCGTGAGGGGCCTCGCCGTCGCCGTCCGGATCGAGCTCCTGAAGCTGAAGCGGACCCTCGCGCTCGCGACCTGCTTCGTCGCGCCCCTCGTCGTCGTCGCGTTGCAGGTGGCGATCTGGCTCCGGATGAAGGAGGGGTTCGGAGCGGACGTCGAGCCCTGGCTCGCGTTCCACAAGAACGCGCTCTCGATGTGGGGGGTCTTCATGCTCCCCCTCGCGACGGCGCTCGTCGTCGCTCTCGTCTCCCACGCCGAGCACGCGAACCAGGGGTGGCTGCGCCTCGGCGTCCTCCCGCTGCCGCGCTGGTGCGTCCCGGCAGCGAAGGCGCTCGTCGCGACGGGGCTCCTCCTCCTCGCCACGGTCGTCCTCCTCCTCGGGTGTCTCGGGGGAGCGGTCCTCGCCGACGCCCTCCACCCGAAGATCGCCCTCGAGACGGCGGCTCCGGTCGCGACGATGCTCGGACGGACGGCCCGCGTCTTCGGCGCCGCGCTCCTCGTCCTCGCGATCCAGAACGCCGTCAGCCTCCGCTTCCCGTCGATCGTCGTCTCGCTCGGCACCGGCGTCGCGGGGACGTTCCTCGCCCTCTTCGCGTCCGGCTCGAGGCTGGGGCCGTACTACCCGTGGCTCATGCCGCTCCACGCGCTCCACGGGAAGGAGGAGGCCGTGGTCCTGTCCGTCGCGCTCGGCGCGGCGGGAGGGCTCGTCCTCCTCGCGCTCACGGTCGCGCTCGCGGCGCGGCGCGACCCGGGCCTGAAAGGCTGAGGAGGAGCGGCCTCCGTCGTCGACCTGAGGTCAGTCCGGGGGGCGCGAGACCTGGAACTTCGCGATCTCTCCGGGGAGCGTCGCCGGGAACTCCCAGAGCGCCTGGTTGTTGACGAGGAAGATGAGGACCTTCATCGACTTCATCGACTCCGGGTCGCGCAGGAGGTCCTTGAAGGGGGCGAGCGACCCGCCCGAGGCGTGGAGGTCGCGGATCGGCATGTTGAGGCGGGCGGCGAGGCCCCCTTCCAGTCCGTTGTTGTAGCTGTCCCCGGCGAGCGCGATGGGCGAGTCTTCGGACGCGAGCGGGGTTTCGCCGAGGGGCGCGGCGAACTCGACGTTCGCCGTCAGGAACGGCTTCACCCGCCGGGCCTGCTCCGGCGTGAGCGCCCCGAACGCCGCGGAGACCGACGTGAGATCGCGCCGTTCGGTCCAGGTCCGGAAGCGGCGGGGAGCGGCGAGCGACTTCCGGACCTCGGGGTAGCGCCGGAGCCGCCGGACGATCTCCTCCAGGGCGATCTTCTGCGCCTCCCAGGCCCAGTGCGGGTCGGCGTGCTGGTAGAGCGACGGCGCGCCCGGGCGTGTGCGCGCCTCGAGGAAGAGCGGGAGGAGGTCGACGACCTCGACGTTCCGCTCGAGGAGCTCGAAGATCGCCCGCCTCATCTGCGGGGCGACGATGCGGTCGGCCGGCGCCGCCGCGACGAACGCCTCGGGGTAGACCTCCGTCATCTTCGGCACGGGAACGAAGATGAAGTCGATGCCGCGGGAGGCGAGCCAGCGCGAGATGGCCTCGATCGAGGAGACGAAGGCGGTGCGGGTGAGGAACTCCGACGTCGAGACCGGGGCGTTCGCGACGTACCTCACGTAGCTCGACGGCCACGCCTCGAACCGCGGCGGCTCGCCGAGCGACTCGAGGACCTCGTAGCGCGACTCCGTGTAGCCCTTCGAATCCGGGTTGTTCGGCTTCGCCGCCGCGACCCGCTCGCGGAGCGAGGCGCGGAACGGCTCGACCGACGCGCTCCAGGCGTCCCACGATCCGGCCCCCGACGCCGCGAGCTGGCCGAGGAGGAGCCGGCGCGCGGCGGCGATGCTCTCCGCGCGCGAGGGAGCGGTCGCGGCCGGGGGGCGCGCCGAGCGCGCCTTTCGGGGAGCGGCGGGCGGGGTCGCTGCGTCCGCCGCGGTAGGTGCGGCGAGGAGGAGGCCGAGGACGAGACCGGGGGCGAGGCGGGGCCAGGACTTCATCGGATCTCCCAATCGAGGACGTAGTACGGGATGCGCTCGAAGTCGTCGAGGTCGTCGACGCGCCGGATCGAGCGGACGGCGGACGGCGCGGCCTTGAACGGGATGAGGCGCACCTTCAGGAGCGTCCCCGGCTCGAATCGGGCGGGGGGGAGCCACTCGTTGTCCTTCATCGCGAGGAAGACCGCGATCGCGTGCGTGTCGGCCCAGGCGCCCGACTCGACGCGCACGACCTCCAGCCGGACCGTGGAGAGGCAGTCGGCGTACGGCGCGCTGTACGGCTCGGGGACGGGCGAGACCTGAAGGACCTTCGCGTGGAGGACGACCGGCTCCGCGCGCGCGGGGGTCGGCCGGGGCGCCGCGGTCGGGGCCGGCTCCGTGCGGGGCCTCTCCGCGGGCGCCGGCTGCTTCGGGGCCGCGGCCGGCGCGAAGGGGCCGGCCGGCGCGGCCTCGGCGGCGGATGGGGCGACGGCGGGGCGCGGCTCCCTCGGGGCCGGCAGCGGGAGGACCTTCCAGTTCTCCGTCGTCAGGTCGCGGTCGGCGAACTCGTAGACGACGACGCGCGCGTTCTCGAGCCGCTCGAGGCCGCCCGGGCCGGCGAGCTCGGCCCGCGCGCCGGCCGCGGCGCCCCCGTTGATCGCCACGACGTCGATCGGCAGGCCGAGGGCGAGCGAGAGGTGCTCGGCGAAGCCGGCGCCCGAGCCCCAGCCGAGGGACGGGTCGGAGTAGACGTTCGTGAAGCTGTCGCCGAGGAGGAGGACCTCGGAGCCCGCGGAGGGCTCCCACGCGCTCCCGTCCGCGTTCGTCACGACGCGCGCGACGACGCTCTGCGGGGCGAAGATCGCCTGGTCCGGCGGCAGCCGGAGCATTCCGAGGAGGTCGCCGCCACCCGTGCGGCTCTCCTCGCGGACCCGCCAGGGCGCGGGCTCGATCGCCGGCGAAAGGGACCCGCGGGCGCGGAGGAGAGCCGCGAGG
Source organism: Acidobacteriota bacterium (assembly GCA_022711615.1). GTDB lineage: Bacteria > Acidobacteriota > Thermoanaerobaculia > UBA5066 > UBA5066 > UBA5066. Next base: position 7,346 of record JAKLER010000153.1, read on the forward strand.
TCCCGTGCGGCGCGCTCCATGAGGGGCGGCGTCCAGTGCGTGTCGGCCCGCAGGTAACGCTCGCCCGGCTCCCCCACGGAGGCCGCGTCGAGCGTGAAGACCTCGATCCCCTCCTTCCGCAGGTCGTCGAGGAACGTCGCGGAGCCCCGGTTCGACGGGCGGAAGTCGGGAGCTGCCCCCGCGAATCTCGGCCCGAGCTCTTGCGGCTCCATCGAGACCTTGTCGGGCACCGGGAAGACGACGAGGCGGACGCCGCGCGCCGCGAGGTCGGCGTGGAGGCGGAAGAGGGCCGGGCGCGGGTCGGGGCTCGGCTCGGTCTCGAGCTCGCGGTCGACCATCTTCTTCCGGCGCCGCCGGAGCGCGTCGGGATCGGTGATGGCTGGTCCGGCGACGAAGTCGAGGCCGGGCTGGTAGTAGAGCCAGCCGTCGGAACCGACGACGACCTTGCTGTTGCCGGCCCGGAAGAAGCCCGTGAGGAAGGACTGCGCCCTCCTCTGGACGGCGCCGCGAAGGAGGCTCTCGTTCTCGAGGCGCGACTCGATCGCCCGCAGCGCCTCCGCGTTCGGGATCTTCGAGAGGAGGCGGGAGACGAACGTGCCTGTCGACCGCGAGGAGCGCGGGGCCGAGGGCTTCTCTGCTGCGTCTTTCGTCCCCGGGCGGACGAGCTGGAGGAGGGGGACCGCGAAAAGGACGAGGAGGAACGGAGCCGTGAGGAGCCACGCGGAAGGGCGGCCGACGCGCGTCCCGAGGAGGTCCTGGAGGCTGTCGGCCTCGGAGAACGATTTCTCTCTCTTCGCCATCGTCCCGTCGTCCTCTCAGAACTGGAAGTAGAGGAACGGGTTCGTCGTCTGGGTCCAGAGGACGACGATGCTCGCGAGGAGGACGGCGACGCAGGCGGCGGCCTTCAGCGGCGTCAGACGCCGGGTGAAGTCCCAGACCTGCGGGAGGGTCCAGACGACGACGGCGCAGGCGACGGCGATCGCGACGTGGTACGGCGTGTAGATCGAGGCGGCGACCGCGAGCGCGCCGGCCGGCACCTCCACGAGGCCCGCGAGCGAGCGGAGGTACGTCGCGGCCTGCGGGAGCGTCTCCGCCCGGAAGAAGACCCAGGCGAGGCAGGTGACGAGGAACGTGGCGGCGATCCGGAACGGCGCCGGCAGGCGCCGCCACGCGGAGTCTTCCCCCTGGAGCCGCTCGGCGGCGAGGAAGATGCCCTGGATCGCGCCCCAGATCACGAAGTTCCAGGAGGCGCCGTGCCAGAGCCCCCCGACGAGCATGACGGTCATCAGGTTCGCGTAGGTCCGCCCCTCGCCGGAGCGGTTCCCGCCGAGCGGGATGTAGAGGTAGTCGCGGAGCCAGGTCGAGAGCGAGATGTGCCAGCGCCTCCAGAAGTCCGTGATGCTCTCGGCGAGGTACGGGTCGTCGAAGTTCTTCATGAACGCGAAGCCGAGCATCAGGCCGAGGCCCACGGCCATGTCGGAGTAGCCCGAGAAGTCGAAGTAGATCTGGAACGCGTAGGCGACGACGCCGTACCAGGCGTCGTGCCAGGGGAGCGTCCCGGCGTTGAACGCCGCGTCGGCCACGTGCCCCATGGGGTTTGCGAGGAGGATCTTCTTGCCGAGGCCGAGGGAGAAGAACGCGACGCCGCGGGTGAGCTTGTCGAGGTTGAACGTGCGATGCCGGATCTGCTCGGCGACGGTCTGGTAGCGGACGATCGGCCCCGCGATGAGCTGCGGGAAGAGGGACACGAAGAGCTGGAAGTCGACGGGGTTCTTCAGGGGCCGCGCCACGCCGCGGTAGACGTCGATCGCGTAGCTCATCGACTGGAACGTGTAGAAGGAGACGCCGACCGGGAGGGCGACGTTGAGGACCGGCAGGCCGATCGAGCCGAGGCCCGCGGTGCGCGCGGCGGCCTCGAGGTTCACGACGCCGAAGTCGTAGTACTTGAAGAACGCGAGGATCCCGATGTTGGAGAGGAGCGACGCGGCGAGGCAGATCCTCTGCCCGCGGGTCCGCGGCCCTCCCTTCGGGAGCGCGGGGAGGTCCTTCCCGGCGAGGGAGCCTCCTCCGAAATGGACGAGCCCGAGCCCGCAGAAGAAGTCGATGTAAGAGCCCGCGAGCATCAGGAGGACCCACGCGGGGTTCGACCAGCCGTAGAAGAGGTAGCTCAGGACCGTCAGGACGGCCGAGAGCGACCGAAACGGGAGGAGGTAGTTGCAGGCCAGGACGACCGGCAGGAAGAAGAAGAGGAAGACGTGCGAGCTGAAGACCATCTTGGGAGGCTCTCGGGCCCTCGGGCGGGGATCGCGGAGCGAAGGGCCTCAGGCCCCGGCCCGCGGCCTCCTCGAGGTCGTCCCGGTCCCCTGCGGACGTCCGTGGTTCCCGGCGGGAGCGGACGGGGCCGCGCCCAGGAGCGGGGCCGTCCGCGTCCGCGTCGCCGCGCCTGTCGTCTCGTCCCGCAGCTCTTCTCTCCTCGCCCGACGGGCTCCGCTGCTTCGTCGAAGGGCCGATGATACAGAACCGCATCGGCCGGCGGAGGGGACGGGACGGCGGGACGGCGACGGACGCGAAGGGAGGTCTGCGCCGATTCCGCCCTTCGCCCTTGACAACTCAGACGTGACGTCTCAGATTCTCAGACGTAACGTCTGAGAAGACGGGACGACAGGAGGGGCCGATGGCGCGATCCCCCCGGGACGTGACCGACGCGGAGCTCGAGGTGCTGCGCGCGCTCTGGGACCTTCCGG
>JAKLER010000154.1 GCA_022711615.1 Acidobacteriota bacterium
AGAAGTCGCGCGGCCCGTTCGCCGAGATGCTGACGGCCCCGCGGAGCGTCTCCGGCAGCCCGGAGACCGAGCCGCGAAGCGTGGCGCCGCCCGAGAGGACGAGCGTCACGTCGGGCACCGGCTCTCCTTCGACGACGACCGCCTCGGCCGTCTCGCTCGACTGCCCCGGCACGTTCGCGCGGAGCGTGTACCGGGCCGGGGAGAGGTGGTCGAACCGGAAGCGGCCCGCGCCGTCGGTCGTCGTCTCGTCGCCTCCGCCGAACGCCCCTCCCCTCGGGGCGCCCCCTTCGAGCGAGACCGAGGCCCCCGCCACCGGCTGGCGCGTCTCGGAAAGGACGACGCCTCCGAGCGCGCTCCCGCGCGAGAGGGCGACCTCGACGCTGCTCCCCCCCTCCGCGAGGACGGCGCTCTCGGTTCGCGCCGTGTAGTCGGCGTGCTCGGCCGTGACCGTCACCTTCCCGGGGGCGAGGCCCTCCGCCTCGAACCGGCCCTCCACGTCGGTGAAGAGGCCGCCCGGTCCCTGCGACGAGCCCGCGTCCCCGGTCTCTCCGCGGACGCGAACCCGCGCGTCCGGGATGCCTCGGTGGGAGCGAGCGTCCTTCACGACGCCCCGGAGGACGCTCCCGGGCGCGACGCGGACCTCCACGCCGTCGGTCGTCGTCGACTCCTCGACGACGATCGCGGCGGCCCGGCCGACCTGGTAGCCCTTGGCCGTCACGACGACCTGCCACTTCCCGGCGGGCACCTCCTCGAGCGCGAAGCGCCCGTCCGGCGATTCGACGAGCTGCGCCTCGCCGGCGCCGCCCGTGAACCGGCCCCCGCCCCGGCCGACGCGGAAGACGCCCCCCATCCCCGGCCCGTCGGCCTGGTACGAGACCTCGAACGCGCCGAGCGGCTGCCCGGTCTTCCCGTCGACGGCCGAGCCTTCGATCCGGCCGGTCCCCTCGACGACCCACTCGACGCCGTCGGCAGGCGCGAGGATTCCGGCCTTGCGGGGCCCCGGACCGAACCCGGCGCCGCCCCCGAAGAGCTGGAGGTCGTACGTCTCGCCGGCGCGAAGCCCCTCGATCCGGAACGTGCCGTCGGCCTCCGGCGTCGCCGACGTGTTCCCCGGGCCGTCCGAGGGCTTTCGCGGGTTCCGCGCGAGGACGTAGTAGCCCGAGGCGCCTTCCCCCGTCCGGCGGACGATCCGGCCGGAGATCGTCGCCCCCGGGCCGAGGACGATCTCCACCGGGTCCGGCCGGCCGCCGCGCACGAGGCGGACCGGGTCGACGGTCTCGGTCGCCCGCCCCGGCGCCCTCACGACGAGGGCGACGTCGCCCGGAGCGAGGCCGCGCAGCTCGAAGGCCCCGTCGCCTCCGCTCCGGACCGTGCGCGGCGCCTCCATCATCTCGGCCCGCACTCGCGTCAGCGATCCGCCGCTGGAGGAACGAACGGAGAACGACCGGCCCGCCGAGACCTCGGCTCCGGCGATCGGGTTCCCGTCCGGGTCCGAGACCCGGCCCGTGAGGACGACGCCTCGGCGAATCGTGACGACGACGCCGCTGCGCGTCCCTCCGGCGACGAGGGAGATCCCGCCAACGGTCCCCCTCTCGAACTCGGGATGCTGGACACTCAGGCGCTGGTTCTCGCCGGGCGGGAGGCGGGTCGCCGTGAAGGAGCCGTCGGGCCGCGTCCGGAGGCGGCTCGCGGCTCCGCTCCGGAGCCGGACCGCGGCGTCGATCGGGCTCTCGGACGAGGAGAGGAGCGAGACGCCGGCACCGGCCACCGGTCGGCCGTCCTCGTCGACGACCCGCCCCGAGAGCGTCGCGCCGCGCGTCAGGAGGACGTCGAGCGCGCGGGTCGCCCCCTTCTCGATCGGCACCGGACGGCGCGTCCAGGGGACGTGCCGCGGCTCCTCGGCCCGCACGGTCGCGCTTCCGGGGCGAAGGCCGCGAAGCCGGTAGCGGCCGTCGGACCCCGAGCGCGCCGTGAAACGGCCGGAGCCCGAGGCGACCTCGAGCCGAACGCGCGGGACCGGCTTCAGGGTCGTCGCGTCGAGGGTCCGCCCCTCGAGGATCGCCGGGGGCGCGAGGGAAAGGACGAGCGGCGCCGCGGAGCCCGGCATCGCCCCGCCCGCCTCGGCGAAGCCGTCCTCGCCTCCGTCCGCGACGACGGTGCCGCGGCGCTTCGGGAGGTCGGCGAGGCGGAAGCTCCCGTCCTCCCCCGTCTCCACCCAGCGAGACTCGGCGTCGTCGGCCTCGTAGCGGACGAGGGCCTTCGCCGCGGGGCGTCCGTCCTTCCTCCGCACGACGCCCGGGAGCGAGAGGCCCGGCTCGAGCGAGATCGCGCGCGGCAACGCGCCCGGCTTCGCGCTGCGGACGCGGGCCGGCGCGAAGCCGGCCGCCTGCACGAAGAGCTCGTTCCCTTCCGCGGCGGCCGCGTCGAACCGGAACTGCCCGTCGGCCCCCGTCGTCGTCTCCTGGGTCCGCGCCGTCCCGGCCGCGGTGCCGTCCGTCCGGGCGAACGCGCGGAGACGCACGAGAGCCCCGGCGACGGGGGCTCCGTCCGGTCCGCGGACACGGCCCGCGAGCGGCTCCGCGCCCCGGAGGACGAGGTCGCCGAGATCCTCCGCCTCCGCCGCGTCGCGCGTCTCCGGCAGCTCCACCGGAAGGGCGCCGGCCGCCGACACCCGGAGACGGAAGAGGACGTTGCGGCCCTCGGGCGCGGCGACCCGCAGGTCGAACTCCCCCGTCGCCGAGGTGGCGACCGACGCGAGCGCCGCAGGCTCCGGCTCTCGGCGCGCCTCGCGGCGCGCCGCGTCGAGCGACTCCTCCTGCGGGATCGCGGAGACCGTCGCGCCGGCGACAGGCCGGCCGTCGAGGAGGACCTTTCCGCGAAGGGAAGCGGCGGCGGGCGGCGTCGCGAGCAGGGCGCCTGCGAGGAGGAGAGCGGGTCGAGTGCGGATCAAGCGGCCTCCGTGCGTTCACCGGAGCGGCCGGGCGCGGCCCCGGGGAGCGGGTGCGTGTTACCGACAGTGTACGGATTCGGACGGGGGGTCGTCGCGCCACGACGGGTGGCGACGAATCCGCCCTCAGCCCAGCCGGACCGTCCCGAGGAGACCCGCGGGGTCGAGGCGCTGCTTGAGCAGACGACAGACTTCCTTCACGAGCTCCGGCGTGTAGAGGTCGTAGAAGGCCTGGTTGTGCGGGCCGACGCCGTGCTCGGCGCTGTAGCTGCCGCCGAAGCGGACGACGGCGAGGTCGTAGAGCCGCGGCTGCAGCTCGGCCCTCAGGTCGGCCGCCGGCCGCGGCGCCTCCGCCGGGTTCCAGATCAGGTTCACGTGGACGCCGCCGTCGCCCCAGTGACCGTAGTCGCAGAAGCGGACGAACGGCCAGCCGGCGGCGACCGTCTCGCGCGCGGCGTCGACGAAGGCGGCGAGCGAGGAGCGCGGGACGGAGACGTCGAAGGCGAGCGTCTCGCCCTCCTGCCGGAGGCTCTCGGAGACGCCGTGGCGGATCTCCCAGAGCTCCGACGGCTTCCCGGGAAAGACGTCCGTGATCCCGCCGTCCGCGGCCTCGAGGCGCTCGGCGAGCGCCGACTCGAGAAGGTCGTCGAGCGCGAGCCGCTCCGCGCCGAGCGTCGAGGAGAGCTCCACGAGGACCGCGTAGGCCGGGGGTCGGCCGGCGAACGGGTCGCGCAGGCGCGGCTGGTGCCGGAAGACGGGCGCGAGCGCGGCGGCGCCGATCGCCTCGAAGGCGGTGAGCAGCTCGCCGAGGCGCGACTCGAGATGCCCGAGGAGGCCGAGGACGGCGGAACCCGAGGAGAGGCCGACGAGCGCCGTCGCCCGCTGGGTCGGCCGCGGGACGACGCGCATCACGACCTTCGTCACGACTCCGAAGACCCCGGACGTGCCGACGAAGAGCTGGCGCGCGTCCAGCCCCGTGTTGTTCTTCCGGAGCGGGCGCGTCAGGTCGAGGACGGTCCCGTCGGCGAGGACCGCCTCGAGGCCGAGGAGGTTCTGCCGGACGTCGCCGTAGCGCAGGAGCCGCGTGCCTCCCGTGTTCGTCGCGACCATCCCGCCGATCGAGGGGTCGGCCCCGAGGTCGATCGGGAAGAGGAGGCCGTGCTCGGCGAGCGCGGCGTCGATCCGGCTGAGGAGGACGCCGCCGTCCGCGGTCACCGTCCGGTCGACCGGGTCGACCTCGAGCGTCCGGGTGAGCCGCTCGAAGCTCAGGACGAGCATTTCTCCGCTGTCGTCGGGCGTCGACGCCCCGACGAGGCCGGTGTTCGCCCCTTGCGCCACGACGCGCAGGCCGAGCGCCGAAGCGTGGCGAAGGAGGCGCGAGACCTCGCTCGTGCTCGACGGCCGCACGGCGGCGAGCGCCTTCCCGCGGCCGTAGCGCCATCCCTTCTCGTAGCGCTCGAGCTCGTGCGGCTCGACGACGACGGCGTCGTCGCCGAGGAGGTCGCGCAGCTCCGCGAGCCGCTCCTCGCGCGTCCGGGTCACGCCGGGCCCGCCGCGTCCCCGGCTCCGTCCACCACGAGCTTCCGCCGCAGCCGGTCCGCGAGGCCGGAGAGCGTCATGTAGAGGCACGGGACGACGAACAGAGTCAGGAGCGTCGAGAGCGTCAGGCCGCCGATGACCGCGACCGCCATCGGGTTCATCAGCTCGCCCCCCTCGGCGGCATTCAGGGCGAGCGGCAGCATCCCGACGACCGTCGTCAGGACGGTCATGACGATCGGCCTCACGCGGAGAGGCGCGGCGGCGAGGACGGCGTCGAGCCTCGGCGTGCCGCCCGCCCGGCGGATCTCGAAGTATTCGACGAGGAGGATGCCGTTGTTGACGACGATGCCGGCCAGGAGGATGACGCCGAGCATGACCGGCGCCGACATCGGGAGCCCCGTCAGCGTCAGCGCGAGGACGACGCCGACGAGGGCGAGCGGGATCGCCGCCATGATGACGAGCGGGTTGACGAGCGACTCGTACTGGACGGCCATGACCGCGAAGACGAGGAAGACCGCCAGGAGCACGACCGTGACGAGGACGCGTCGGTTCTCGTCGACCGCCTCCTGCTGGCCGCCGAAGCGAACCGTGTAGCCGTCCGGCAGCTTCAGGTCGGCGAGCGCCTTTCGCGCCTCCGCAGTCGCCTCGCTGATCGACCAGACCTGCGGGAGGACCGAGGCTCCGACGGTGACGAGCCGGTTCTGGTTCTCGCGCTGGATCGTCTGCGGGGCCGCGGCCTCGCGGACGTCGGCCACGTCGCGCAGGCGCAGCGCCGCGCCGCTCCGCGGGAAGAGCGGGAGCGACGCCATCTCGGAGGCGTCCCGCACCTTCGCCGGGTCGAACCTCACCCTCACGTCGAACTCCCGGTCCCCTTCCGTCAGGCGCGTGGCGACCGAGCCGCCGACGGCCGTCCTCACCGTCCGGCCGACCTCGCCGACGTCGAGGCCGAGGTCGGCGGCGCGCCGCCGGTCGACGACGACGCGCAGCTCGGGCGCCGTCTCCTTGAGGCTCGTCTCGACGTTCGAGAGTCCCGAGAGCTTCCCGAGCCGCGCCTCGACCTCCTCGCCGAGGCGCTGGAGCGTCGGGAGGTCGTCGCCGAAGACCTTCACCTCGAGGTCCTCGGTCCCCGTCGAGGTGCGCAGGCCGCGGATGCGCGGCGGCTGGACGCGCACGCGCGCGTCGGCCAGCTCGGGGAGCGCGGAGAGCTCGGCCTGGGCGCGCTGCAGCCAGGCGGAGGCCGTCATCCCGCGGCTCCTCCGCGGCTCGACCTCGACCTCCATGCTCGCGAAACGGGGCCTCACCCACATGCCGCGCCCCCAGATGCCGCCGCCGGCCGCCGCGAAGACGTGCCGCACGGCGGGAAGCTCGCGGACGACCTTCTCCGCCGCGAGCGTCGCCCGGTTCGTCACGTCGACGGGCGTGCCGACCGGCAGCTCGATCGAGACGCGGAAGCGCCCGTCGTCCACCTGCGGGAGGAACTCGTTCCCGAGGCGGGCGGCGAAGACGGCGCTCCCGACGAACGCGAGGACGGCGGCGACGAGGACGGCGGCCCGGTGCCGGAGAACCGCGGGGAGGACGGCGCTGTAGGCCCGGGTGATCGCCTCCATCGCCGCGGGGACTGCCCGGAGGAGCCGCGCCCGCTCGAGGCCCGACGACGCCTTCAGCTTGAAGAGCTGGGCCGCGAGCATCGGCACGAGCGTCAGGGCGACGACCAGCGAGACGATGATCGCGAACGAGATCGTCAGGAGGAGCTCGCGGAAGAGGAGCGCCGCGAGGCCCGTGATGAGGAGGAACGGCGCGACCGAGGCGAGGTTCGTGATCGTGGAGGCCACGACCGCCGAGGCGACCTCGCCGGCGCCGACGTGCGCCGCCTCGACCGGGTCGGGATGCTCCCGCTGGTGCCGGTCGATGTTCTCGAGCATGACGATGGCGTTGTCGACGAGCATCCCGATGCCGAGCGCGAGGCCGCCGAGCGACATGATGTTGAGCGTCAGCCCGGAGGTCCCCATCAGCGCCACGCAGCCGAGGATCGAGATCGGGATCGCCGTCCCGATGATGAGCGTCCGCCGGACGGACCGGAGGAACAGGAAGACGACGAGCATCGCCAGGCCCCCGCCCAGCGCCGCGGCCTCGCCGACGCCGCTCACCGAGGCGCGGACGAAGAAGGCCTGGTCCTGCGTGACCTGGGTGATCACGTCGGGGGGGAAGAAGCCGTCGCGCTTCAGCCGCTCGAGGACCCGGTTGCAGCCGTCGACGACCTGGACCGTGTTCGCGTCGGGCTGCTTGGAGATCGCGACCTGGACGGCCGGCTTGCCGTCGAGACGGGCGAAGACCCGATCGTCGAGGTGCGTGTCGCGCACCTCCGCGACATCGGAGAGGGCGACGTCGCCACCGCCGGGCAGCGGCAGGCGGACGGCCGCGATGTCGGCGGGCGAGGTGAACTTCCCCTTCGTCTTCGACACGACGTCCCGGCTCGTCGACTGGAGGCGCCCCGCGGCGATGTCCTGGTTCTCCTCGCGGACGCGCGTGAGGACCTCGGAGACGGTCAGCCGGTAGGAGCGGAGCCGCTCCGGGTCGAGCCGGACCTGGATCTCCCGGTCGAGCCCGCCCGCCACGTCGACCGAGGCGACCCCTTCGACGGTCAGGAGCTGGCGGGAGAGCTGGTCCTCGCACCAGCGCTTGAGCCACCCCTCGTCCCGGGTGGGCGAGGAGACGGCGAAGTTCAGGACGGGGATCTGCGAGGGGTCCCGCTTGCCGATCGACGGCGGCTCGGCCTCCTCGGGGAGGGCCGACCGGGCCTGGTCGAGCTTCGTCGACGCGTCGCGCAGGGCGACGTCGACGTCGGTCCCGTAGGAGAAGTGGATGTCGACGTCGCTGTCCCCCTCGGACGACTCCGAGGTGATCAGGATCGCGTTCTCGGTCGTCGCGAGCCTCCGCTCGAGGAGCTTCGTGACCGTCTGCTCCATCACCTCCGGGTCGACGCCGGGGTTGCTCACCCGGGCCCCGATCTGCGGGTAGACGATTCGCGGCAGCAGGTCGACCGCGAGCCTCCCCGTCATCGACACGCCGAGGATGCAGATCGCGAGGGCGATGATCGACGTGCCGACGGGGCGGGTGATCGACCAGTGGACGAGGCCCCGGCGCTCCCCGCTCCCGCTCACGAGCCGCTCTCCGAGGCCGCGCGCCGGGCCGGGCCGCCGTCGCGCAGGCGGACGAGCCCTTCCACGACGACCTCGTCGCCCGCCGCGAGGCCGGTGCGAACGACGACCCGCCCGTCCACCCGCTCGCCCGGCTCGACGGGACGGACCCGCGCCGTGTCGCCGTCGAGGACCCAGACGAAGTGGGGCGTCTCCGACCCGCGCTGGAGAGCCGCCTCGGGGACGAGAAGGACGCCCTTTCGCTTCTCGACGACCATGCGGGCCCGTGCGAGGAACCCGGGGCGGACGGCGGCCGGGGGATCGACGAGAGACAGCTCGACCGTCACCTGCCGCGTCGTCCCCTCGGCGGCCGGGAAGATCCGGGCGATCCGGGCGGCCATGGAGACGTCCGGGAGCGCGTCGACCTTGACCGTCGCCGCGTCTCCGGGCCGGAGGTGGACGACCTCCAGCTCGGAGACCGGCACGCGAAGGAGCAGGCCCGCGCCGGCCCCCAGCTCGACGAGCGGCGTGCGCGCGGAGGCGAGGTTCCCCACCTCCACGCGCCGCGCGAGGACGACGCCGGCGACGGGGGCCGTGATCCGCGTGAACGAGGTCCGCGTGCGGAGGAGCTCGGCCCGCGCCTCGGCCATCGCCTCGGAGGCCCGGATCGTGTCGGCGTCGGACGGCGAGATGAGGCCGTCTCCCTCGAGCGCCTTCGCGCGTCGGGCCTGCGCCTTCGCGTCGAGAAGGCGCGCCTCCGCCTCCGCGAGCTCGGCCCGGATCCTCCGGTCGTCGAGCTGCACGACGAGGTCCCCCGCGGCGACCCGGTCCCCCTCGCGGACGGCAACGGCGGTGACGACGCCCTCCTCCTGCGCCGCGACGACGACGCGCGCCGAAGGCTCGAGCGTGCCGACGACGGTCGTCGAGAGGACGACGTCCTCCGGGGCGAGGCGCAGCGTCCGCACCTGGGGCGGCGGGGCGGCGGGCGCGGCCGCGCCGGAGTCGGGTCCGCAGCCGGAAAGGAGGGACGCGAGGACGGTCGACAGGACGACGAGGGCGGGACGGGTCATCGGGCCTCCGCGCCGCTCCTCACCGCCCCCGTGGCGGGCGCGGCGCGGGCGCGGCGTCCGGACAGGCTAGCAGGGCGGCTCGGGGGTGTCGAAGCGGATCGGTCACCCGGCTGAGAACGGCGCGTGGGCGCCGGGTATTCCGGCCGCGTCGCGGTCTCGGCCTGCCCGTACAATCGCCCGTCCATGAGCGAGCCGGGCGCGACGGCGTCGGGAGAGACCCCGCGGGGGACGTTGTCGCGGGTCGCGGCGGTCGCGGCGCTGTCGTTCTCCTCCGGGCTGCCGCTCGGGCTCGTCTGGATCGCGATCCCCGACTGGATGCGCTCGATCGGCGTCGACATCCGCGTCGTCGGCCTCTTCACCCTCGCGCAGGCCCCGTGGTCCTTCAAGTTCCTCTGGTCGCCGCTCATGGACCGGTTCCGGCTGCCGTTCTGGGGCCGGCGGCGGGGCTGGATCGCCGTGGCGCAGGGGGCGCTCGTCCTCGCGGGGCTCGCCCTCTCCGGCGTCGGGAGCCGTCCCGAGACGCCCTGGGTCGCCCTCGCCGTCACGCTCGCCGTGGCGCTCGCGGGCGCGACGCAGGACATCGCGATCGACGCCTACGCCGTCGACGTCCTCCGGAAGGAGGAGCACGGGGTGGCCGTCGGCCTGCGAATGGCGCTCTACCGGGCCGCGATGACCCTCTCGGGCGGCCTCGCGATCTGGGCGGCGGCGAGCCTCGGCTGGGGCGCGGTCAACGTCCTCCTCGCGCTCTCCTATGTCCCGCTCCTCCTCGTGACCTGGCGGTCGCCCGAGCCGGAGGAGGAGACCGCCGCGCCGAAGACGCTGCGCGACGCGGTCTGGCTGCCGTTCCTCGAGTGCCTCTCGCGCCACCGCGCGGTGGAGATCCTCGTTTTCGTCGTCCTCTACAAGCTCGCCGACGCCCTCTCTCAGTCGCTCCTGCGGCCGTTCCTCATCGACATGGGGTACGGCGGCTTCGACCGCGGCTTCGTCCTCGGGACCGCCGGCGTCGCGCTGACGATCACCGGTACGTTCCTCGGCGGCGTCGCCTGCACCCGGATCGGCCTCGGCCACGCGCTCTGGATCTTCGGCTTCTTCCAGATCTTCTCGAACATCGGCTACGTCCTCATCACCTACCAGCCGGGCAGCCGCCCGGTCATGTACGGCGCGATGGCGTTCGAGATGGTCACGAGCGGCCTCGGCATGGGGGCCTTCGGCGTGCTTCTCCTGCGGATGACCGAGAAGCGCTTCTCGGCGACGCAGTACGCCCTCTTTTCGTCGCTCTTCGGCCTCCCCCGCATCCTCGGCGGGCCGATCACCGGCCTCATCGTCGACGCCGCCGGGTGGCGGACGTTCTTCTGGTTCACGATCGCCGCCGGCGTGCCGGGCCTCCTGCTGCT
>JAKLER010000155.1 GCA_022711615.1 Acidobacteriota bacterium
GCGCGAGGCTGACGGGCCCGGCCCGCCGGCTCCGCCTCCTCAGCGCCCCGCCGGCTCCTCCGGGCGGGTCCCCTGGTGCTTGATGACCAGCCCCTCGGCGATGAAGATCGTCTCCTCCGCGACGTTCGTCGCGAGGTCGGCCACCCGCTCGAGGTTCCGCGAGATCAGCATGATCTCGATCGACCGGCTGATGAGGGCGGGGTTCTCGGCCATGTAGGTCAGCAGCTCGCGGATGAGCGAGAGGTTCTTCGCGTCGACGACGTCGTCGCGCTCGAGGACCTTCTTGGCGAGGACCGGGTCGCGCCGCACGAACGCGTCGAGCGCGTCGCGAAGCATCCCGCGAACGACCTCGGCCATGTGCGGGATGTCGATCCACGGCTTGAACGGCCGGACGCCGGCGAGCCGCTCGGCGGCCTGCGCGATGTTCACGGCGTGGTCGCCGATCCGCTCCAGGTCGGCGTTGATCCGCACAGCCGCGACGAGGAGCCGCAGGTCGCTCGCGACCGGCTGCTGCGTGGCGAGGAGCTGGATGACCGCCTCCTCGTTCCGCACCTCGAGGTCGTTGACCACCGGGTCGCGCTCGCAGACGGAGCGCGCCTTGGCGGCGTCGCCCTCCACGAGCGCCTCCACGGCGACGCGGATCTGGCTCTCCACCTCCGCGCCCATCCCGATCAGCTGGCGGCGGAGCCGCTCGAGGAGCTCCGAGAAATGTTCCTTCATGAGGCCTCCTTGAGGGCGAGGGCGGCGGCCGGCAGGGAGACGGTGAAGCGGCTCCCGCAGAGCGGCTGGGACTCCACGCGGATCGTGCCGCCGTGGAGGATGAGGAGGTGCTTGACGATGGAGAGGCCGAGCCCGGTCCCCGGCACGGTCTTCGCCCGCGACGGGTCGATCCGGTAGAAGCGCTGGAAGATCTTCACCTGCTCGCTCGCGGGGATCCCGATGCCGCGGTCGACGACGTGTATCCGGGCGAGCTGCGCGCCCGCCTCCGTGGCGGCTTCCGCCCGCAGCTCGACCCGCGCCCCCGCCGGCGAGAACTTGACGGCGTTGTCCAGAAGGTTCCGGAAGACCTGCGCGAGGCGCCGCCGGTCGCCGTGGACCGCGAGGTCCTGCGGCGCCTCGATCGAGACCTCGACCTCCCGCGCCCGGGCGGCCGCCTCGAGGTCCTTCGCCACGCTCGCGAGGAGGCCCGCGACCGGGACGGCCTCGAGCTGGATCGTCACCGAGCCCGCCTCGATCTGGGAGAGGTCGGTCAGGTCGGAGACGAGGTCCTGCATCTGCGAGGCCTGCCGCTCCACGATCCCGACGAGGCGCGTCGCGTCCTCTCCGAGCCCGTCCTCGCCGGAGAGGGTCTCGGCCGCCGCGCGGATCGTCGCGAGCGGCGTCCGGAGCTCGTGCGAGACGTCGGCGACGAACTGCCGCCTCATCCGCTCCGTCCGCTCCCGCTCCGTCACGTCGCGGGCGACGCCGATCGCGGCCGGCTCCCCGGCGACCGGCCGGCCCGGCACCGCGCGCGCGGCCACCTCGAGGAAGCGCTCGCCCCCCTCCCTGCCCTCGATCCGGACGACGACCGGCGCAGCGCCGTCTTCCGCCCGCCCGTCCAGAGACCGGAAGAGGGCGTGCACCTCCGGGGCCCGCACGAGGTCGTGGAGGGCGGCACACGTGGCCGTGGGGGGCACGCCGAAGAGGACGCGCGCCGCCGGGTTCACGTCGAGGACGGCGAGCCCCCGGTCGACGACGACGAGGCCGACGGGGACCTCCTCGAAGACCGTCCGGGCGAGGACGCGCGCCCGCTCGCTCCCCTCCCTCTCGCGCGAGACGAGGTCGGCGAAGCGGTGGAGCGCCTCGAGGACCTCGGCCGTCTCGGGCGAGAGGCCCCGCCACTCCTCCGGACGCGTCCCCGTGGCCGCCACGGCCACCCCCTGGCGGACCCGGTCGAGCTCCCGCATCCGGCGAAGCCGGATCGCGAAGAACGCCGCCGCGACGAGAGCGCCCGCGAGGAGGGCGCGCGGCTCGAAGCCGACGACCGCCACCGTGATCGCTCCGAGCGCGAGGGCCTCGGCGGCCGGGCGGAGCCGGACCGGGACGGAAGGCTTCATCCCGGGTACCTGTAGCCGACGCCGACGACCGTCTCCACCACGTCGTCCCCGAGCTTCTTCCGGATCGAGCGGACGTGGACGTCGACCGTCCGCGTCTCGACGTCGGCAGCATAGTCCCAGAGCCGCGAGAGGATCGTCTCCCGGCTGACGACCCGCCCCCCGCTCCGGATCAGGAGCCAGAGGAGGTCGAATTCTTTCTTCGTCAGGTGGACGGACTTCCCGCCGCGCTCGACGAGGTGACGCCCCCGGTCGACCCGGACCTTCCCGTCGTCGAAGAGCTCGTCCGGCGACGAGGCGCCGCCGTCGCCGCGCCGGAGCCGCGCCGCGATCCGGGCGAGGAGCTCCTTCATCGAGAACGGTTTCGTGACGTAGTCGTCCGCGCCGAGGTCGAAGCCGAGGAGCTTGTCGCGCTCCTCGGCGCGGGCCGTCAGCATGAGGATCGGCACGCGGCGCGTCGCGTCGTGCTTCCGGAGCTCCCGGCAGATCGTCAGGCCGTCGACGTCCGGCAGGTTCAGGTCGAGGAGGACGAGGTCCGGCGGGCGCTCCGTCATCTCGTCGAGCGCGACGAGCCCCCCCGCGAACCGGACCGGCTCGAAGCGTCCGTCCTTCCGCAGGCTGTAGACGAGCGTGAAGGCGAGATCCTCGTCGTCCTCGACGACGGCGATCCGCCAGCGCGCCGGCGCGCCTCCTTGCTCCTTCAACCGAACCTCCCCGTTATGTAGTCGCTCGCCGGGGGGGCTTCCTCGCCGGGGGGCTGAGCTTCGCGCGCCCCCCGGACCCCCGCCCTCGCTCGAAGGCCGCTGCTGAGGCAACGGTGCCTGCGCGCGCCCCCCCGGACCCCCCACCCTCTCATCAGCCGAATCTCCCGGTGATGTAGTCCTCGGTCATCTTCTCCTTCGGGCGGGTGAAGATGACGTCGGTCCGGTCGAACTCGACGAGCTTGCCGAGCATGAAGAAGCCGGTCTCGTCGGAGACGCGCGCCGCCTGCTGCATGTTGTGCGTCACGATGACGATCGTGAAGCGCTCCTTCAGGGCGAAGATGAGCTCCTCGATCCTGGCGGTCGCGATCGGGTCGAGGGCCGAGCAGGGCTCGTCCATCAGGACGACCTCCGGCTCGACGGCCAGCGCCCGCGCGATGCAGAGGCGTTGCATCTGCCCGCCGGAGAGGGCGAGCGCGCTCTCGTCGAGCCGGTCCTTCGCCTCGTCCCAGAGAGCGGCGCCCCGGAGCGCCGACTCGCACGCGTCGCGCAGGACGGTCTTGTTCCTCTCCCCCTGGATCCGGAGGCCGTAGACGACGTTCTCGAAGATCGACTTCGGGAACGGGTTGGACTTCTGGAAGACCATGCCGAGCCGCTTGCGCACGCTCACGACGTCGACGTCCGGCGCGTAGAGGTCCTCCCCGGCGACCCGGAGCGAGCCCTCCTGCCGGACGCCGTCGATCAGGTCGTTCATCCGGTTCAGGCACCGGAGCAGGGTCGACTTCCCGCAGCCGGAGGGCCCGATGAAAGCGGTGACGGAGCGCTCGCGGACCTTCAGGTCGATGTCGAAGAGCGCCTGCTTCGGCCCGTACCAGAAGCTGAACTTCTCGAGCTCGATCAGCGGCGGCGCGGCCACGGGCGCGGCCTCCGGACCCGGGGCGGTCCGGACCGCGAGCGGCGTTGCGGAGACGGGCGGAGCCATCGTCTGGGCTTCCATGATGACGTACCTCAGATCCCGGAGGAACGGAGCTTCCGGCGGAGCCGTCCCCGGATGACGATCGCCGTGAGGTTGAGGGCAACGACGATGAGGATGAGGAGGATCGTCGTCGTGAAGACCATCGGGCGGGCCGCGTCGACGTTCGGCGACTGGAACCCGACGTCGTAGATGTGGAACCCGAGGTGCATGAACTTCCGGTCGAGGTGGAAGAAGGGGGCGAAGCCGTCGACCGGGAGCGACGGCGCCAGCTTCACGACGCCGGTGATCATGAGAGGCGCCACCTCGCCCGCCGCGCGGGCCATCGCGAGGATGAGGCCGGTCAGGATCGACGGCATGACCGCCGGCAGGACGACCCGCCACATCGTCTCGAACTTCGTGGCGCCGAGGGCGAGCGAGGCCTCGCGCATCCCGCGCGGGATCGCGGCGAGCCCCTCCTCCGCGGAGACGATGACGACCGGCACCGTCAGGAGCGAGAGCGTCAGCGACGCCCAGAGGATTCCGCCCGTCCCCCACGTCGGCGCCGGGAGCGCCTCCGGGTAGAAGAGGCGGTCGATCGAGCCGCCGACGAAGTAGATGAAGAAGCCGAGGCCGAAGACGCCGTAGACGATCGACGGGACCCCGGCGAGGTTGTTCACGGCGATCCGGACCGCGCTGACGACCGGCCCCTGCTTCGCGTACTCGCGCAGGTAGAACGCCGTCAGGACGCCGAGGGGCGTCACGACGACGCTCATGATCAGGACCATCAGGACCGTCCCGAAGATCGCCGGGAAGACCCCGCCCTCGGTGTTCGACTCGCGCGGGTCCTCGGTCACGAAGCCCCAGACGTTCGCGGCGTAGCGCCCCGCCTTCGCGAGCCGCCCCATCCCGTTCACGCGGTCGGCCCGGACGACCTGCGAGAGCGGCAGCTCCTTCGTCAGGCCTCCCGCGGTCTCGAGGACGAGGATGGCCTTCACCCGGGCCCGGACCGCCTGCAGCTCGGTGAAGAGCCTCTCGTACTCGGCCTGGAGCGCCCGCTCCTCCGCGTCGAGCGCGTCCCGCTTCGGCCCGCCCGCCGCTCCTTCGAGCTCGAGCTTCTTCCGCTCGAGGCGGAGCTTCTCCTTCTCGAAGTTCACGGCCCCGATGGGCCCCTTCTCGAGCCGAAGCGCCTCTTCGTGGACCTCGCGCGCCCGCGGCAGGAGCTCCGCGACCTTCCGCCAGGAGGCCTCGCGCCCCGAGGCGAGGGACGCCTCACCGTCCCGCACTTCCTTCACCCAGCCGTAGAAGTCGCCCCACTCCCGCCGCTCGAGGACGACGAGGTCGGCGGGGGTCGCCCGCGACCGGATGGACGCCTCGTCGACCCACACGAAGTCCTCGCCGGTCAGGTCGCGGTTCCCCTGCTTGACCTTGATGCGCCATCGGTCCGGCGTCCCGGGGGCGGCGTCGGGGTCCGGGATCCTCTCCCGGGCCGCCACGCGCCCGGCGAGGGCGCCCCCGTCCTCGAGCGTGAAGAGGTGGACGTCGGCCGGCCAGAAGAAGCCGAGGCCGTTCGCGAGGACGAGCCAGAGCAGCCCGAACACCATCAGGACGGCGACCGCGAGGCCGCTCCCGGTCACCCAGATGAAGGGTTCCCCGCTCCGGAAGATGCCGCTCTTCCGCGCGAGAGACGGTCTCCCCTCGGACGCGCTCATTCGAAGGTCCTGTACTTCTTCCGGAGCCGGAGCCTCACGAGCTCGGCCACCGTGTTGACGACGAAGGTCATCACGAAGAGGAGGAGGGCCGCGACGAAGAGGACCCGGAAGAGCGTCCCGCCTTCCGGCGCTTCCGGCAGCTCGACGGCGATGTTTGCCGAGAGCGCCCGGAAGCCGTTGAAGATCGACGGGTCCATGACGGGCGTGTTCCCCGTCGCCATCAGGACGATCATCGTCTCTCCGACGGCGCGCCCGAAGCCGATCATGATCGCCGAGAAGATCCCCGGCGAGGCCGTCGGCAGGACCGTCCGGAGGGCCGTCTGCCAGCGCGTCGCCCCGAGCGCGAGGGAACCAGCGCTCAGACCCGGCGGCACGGCCGAGATGGAGTCCTCCGCGACGGTGAAGATGATCGGGATGACCGCGAAGCCCATCGCGAGCCCGACGACGAGCGAGTTGCGCTGGTCGTACGTGAGCCCGAGCGCCTCGAGAAGGAAGTGCCGGTAGTCGGCCCCGAGGAGGTACCGCTCGAAGCCCGCGCCGACCCAGAGGGAGGCCGCGCCGCCCGCCACGACGAGCGGCAGCAGCAGGAGCGCCTCCCAGCCCGCCGGAATGCGTGCCCGGACCCGCGCCGGCAGCCTCCCCCAGACGACGGCGCCCAGCGCGGCGAACGCCGCGATGACGACGGGCATGACCAGGACCCCGGGGACGAACCTCTCGACGACCGGCGCCAGCCAGAGGCCGGCGATGAAGCCGAGGACGACGCTCGGAAGCGCCGCCATCACCTCCACGACCGGCTTCACGAACGAGCGGAGGCGCGGGTGCATGAACTGTGCGGTGTAGAGCGCGGCCGCGAGCGCGAGCGGGATGGCGAGGACGAGGGCGTAGAAGGTCCCCTTCATCGTGCCGTAGATGAGCGGCGTCAGGCTGAGCTTTGCCTCGAAGTCGTCCGTGCCGCCCGTCGACTGCCAGACGTAGTCGGGCCGGCCGTAGCCCTCGTACCAGACCTTCCCGAAGAGCGAGCGCCAGGTCACCTCGGGATGCGGGTTCCTCAGCTCGAAGTGGTGGAGGCGTCCGTCCTCCGCCACCGCGAGGACTCCGTCCGCCTTCGGCGCGAAGACGACGGCGGCGAGCGGCGCGGTCCCGGCGGAGAGCGCGAGGAGCGTCTTCCCGGTCGTGGCGTAGTGGACCGCGAGGGAGCCCGCGGCGTCGGCGGTGACGAAGCCCTTGTCCCTCCGCGACGGCGAGAAGGCGGTCACCGCGGCGCCGTGGCTCCGGAAGTCGTGCATCCGCGTCAGCCGGCGGCTGCTCCCGCTCTCGGACGACACGACCTGCCAGGAGGCGACCCGGCCATCGGCGTCTCCCGAGACGAGCGTCCGGTCGCCGTTCAGAAAGCCGAGGACCGTCACTTCGCGGCCCGCGGCCGACGCCGGGACCGTCTCCTCCTGCTTCGGGCTCTGCTCGTCCCGCAGGTCGAGCCGGACGATCTCCCCGGCCGACGTCCCGGCGAACACGTCCTGCCCGCGAACGTCGAGCGCGAGCGTCCGGATCTCTCCGCGGGCCTCGATCGGGAGGACGACCGAGCGGGTCTCGCGCGTCGTCTCGCCCATCAGGCTCGTCCTCTCGGTCACCCGGACGAGAGTGATCTCCCGCGGCCCCGTCGCCGCGAGCGCGATCGGGCCGTCGGGCCCTCGAACGTACTTGAAGACCGCGACGGGCATTCCGTCCGCGTTCACCGTCACCGGCTCCCCGGGGCGGACGACCGGCGTCACGCGCCGCTTGCCGTCCTCGTACGCGACCTCCGTCGAGACCTCCACGGGATAGAGGCGCCCGTCCGAGAGGCCGAGGACGATCAGCTCCGGCTCCGGCGCGCCGGCCTTCACGACCGTCGCGTCGCCGAGAGCCGGGAGCTCCCGCGTGAAGAGCTCTCCGCCGGCGACCGGGAGCCCGACGAGACCCGCCTGCGTCGCGACGAACGCCTCCTCGCGGTACTCGTCGACGGAGAGGGCGAGCGGGACGGCCCCGGCCGGGAGGCTCCCGGCCGGGACCGTCCGGGCGGATGGCGGAACGAAGAGGGGCCAGACGACCGCCACGATCACGAAGAGGATCGCGAGGATCGCCGCGATGATCGCCAGGCCCGAGAGCGTGACGAACCGGGCGGCGAAGCGATCCGCGAGGAGGCGCCTCCCGAGCGGGCGGGAAGTCCCCATCGCCCTCGCGGGCGCGGGGGGGCCGTCCTTGGCGCTGCTCTCGATCGTGGCGGACACGTCGGGACCTCCGCTCTTACTTGAGGAGCTTTGCGAGCTCTTCCTGCTCGATCTTCGCCGGGAGCGGGAAATAGCCGTCCTTGACGACGACTTCCTGGCCGTCCTTCGAGAGGACGAGCTTCAGGAACTCCCCGACGATCGGGTCGAGCGGCTTGCCGGGGGCCTTGTTCACGTAGACGTAGAGGAAGCGCGCGAGCGGGTAGTTGCCGGAGTAGGCCTCCTCGGGGGTGGCCGGGTGGCACTTGTCGCCCGGCTTCGCCGCGAGCGGGAGCGCCCGGACGCCCGCCGTCGCGTAGCCGATGCCGGAGTACCCCATGGCGAAGCGATCGACGGTGACCCCCTGGACGACGGAGGCCGAGCCCGGCTGCTCCTTCACCTCGTCCTTGTAGTCGCCGTTCTTCAGGGTGTGCTCCTTGAAGAAACCGTACGTGCCCGAGGCCGAGTTGCGCCCGAAGAGGCTGACCGGACGGTTCGCCCAGTCGCCGGTCAGGCCGAGCTGGCCCCACGTCTTGACGTTCTCCTTGTACCCGGCCCGCCGGGACTTCGAGAAGGCGGCGTCGACCTGCGGCATCGTCAGGCAGGCGACGGGATTGTCCTTGTTGACGAACACGGCGAGCGCGTCCACGGCGACGCGGACCTGCGTCGGCTTGTAGCCGAACTTCTTCTCGAACTCGTCGATCTCGCTCCCCTTCATCGCGCGCGACATCGGCCCGAGCTGGGCCGTGGCGGAGATGAGCGCCGGCGGAGCCGTCGAGGAGCCCTTCCCCTCGATCTGGATCTTCACGTTCGGGTACATCCTGTTGAACTTCTCGGCCCAGAGCGTCATCAGGTTGTTCAGCGAATCGGAGCCGATCGAGCTGACGTTCCCCGAGACCCCGGAAACGGCCTTGTAGGGCTTGATGGCCGGGTCGACCTGGATCGTCTGCGCGGCGGCCGTGCCGGCGAGCAGCGCGGCGGCGGCGAGGGTGGCGGTCTTCTTCATCAGATTCCTCCTTCGGGATTCCGGACCGACGGGGAGTCTTCCCGAGGGCGGCCGGGACGTTGTTACGGCCAGGTAAATTCCGTGTGAAGCGGCGCTCCCGAGCGGCGCGTCTCTTTACACGGCCTTCACTCCGCCTCCACGGGACCCTCCGACGCGCCCCCGAGACTCGCGGCGCTCTGGAGAGACCCGAAAGGAGAGACGGAATGGATCGCACGCTTCGACGCCTCGCGGGATTCGCCCTCGCAGGCATCCTGCTCCTCGCCGGCGCCGCCCCGGCCCAGGTGAACCTTCTCTGGTACAAGGAGGTCGCGAAGGACGGCCGGATCTACGTCTTCAACGACCCGAACGAGTTCAAGGCCTGGGAAGGCTCGGGCGAGCTCGGCAAGTCGATCACGAAGATCGGCTTCGGCCCGAACGGCGAGACGGTCGTCTTCGACAACGACACGGCCCTCGACCTCTACGTCTTCAAGCACGGCAAGGAGCCCGAGGTCCGGCCCTACTCCGCGCCGAAGCCCCCGAAGCCCGTCCCGCCCACGACGCTGAAGATCGGGGACGGCGAGCTGAAGCTCGGCGGGCTCCTCCAGGGCTGGTACGTCCTGGACGACTCGGCGACCGGGAGCGGCTCGAGCCAGCTCGGCAACTCCACCGGCGTCAACACGTTCCGCCTTCGCCGCGCCGAGATCAAGCTCTCGGGCAAGGTGACCCCGGAGTGGGGCTTCGAGGTCATGATCGACCCGACGAAGAGCCCGAGCGTCACCGCCGGCGCCGACGGGAAGATCCTCCAGGACTTCGCCATCTCCTACTCCGGCCTCCCGGGCCACGACCTCCAGCTGGGGCAGAAGAAGATCTGGCTCATGGAGGAAGGGAACCGCTCCTCCTCGGCCCTCGACTTCGCCGAGCGCTCCGTCGTCGCTCGCCAGTTCTCCGACAAGCGCGAGCTCGGCCTCTTCTGGAAAGCCGACTGGAGCCCCATGGTGACGACCGGCGTGTCGGTCACCCAGGGGACGATCCTCAACAACAACGACAACAACGACGCCCTCAACTTCAACGCGCGCCTCGACGTGAAGCCGACGAAGGGGCTCGTCGTCGGCGCCTCGGGCGGCTACAGCGCCGGCGAGGGCGCCGCCTACCTCGGCCGCGAGCGCTACGCCGCGCACGTCCGCTGGGAGGGGACCGAAGAGCTCCCCCTCGGCTTCCGCTTCGAGTACGCCGAGGGGCGAGACGAGCAGGCCTCCGGCGGCGTCGTGACGAAGCTGAAGCGGAACGGCTGGTACGGAACCGTCCTCTACACCTTCGCGAAGAAGTTCCAGCTCGCCGCCCGGTACGAGGAGTTCGACCGG
>JAKLER010000156.1 GCA_022711615.1 Acidobacteriota bacterium
CTCCGCGCTCCGGTGCGGGAAGGCCTCGCCGCGGCGCCCGCGGAGTGGCCCTGGTCGAGCGTCCGGGCGACCGCCGGCCTCGTCGAGGCGCCGAGGTGGCTCGTCACGGACGCGACGCTGGGGGCGATGGGCGGGCGTCCCGCCGAGGCGCGGCGACGCTTCGCGGCCTTCGTCGAGACGGCCGCGATCGGCGCGGACGATCCCTGGAGCCGGCGACGGGGACAGGTGTTCCTCGGCTCCGAGGCGTTCGCGCGCGAGGCGGGCCGGAAGGCGAAGAGGCGGTCGAGCCGACAGACGCCGGGCGGACCGACGACCGGATCGGTCGCGGCCGCGTTCGAGGCGGCCCTCGGCGTCACGCGGCGGGAGCTGAACGAAGCGCCGCGAAAGAGGCTCGCCGAGCGGGCCCTCCTCGCCTGGGCGCTCCGCTGCCGGGCGCGCGCCCCTCTCGCTCGGATCGGGTCGGCCCTCGACGTCGGCGCCGCGCAGGCGTCGGTCCTCGTGCGGCGCGGGGCGGCCCTCGCGGAGCGGGACCCGTCGCTTTCTGCGATCGTGGAGGGGCTGTGACGGGGCGGGAGCACGGGCCGGAGCTCGTCGTCGTCCGCGGGGACCTCACGCGCGAGCGGGTCGACGCGATCGTGAACGCCGCCAACCCGTCGCTCCTCGGCGGCGGCGGCGTCGACGGGGCGATCCACGCGGCCGCGGGACCGGGCCTCCTCGCGGAGTGCGCCGGGATCGGAGGCTGCCCCCCCGGCGAGGCGCGAATGACCAGAGGCCACCAGCTGCCGGCCCGGCACGTCATCCACACCGTCGGACCGGTCTGGCGCGGCGGGGGCGCGGGGGAGGACGAGACGCTGGCGCGCTGCTACCGCGCCTCGCTCCGGCTCGCCGAGGAGGCCGGCCTCGAGAGCGTGGCCTTCCCCTCGATTGCGACCGGGATCTACGGATTCCCGATCGAGCGGGCGAGCCGGATCGCGGTCCGCGAGATCCGGGCCTTCCTCGCCGGCGCCTCGCGAGTCCGGCTCGTGAAGGTGGTGACATTCCACGAAGCGGATCACGCGGCTTATCTCGCTGCCATCGACGGGACGACGTCGGGATGAGCGCTTCGGCCCGCCCCGCCGTCCTCGTCGCCGGGGCGAGCGGCCTCGTCGGCGCCGCGCTCCTGCGCCGCCTCCTCGCGGACGCGGCCGGGTCGAGCGTCGTGGCCGTCGTCCGCCGTCCCCTGGAGCTCGTCTCCCCTCGCCTCGTCGTGCGCGTCGCCGACTTCGGACGCCTCGACGGCGTCGACCTCCCGCCCGCGGCGACGGCGTTCTGCGCGCTCGGGACGACGATGGCGAAGGCGGGCTCGCGGGAGGCGTTCCGCGCGGTCGACCTCGACGCCGTCGTCGCGTTTGCGCGCGCGGCCCGCCGGGCGGGAGCGACGCGCTTCCTCGCCGTCAGCGCGCTCGGCGCCGATCCGGGCTCCCGCGTCTTCTACAACCGGGTGAAGGGGGAGGCGGAGGAGGCGCTCCGCGCCGTCGGCTTCGAGGGGCTCGTTCTCGTCCGGCCGTCGCTCCTCCTCGGGGAGCGGTCGGAGGCCCGGCCGGCGGAGCGAGCGGCCGGGGTCGTCACACGTCTCGTCCCGTGGGGCCTCGCCGGCCCGCTCTCGAGGTGGCGCCCCGTTCCGGCCGGCGCGGTCGCGGCGGCCCTCGTGGCGCTCGCCGGGCTGCCGTTCCGCGGCGTCCGCGTCGTCGAGAACGACGAGATCCATCGGCTGGCCTCCGGAACCTCCTCCCGCGTTCGATAGAATCGCGCGCATGTCGAGCGACACTCCGGGCTTCCCTCCGGCCCCGCCCCTGCCTCCTCCGCCCATGCCGCCCCCGCCCGCGGGAGGAGGCTGGCAGACGCCCCCGCCCGGCGGCCCGGCGCCGGCCGGGCTCCCCTGGGAGCACCGCTCCGAGCTCGGGTTCCTGAACGCCTTCGTCGAGACGATCAAGCTGTTCGTCACGAACCCGGCCGAAGCCTGGCGGCGGACGAAGGAGAAGGGCGACTTCGCCGAGCCGCTCATTTTCGCGATCCTCGTGTCGTGGATCGGCATTGCCGTCTCCACTCTCTGGAGCGGCCTCTTCGGCAACGCGTGGGTCGCATTCCTCCCGGCCGACATGAAGGAGAAGATGGCCGGGGCGTTCGCGACGAACACGGCGGCCCTGCTGATCCAGGTGGGTCTCGCGCCGATCTTCGTCCTGATCGGGCTCTTCATCGGCGCGGCGATCTACCACCTCGCCTTCCTGATCGTCGGCGCCACGAAGGACTCGGCCTCGGGATTCGAGGGGACGTTCCGCGTGGTCTCCTACGCGTCCGTCTCGCAGCTCGCGAACGTCATCCCGTTCGTCGGGGGATTCGCGGCCGTCGTCTGGAACCTGATCCTCGTCGTGCTGGGCGTCGTCCGGATACACAGGACGACGCAGGGCAAGGCGATCGCCGGCGTCCTGATCCCGCTGCTTCTCTGCTGCGTCTGCATCATCCTCGTCGTCGCGCTCGTCGTCGGCGGGCTCGCGGCGGCCTTCGCGAACCGCTGAGCCGGTGACGGACGTGGCGTCCGGGGCGACCGGAGCCGGAGCCGGCCGTCCCCCCGCCGTCCAGCTCGGGCTCCTCTGGGGTGCGGTCGCCGTCTCGGCGGCCGCCCTCGCCGCCTCGTTCCGCGGGTCCGTCGAGACGGCGCTGGCGCTTCTCCCGCCGTGCCCGTTCAAGGCCGTCACCGCCCTTCCATGCCCCGCCTGCGGGAGCGGCCGTGCCTCGGCGGCGCTCGCCGCGCTCGACCTGCCCGCGGCGTTCGCGTCGAACCCGCTCTTCACGCTCGGCGCGTTCGCGTTCCTCGTCGGCGGCCTCGTCGCGGCCGCATTCGCGCTCGCGGGAAGAGGCGTTCCCGAGCCGCGAACGCTTCCGGTTTCCGTCCGGGCCGGCGTCGTCGCCGCCGTCGCCGCGAACTGGCTCTGGCTCCTCCTGGATGGAAGGTGACGGACCGATGCCCCGTGCTGCTGCAGACCCCGCCGCCGACTTCCGCACGCTCTTCGACGCGCTCTTCACCTTCGTCGCCCGGCACCCTCGGGCCGGACCGAAGATGGCGGACCTCGGCCTCTCCGGCCGCGGCGTCTTCCCCGACCTGAAGCTCGTCCTGAACGTGGCGCCGGCGGGAATGAAGCTCCGCGCCCGTGGCGTGCACGTCACGTGGAGCTGGGGGGCGGCGCCGAAGGGGTTCGCGGCGCAGGTCCTCGTCTCCTGCCCGTCGGCGGTCGCGAACCGGCTCTGCCAGGGGAAGGAGAACCCGGCCCTCGCCCTCGACCGGGGAGACCTGTCGCTCTCGCCCCTCGACCCGTCAGTGAACGAGCGGAGGCTTCTGGATCTCCTCCCGGTCCTCGTTCCCCTCCGGTCCGAGGTCCCCGGCGTCCTCCGGAAGGCCGGGCTCGAGCGTCTGCTCCTGTAGCGCCGCGCGCTCGGCCGCCTCCCACTCCGCGAGGCGCCTGCGCTGCCGTCCCCGCGCGACGCGGAAGGCCCAGAGCGTGAGGAGGACGATCGCGGTCCAGACGGCCGCCGTCGAGGTCACGATCGGGAGCCAGCGCTCGACGCTCCGCCGGGACTTCCAGAACGCGCCGGACTCGTCGCGGAAGGGAACTCCCGTCGCGCCCCGGAACGCCTCCTCGAACGGCTCGCCCGCAGCCATTCGGCGGAGGACCCGCTTCGGCCAGGCCGAGCCGTGGCGGGCGAGGAGGTCCCCGAAGAACGCGGAGGAGAGGGCGTAGGCGCGGTTCGCGTCGCTCCGCCCTCCGCCGAAGAGGGCGTCCACCTCCGCGAAGCGGAGGCGGGGGCCGGTCAGGACCGCGAGCGCCTCGCGGAGGTCGTCCTCGATCACGCGCGGGCGCCCCGCCGCCATCGCGAGCCCCTCGTCGAACCAGCGCGGGACGTGCCGGCCGCCCGCGGCGCGGAAGGCGAGGACGTGCGCCACCTCGTGCCGGACGACGTCGGGGAGGCCGTCGTCCGGCCAGGCGGGCGTCCGCGTCGGGATCAGCACGACCGTCCCCTCGGCCGGGACGGCGTACGCGACGGCCCACGACGGGGCACGCGTCGCGAGGGCGCTCCCATCGGCGGTCACGACGACCCGGACGTCGCCCGGGTCGAAGAGGCCGGTCAGCTCCATCGCCGGCAGGAAAGCCACGGGGTCGAGCCGCTCCACCTCGCGGGCGTAAGCGGCGAGGGAGGGGGGCGCCTCGACGACGAGGCGGGGCGGGGCCGAAACGGCGACGGCGGCCCCGAGGAGGGCCGCCGTCCCGATCAGGAGCCTTGTCGCGAAGCGCGTCGTCAGCGCTTCCACTTCTTCAGGATGTCGACGACGTTGTCGCCGATCCGGAGGAGGTTCTCCTTCGAGGAGCCGCCGACGTGCGGCATCAGGACGACGTTCGGGGCGGTGAGGAGCGGGCAGGACGGGTCGGGCGGGTCGCTGTAGTAGACGTCCGTCGCATAAGCGCGGACCTTGCCGCTCTTGAGCGCTTCGACGAGGTCCTCCTCGACGACGACCTTGCCGCGCGCCGTGTTGATGAGGATGACGCCGTCCTTCATCTTCGCGAAGGCGTTCCTGTCGAGCATCCCCTTCGTCTCGGGGGTGAGCGGAAGGTGGATCGAGATGTAGTCGGAGAGGGCGAAGAGCTCGTCGTCGTCCTCGACCATGTCGGCGAGGGCGTGGTTCGAGATGTAGTGGTCGTGCGCGACGACCCGCATCCCGAACGCGATCGCGCGGCGGGCGACCTCGGTCCCGATGAGGCCGGCGCCGAGGAGGCCGAGCGTCTTGCCGTAGAGCTCGGTCCGCTTCAGCTCCTTCTTCAGGAACTTCCCTTCCTTGATGCCGTTGTGCCCCTCGATGATCCGGTTCGGGACCGTCAGCATCAGGGCCATCGCGAGCTCGGCGACGGCGATGGACGAGGCGCGCGGGGTGTTCTTGACCTCGATCCCCTTCTCGCGCGCGGCCTGAACGTCGATGTTGTCGAGGCCGACGCCGCCTCGGATGATCAGCTTCAGGTTCGGTGCGCCCTCGAGGTACTCCTTCGTGACCTTCGTCTTGGAGCGGACGAGAAGGACGTCGGCTTCGGCGGCCTTCGCCGCGTCCTGCGTCACCTCTCCGAACGGCGCGAGACGGCCGGGGAGGGAGTCGTCGAAGGCGTCGGCGATCAGGATCTTCATCTCTTCCTCCTGGTGGATCTGGGCGCCGGAGCGCCCAGAGGCCATTCTAGGACGGAAGGGTCTCGACGACGGCGGCGGGGCAGGCGGTCGGGGCCGCTCGGAGGAAATTGGCCGGGCCGCTCCCCGGGTCACTCCTCCGTGGCGGCGGTGTCGATCATCCCGGGTGCGAGGTACTTGCGGGTCTCGGCGGCGAGGACGCCGCTCAGCGCGAGGAGCGAGATGAGGTTCGGGATCTGGAGCCGTTGCGGGCTCGCGGGGCTCGCCCGCGACGGCTCCGTCCGAACCTCACTCCTCCGTGGCGGCCGTGTCGATCATCCCGGGTGCGAGGTACTTGCGGGTCTCGGCGGCCAGGACGCCGCTCAGCGCGAGGAGCGAGATGAGGTTCGGGATCGCCATGAGGCCGTTCGCGATGTCGGCGAAGGACCAGACGACGGGGAGGGTCGCGACGGAGCCGACGAGGACGGCGACGACCCAGAGGAGGCGGTAGGGGCGGACGACCTTCGGGCCGAAGAGGTACTCCGCGGCCTTCTCGCCGTAGTACGACCAGCCGAGGATCGTCGAGAAGACGAACGTCAGGAGGCCGACGGTCAGGACGAGCGGGCCGACGTGCGGAATGTGGCTGAAGGCGGTCTTCGTGAGCGCCGCCCCCGCGAGTCCTTCGTGCCAGTCGCCCGAGTTGACGATGACGAGGCCGGTCATCGCGCAGACGACGACGGTGTCCCAGAACGTTCCCGTGGAGGAGACGAGGGCCTGCCGCACGGGGTTCTTCGTCATCGCCGCGGCGGCGACGATCGGCGCGCTCCCGAGACCCGACTCGTTCGAGAAGAGGCCGCGCGCCACGCCGAACCGGATCGCCTCCTTCATCCCGGCCCCGAGGAACCCGCCGAGGGCGGCCTGGCCGGTGAACGCGGTCGAGACGATGAGGCGGAAGGTCTCCGGGAGCGTCTCCGAGTGGAGGGCGAGGAGGTAGAGGCAGCCGAGGACGTAGAAGCCCGCCATGAACGGGACGAGGAGCTCGCAGACGCGGGCGATCGACTTGATCCCGCCCAGGATGACGACGGCGGTGAGGGCCGTCAGGAGGCCGCCGCTGACCCAGGGAGAGACGCCGAACGTCTCCTGCGCGAGGACGGCGATCGAGTTCGCCTGGACGGTGTTCCCGATGCCGAACGCGGCGACGGCGGTGAAGGCGGCGAAGAGGACGCCGAGCCACTTCATCTTCAGACCGCGCTCGAGGACGTACATCGGTCCGCCCGACATCGTCCCGTCGGGGTCCGTCACCCGGTACTTCACGGAGAGGAGCGCCTCGGAGTACTTCGTGGCGATTCCGAAGACGCCCGTGAGCCACATCCAGAAGACGGCGCCCGGCCCGCCGGCGGCGATCGCCGTCGAGACGCCGACGATGTTCCCGGTCCCGATCGTGGCGGCGAGGGCCGTCGTCAGCGCCCCGAACTGGCTGACGTCGCCCGCCCCCTCCTTCTCGCGCCGCAGGGAGATCCGGATCGCCGTGAAGAGGTGACGCTGGGGAAAGCCGAGGCGGAACGTCAGAAAGACGTGAGTTCCGAAGAGGAGGACGATGAGAGGCCAGCCCCAGAGGAAGCCGCTGACGGTCCCCAGGAGCTGCTCGATCGACGGCATCTCGTCCTCCTCAGCCCGCGTCCGTCCCGCGCCGCTTCGCGAGCTCGGTGACGGCGGTCAGGGCCGCGTGCCGGTACATGTCGGAGAGGGTCGGGTAGTTGTAGAGCGACTCGGCGATCTCGGGGGCCGTCGCCTGCATCTTCATGTAGGCCTGCCCGATGTGGACGAGCTCGCTCGCGGAGTGCCCGACGATGTGGGTCCCGATGAGCCGGCCGCTCTTCGCGTCGAAGAGGAGCTTCAGGAGCCCGTCCTGGTCGCCGATGATCTGGCCGCGCGGGTTCATCCCGTAGTGGCCGCGCCCGACGACGTAGTCGATCCCCTTCTCCTTCAGCTTCTCCTCGGTCTCGCCGACGTAGCTCACCTCGGGGATCGAGTAGATCGCGAAGGGGAGGTTCTCGGTCGAGGCCGACGGGCCGGTCAGGCCGAAGGCGTGGCGCATCGCCCGCCGCCCCTGCTCCATCGAGGTGGAGGCGAGGGCCGGGTAGCCGATGACGTCGCCGACGGCGTAGATGTGCGGGTGGGTCGTCTGGAGGTCCGCGTTGACGCTCAGGAGGCCGTACTTGTCGGGAACGAGGCCGATCGTCTCGAGGCCGAGATCCTTCGTGTTCCCGTCGCGGCCGACGCAGTAGAGGAGGACGTCCGAGGTGAGGCGCCGCCCCTTCCGCGTCTCGATCGTCACGCGTGCAGGGGAGCCCGGGACCGGCTCGACCGTCGCGTACCGGTCGTCGTGGAGCAGCTCGACGTGGAGCTCCCCGAGCTCGCGCTCGAGGATCCCGACGACCTCCCGGTCGAGGTAGGGGAGGAGCTGGTCGCGCGTGTCGACGAGCGTCACGTAGACGCCGAGCGCCGCGAAGATCGAGGCGTATTCGATGCCGATGACGCCGGCGCCGAGGACGGTCATCGTCTTCGGCATCCGCGGGAGCTTCAGGATCGTGTTGCTGTCGAAGACGCTCTCGGCGTCGAACGGGACGTCCGCCGGGCGGTTCGGGCTGGAGCCGGTGGCGATGACGATCACCTCGCCCCGCACCGACCCCTTCCTCCGGCCGTCCTTCCCCTCGACGGCGATCGTGTGCGGGTCGAGGAAGCGGCCGTGGCCGCGGAAGATCTCGATCCGGTAGCGGCCGAGCGAGGCGTTGATCATGTCGAGCTCGCGCTGGACGACGAGCCGCTCGCGGTACATGAAGTCGGCCACCGTGACGTCGTCCGTCACCTCGGCCTGGAAGCCGTGGAGGCGGTGGCGCGTCATCCCGAGGAAGAAGAGGGCGCTCTCGCGGAGCGTCTTCGAGGGGATCGTCCCCCAATTCACCCGGGCCCCGCCGACGACGGGGGCCTTCTCGATGAGGGCGACGCGCTTCTGAGCCTTGGCGGCCTGGATGGCGGCGCGTTCGCCGCCGGGCCCGCCGCCGAGGACGACGACGTCGAAGTCGGAGGAGGTGGGTGCGGGAGTCACCCGCCGATCGTAGCAAGGGCGCGCTCCGGCCGAGCTCCCCGACACGATCGGCGGCCGGAGATACGGTTCGAGGCTAGACTGAGGCGGATGGACGGCACGGCCTTTCGGAGGGACGTCGGAGCGGAGGCGGAGCGGCTCGCGTCGACGCTGCCGCCCGGCGAGAGGGTACGGCAGGCGTTGCGACTCGGGGAGGTTTGCCTCGACGTCTACCTCGCCACGCTGCCGGCGGGAACGTCGAGGGGCGAGGCGCGGCGGCGGGCGGAGCTCGCGAAGAGCCGCGGGCGCCGGACGTCGGCCGAGGGGCTCTCGTGAGCGAGGCCCTCCTCGACGACGTCGTCTCGTTCCTGGAGCGACGCGGGGTCACGGCGGCGCTCGTCGGGGCCATCGCGCTCGCCGCCCACGGAATCGCGCGCGCGACTCTCGACCTCGACCTCCTCGCGCTCGACTCCGGCCTGCTCGGCGAGGACGCCTGGGCCGAGCTGGTGGCGAGGGGCGTCACCGTCGAGGTCCGACGGGGGACGCACGACGACCCTCTCGCCGGTGTCGTCCGCGCGAAGCGCGGGGAGGAGACCCCGGTCGACGTGGTCGTCGGCAAGCACCGATTCCTCGAGGACGTCCTCTCGCGCCGCAGGACGATCCTCGTCGGCGGGCGCTCCCTGCCGTTCGTCGACGCAGCGGACCTCGTCGTCCTGAAGGTCTTCGCAGGCGGACCGCAGGACTTCCTCGATGCCGAGCTGCTCCTGGCGGGCGCGGAGGGTGCCGCGATCCGGTCAGCCGTGGAGGCCCGCCTCGCGTCGCTGCCGCGGGCGCTCCGCGAAGACGCGGCGCGGCTCCTCGCGCGCACCGCCCGCTGAGGCGAGGTCCGGTCGGGGGGGCGCCGGGGCGCGCCGCTGGAGTATCGTCCCTCCCCATGTCCGACGCCGCCCTCCCGGCCGCCGACCCGCGCCCCCTGCCGCCGACCGCCTACCGCTGGCTCGTCCTCCTCTCGTGCAGCGTGGCGATGTTCGGCAACTACTACGTCTTCGACGCCCTCTACCCGGTCACGCCGCTCCTCGAGAAGGCGTTCGGGTTCACGGGAGCGCAGGTCGGGCTCCTCGACACGGCCTACAACGTCGCGGCGCTCCTGACGCTGATCGCGGGCGGGATCCTGATCGACCGGATGGGCGTCGCGGCCTCGGCCGTTCTCTTCGGGGCGATCGGCGCGGCCGGGAGCGTCGCGATCGCCGTACTCCCCGCGCTCCTCCCGGACGCGCCGTGGGTGGGGATGATGCTGGGCCGGTTCCTCCTCGGGGTCGGCTCGGAGTGCTTCATCGTCGCGGCGACGACGGTCGTCGGCCGCTGGTTCAAGGGGAAGGAGATCTCCTTCGCCCTCGCGATCCAGCTTCTCGTCGGGCGGCTCGGCTCGTGGGCCGCCGACAAGTCGCCCGACCTCGCGAAGTCGCTCTTCGAGACCTGGCAGCCGCCCCTCCTCCTCGCGGCCGTCCTCGGCGTCGTCTGGCTCGTCTTCGCGATCGTCTACGCCGGCCTCGAGAAGCGGGCGGCCCGCGTCTACGCGGTGAAGAAGGCCGGTGCGACCGACAAGCTGGTCTGGAAGGACCTCGTCCGGTTCGACCTCGGCTACTGGTGGGTCGTCGGCCTCTGCGTCGCGTTCTACTCGACGATCTTCCCGTTCCGGACCTTCGCGAACCTCTACTTCATCGAGGCGAAGGGGCTCCTGCCCGAGGACGCCGGGAACCTGAAGTCGAT
>JAKLER010000157.1 GCA_022711615.1 Acidobacteriota bacterium
GTGGGCCCTCCTGCGCGACGGCACTCGTGGCAATAACCAGCGCGATGACGATGGAAAGCGCGGAGGGTCCAAAGAACAGCTTTCTCACTCAGGGTCTCCTTCGATGCTCCGGGAGGGGGCCGGCGCTCTTGCGCATTCTTTTGTTTCGAGGAGTTTAGGCATGGGCGACCGATTGTTTCAACGCCGCGCGACGACGAATATCGCACTTTCGCGGACACGAGCCCTCATCTCCCGGATCGACACGCCCATCTCGCGCCTCACGAACCTTCGGTATGCCTCCGGGTTCGTGAAGCCGAGCCAGCGCGCGATCACCGTGGTCGGGACGGAGGCGACCAGCGCGGACCGAGTCACCCCAATCCGGACGCGATGGACGACGACGTGGACCGGCGTTCCGGCCGCGTCGAACCTGCGTCGGATCGTCCGCTCCGAGACCGCCTTTCGCAGCGCGACCTCTCGAAGTCCATGGGCGACGAGAGCGAGCGCGTCGTCCTCCGCGAGGAGGCCCGCGTCGGAGCTCACCGCACGGACGACCCCGCGGAGCTCGTCGTATCCGGGATGCCGGAACCTCGGGTCGGGAAGGGAGCGGGTCGGGCTGTCGCACAGACGACGAGGCCGGCGACGCTGCGACTGTGTTTCAGCGAGTTGATCTCGTTGACGCACGAGAGTCCCTCCACCTTGTATGAGGGGTGGAGAGGGGTGCCAGTGCACCTGCCGACGAAATATTCTTGGCGCGATTCTTGCTGTCACGAGTTCGACGAACCGCGTCACCGTCCGGTCGAGAGGGTCGGCCCGAGAGGAGACGCCGTGCATCCGCTCTGGGGCGTCACTCGCGAGAACGGCTGCAGCAGGGCCGCGCCTCGATTTCGCTCAGGGCGCCGGGAGCTCGAGGAGCTCGGTGACGGGCAGCGGGCGTGTGACGACGGCGTCGGGCTTTCGGGCCGGCCAGAGGGCGACGACGCCGGCGGCGGGGAGGCCGGCCACTCTGAGCGTTCCGTCGATCCGGGAGCTGAGGTCGCCTCCGGCGGCGAGTCGGGCAAGGTAGTCCATCGGCTGGGGGACTCGAACGCCGTCGATCGAGTAGGCGATCTGCTCGGAAGCCACCGGGCGCCCGTCCGCCGTCAGGAACCGGACGGTGAAGGGGGGACAAGGCGGCCCGACCCGTACGGGAGCGTCCTCGGCCACGAACCGGGCCAGAGCGAGAGCGCCGGCCGGCGTCGTGACGAAGAGCGGCGCCCCGGCCGCGAGCGCCGATTCGAGGAACGCCTCGCCCGCGGCGTCCGCGCCCTCCGAGCGGATTCCGGAGGGGAGCATCGCCCAGGCTCCCTGGATCGGGCTGCCGGCGGCATCGACGATCCTGAGCCGCGTTCCGTCGCCCTTCTCGATCCGGAGCTCGATCGTCGTCGTGGCGCTCTCCTTCGTGACGTCGAACCGCTTCTCCTCGGAAGGTCGATAGCCGCGCGCCCGCGCCAGAACGGTGACGCGCCCGGCCGGGAACGGGGGGAGCCGGGCCAGCCCGTCCTCGTCACACTCCACGCTCTCGGCGCGCGCGACGTGCAGGTCGCCCTTTCCCTCGAGGTGCCATCCGACACGAGCGCCCTCGACGGGCAGGCCGGTCGCCGCGTCGACGACCCGGACCTCGGTCTCGTTCGAAGGGACGACGAAGTCCGCTTCGCGGTCTTCCGACACGTCCAGCGCGTCCGCGTGTCGCTTGAAGCCCGGGCCGTCGAGGAACGTGAGGTACCAGCCGGAAGGAGCGAGGAGGGCCTCGTAGCGGCCCTCCTCGTCCGAAACGGTCTCGGATTCGATGCCGGTCACCTGATGCAGCCAGGAGATCCGGGCGTTGGTCACCGGACGACCCCGCCGGGTGACCACCCCCTTCACGCGGTGAATCCTGACGGGGATCTTCACGTCTTTGGACTCGGCCGCTTCGAGATCGACGAGGACGTAGTCCTGGAACCGGCCTGCCTTCCAGCGAAGCGCGTGCAGCACGGGGTCGAGGCCCTCGAAACGGAACTCGCCCGCGACGGGCCCATTCCGGGTCGAAGCCGACGTGCAGAGCGAGAAGCGGGGCGGGCCGCTCACGCCCTTCAAGCGGCGGCAGTCGAGCAGGTCGACCTGCGCCTCGCCGGCGGGGAGT
The DNA here is from genome assembly GCA_022711615.1 of Acidobacteriota bacterium. Lineage (GTDB taxonomy): Bacteria > Acidobacteriota > Thermoanaerobaculia > UBA5066 > UBA5066 > UBA5066. The sequence continues at coordinate 2,138 of JAKLER010000157.1, forward strand.
CGGTCGTTCGGCTCGAATTGCGCGCTCAGGCGGGGACGAGGGACGACCTTCAGCTCCCGAGCGAAGCCAACGGCCCTGTCCGGGACGCTGAATGCGGGAGCCTCGGCGAGGGCCCAGGCCTTCGACTCCACCTCCACCGCGGCGGACCCGGAGGGAAGGTCATACCAGATCCCGGTCCATCTCCAGGGGTCCGCGGTGACGGCCACGTCGGGCGATCGCACCCCTCCTCCCGCCTGGAGGCGCACCACGGCCTGCCCGTTGCCCCCGCGCGTGCCGGAGGCCGGGAAGCGGAGGCTCACGACGGCTTGCCCCCTCCCTCTCGTGAGGGGCGGGTTCTCCGGAAGCTCGAGGTGCTGCCCCGCGGTAAGGGTGACGGGCCGCCGCAGCTCGGCCACCTCGGCCGCGCCGCGAAAGACCGCCGCCACGACCTTCCGCGCGGGAACCTGCACGGACGTCTCCCGAGAGCGGACGGTGGCCTTGAAGCTGAGGCCGGACTCGGGATCGAGGACGGTCAGGACGCTCCCCTCCGGGAAACGGCCCGGGCCGAGCTCCACGCGGGCCGCCGGAAAGACCCGGAGCGCGAAGGGAGTCGGGACGCCCGCAGCGTCGGTATCGGAGACGAACGTCGGACGGTCGAGCGCGACGAAGTCGGGCGAGTCGAGCCGGATCGAGTAGCGGCCCGGAGGGATCGTGCAAGCGTCGGCCGGCGCGCAGACGACGTCCGCGCCGCCGGCCGCGTCCATCGGAGAGAAGACGACGCGGGCGGCGGCCGACGTGGAGACGTCGGCGTCGCCGAAACGAAGCAGCGGCTGGACGTTGCCCGCGTGGGCGGCCGCGGCCGCCCACGCGAAGAGGAGGGCCCCCGACGCCCGCAGGGAACGGCGAGGAAGCGCGCGGTCTCGTTTCAAGGCAGCTGGTTGAAGGGGCCCCGGGGACAGAGCTCACCGTCGAAGCCGCAGTCTGGGTCGCCCGAGCACTGTGGTGCCGAGATGCTCATGCAGCTTCCGAGTCCGCCGACATAGGTGCACCCCATCGTCGGCTGCGCGGGTCCCTGACAGATGCTGTTACCCAAGGTGCCGGCACAGTAGAAGCCGCAGAACGTGTCTGCGCTCGAGAGCTTGGCCGTCGCGACGAGCGAAAGCACCACGAGGACGACCGCGCCCCCCCATCTATCTCCCTCCGCGCCCCGTCTTCATCTCAGACCGCGCGAAGCGCGCACCGCGAAGGGCGGGGGGCGCGGGGCGGGTCCCGGCCTCAGTCCATCTGCCTCCGGAGGAACGTCGGGATGTCGAAGATGTCGTCCTTCGGGCTCCGGGTCTGGACGAGGTTCACTCCGTAGCCGGAGTCCTCGGGGATCGGCTCCTCGGCGAGGGGGAGACGGGTCCGCTCGACCGGCTTTTCCGTGACGCGGCGGGCCGCCGCCACGGGGGCGTCGAAGCCGGTCGCGATGACGCTCACCTTCACCTGGTCCTTCATCGCGCCGTCCTGGACGAGGCCGAAGATGATGTTCGCGTCGTCGTCGGCCGCCTGCTGGACGATCTGGCACGCCTCGTTGAACTCGGCGAGCGTGAGGTCCTCGCCGCCCGTGACGTTGATGAGGATCGCGCGGGCCCCCTGGATCGACTGCTCCTCGAGGAGCGGGTTGGAGATCGCCTTCTGGGCCGCCTCGACGGCGCGGTGCTCGCCCGTCGCGGTGCCGGTCCCCATGAGGGCCATCCCCATGTTCTCCATGACGGTCTTCACGTCGGCGAAGTCGACGTTCACGTAGCCCGGGACGGTGATCAGGTCGCTGATCCCCTGCACCGCCTGCCGGAGGACGTCGTCGGCGATGCGGAACGCCTCCCAGGCCGTGATGTTCCTGTCGACGAACGCGTAGAGCCTCTCGTTCGGGATCGTGATCAGCGTGTCGACGTATTCGCGCAGCTCGGCGATTCCCGCCTCGGCGAAGCGGCTCTTGCGCTGCCCCTCGAAGGAGAACGGCTTGGAGACGATCGCGACGACGAGGGCGCCCGCCTCCGAGGCGAGCTTGGCGACGACGGGCGCCGCGCCGGTGCCGGTGCCGCCGCCCATCCCCGCGGTCACGAAGACCATGTCGGAGCCGGCGAGCGCCTCGGCGATCTTCTCGGCGTCCTCGAGGGCGGCGGTCCGGCCGATCTCCGGGTTCGATCCGGCCCCCATCCCCTTCGAGGTCGAGATCCCGAGCTGGATCTTCTGCGCCGCGCGGTTGACCCGCAGCACCTGGAGGTCGGTGTTCGCGGCGATGAACTCCACGCCCCGGATGCCGGCCTGGATCATCCGGTTCACGGCGTTTCCGCCGCCGCCTCCGACGCCCACGACCTTGATCCGCGCCGGGGTGAGGATCTCCTCGCCCATGGTGATGGCAGGCGTCGTGCTCCCCTCGTCCTCGAAAAGAATCATCTCTTCCTCCAGGTCCCTTCAGATGGCCGACGCCGGGGTGAACATCCGCCCCAGCGAGTTCTTCAGCTTCGACAGGAGCCCCGCGGGCGCCGCGGGGCGGCCCTTCGGCGAGGCGGCCCCGCCGCGTCCGACGAGGAGGAGCCCCGCCACGCACGCCCACTCCGGCCCGTTGATGACGTCGACGAGGCCGCCCAGCCCGCGCGGGGTGCCGATCCGGACCGGGACGCCGAGCACCTGCTCGGCCTCGTCGGTCATACCGTCGAGCGCGGCTCCGCCGCCCGTCAGGACGAGGCCGGCGCGCAGCTCCTGCGGCGGGATGTCGGTCGTCGCCTCGCGCCAGAGGACCTCGAGGAGCTCGCGGGCGCGCGCCTCGAGGATCTCCGCCATGTAGCTCCGCGCGACCGGGTGGACCTCGCGCCCTCCGGTCCGCGGAACGTCGACCGTCTCCTCGGCGGGGGCAAGGCCCGCGACGGCGGCGCCGTACTTCTTCTTCAGCCTCTCCGCGTCGGGGACGGGCGTCTTCAGGAGGACCGCGAGGTCGCTCGTGAAGAGGTCCCCGCCGATCGGGATGACGGCCGTGTGCGCGAGGGCCCCCTGCCGCCAGACCGCGATCTCCGTCGTCCCGCCGCCGATGTCGGCGAGGACGACGCCGTGGTCCTTCTCGTCGGGCGTCAGGACGGCCTCGCTCGCCGCGAGCGGCTCGAGGACCATCTCCGTGACCGCGACCCCCGCTCCGTTGACGCACTTCAGGAGGTTCTGCGTCGTGGCGACGGGGACGGTGACGACGTGGACGTCCGCCTCGAGGCGGCTCCCGACCATGCCGAGCGGGTCGGCGACGCCGTCCTGCCCGTCGACGACGAACTGGCGCTGGAGGACGGCGAGGATCTCGTAGTCGGAGGGGATCGGGCAGGAGCGGGCGGCGTCGAGCGCGCGGCCGATGTCGTCGCGGGAGATCTCGCGGTTGCGCGCGGCGACCGCGACGACCTGCCGGCTGTTGAACGACCTCACGACGGGGCCGGCGACGCCGACGACGGCGCGCTCGATCTGGACGCCCGCCATGATCTCGGCCTCTTCCGTGGCGCGCTTGATCGCCTCGATCGTGGCCGGGACGTCGATGATCGCCCCCTTGCGGGTCCCCTTGTGGGTGGCGATCCCCTTGCCGACGACGTCGACGCGCCCCTCGCTCCCGGTCTCGGCGATGAGCGCGCAGACCTTCGAGGATCCGATGTCGAGGCTGACGAGGTACGGGCTGGTCTTCGGCACGGGTCCTTTCCTCAGGTGTCGCTCCGGGCGGCTTCGGGGCCCGGGGCCTTCAGGACGATGCGGTTCTCGAACCTCAGGTCGACCTCCCGCGGGAGGAGGCCGTGACGCGAGAGCTCGGGGGCGAGGGCGAGGAACGCGCGCCAGCGGGCGAAGGCCCGCCCCGGCGCCAGGGCGTCGTCGCAGAGGAGGAGCTTCAGGCGCGCCGGCGCGTCGACGACGGCGAACCCTTCGGAGAGGACGACGATCTCGGAGACGCGGGCGTGGAGCTCCGGGTCGTCCGCGGCGAGCCGCGCGAGGAGGCGCGCGCCGCGCGCGACCGCCTCGTCCGGCGACGCGCCGCCCGAGGGGTCGAGGACGACGAAGCGCGGGGCTCCCGCTCCGCCCGAGAAGGCCGCGAGCCAGAGGCCGTTCTGGTCGACGGTCCAGAGCTCGCCGTCCCGCCGGGCGAGGGCGACCGGCGCCCGCGGCTCGACCTGGAGGGCGACGGTGTCGGGGACGACGCGGCGGGCCGCGGCCCGCGCCACCCAGGGGCGCGCCGAGAGGTCGGCGATGGCCGCCTCGAGGTCGACGGAGAAGAGGGGCCGCCCGATCCACGGGTCGGAGAGCGCCTCCACCTCGTTCCGGTGCGGCTCGGGGACTCCCGTCAGGACGACGCGCGTGACGAGGAACCTCGGGTGCTTGTGGACCGCCGCCCAGGCCGCCGCCACGCTCCCGACGAGGAGGAGGAGCAGGGCGAGGCCGAGGACGAACCGGCGCGTCGGCCGCCCCCTCCGCGGCGCCCGCGGCGGCCGGATCGTCCCGGGGCGGTAGAAGGCGCCGCTCACGCCGCCCCTCCCGCCGCGAGGAGCTCCTCGCCGACCCGGTTCACGTCGCCCGCGCCCATCGTCACGAGGAGGTCGCCGTCCTTCAGCTCCGCCTCGAGCCGCGCCACCGCGGCGGTGCGGTCGTCGAGGTCGGCGACGTTGCGGTGCCCTCGCGAGCGGGCCGCGTCGGAGACGAGGCGCGACGTGACGCCCGGGATCGGCGCCTCGCGGGACGGGTAGACCGGGAGGACGTAGACGACGTCGGCCGCGAGGAGCGCGGCGCCGAAGCCGTCGGCCTGGTCCCGCGTCCGCGTGAAGAGGTGCGGCTGGAAGACGACGACGAGCCTCCGCTCGGGGTGCGCCTGGCGGGCCGCCCCGAGCGTGGCCGCGACCTCGGTCGGGTGGTGGGCGTAGTCGTCGACGACGAGGACGCCGTCCCGCTCCCCCTTCCGCTCGAAGCGCCGCGCGACCCCGGAGAAGGTCGAGAGCGCCTTGGCGCACGCCTCGAACGGCACCTCGAGCTCACGCGAGACGGCGATCGCCGCCAGGGCGTTCTTGACGTTGTGGAGGCCGGGGAGCGAGACCTCGAGCGTCCCGAGGACCTCCCCCGAGGCGATCGCCGTGAAGCGCGAGCCGCCTCGGTCGAGCGAGAGGTCGCGCGCCGTCACGTCGGCCTGCGGCGTCAGCCCGAACGTCACCACCCGCACGCGCGTCGAGAGGGCGGGGCGGATCTCCTGGACGTTCGGGTCGTCGAGGCCGAGGAGCGCCGCGCCGAAGAAGGGGACGGTCGACGCGAACTGCGTGAAGGCGGCCTTGAGGTCGGCGAGGTCGCGGTAGGTGTCGAGGTGCTCGAGGTCGATGTTGTTGACGACCGCCACGACGGGCCGCAGGCGCAGGAACGACCGGTCGAACTCGTCCGCCTCGGCGACGAGGAGCTCGCCCTCGCCGAGGCGTGCGTTCGTCCCCATCGCACGGACCCGCCCGCCGACGACGATCGTCGGGTCGAGGCCGGCGGCCTGGAGGATCGAGCCCGTCATGGAGGTCGTCGTCGTCTTGCCGTGCGAGCCCGCGATCGCGACGCCGGTCTTCACCCGCATCACCTCGGCGAGCATCTCGGCCCGCTTGATGACCGGGACCCCGGCGACCCGCGCCGCCACGAGCTCGGGGTTCTCCTCGGCAACGGCCGAGGAGTAGACGACGACGTCCGCTCCCGCGACGTGCTCGGCCCGGTGGCCGGCGGCGAAGACGGGGATGCCGAGGTCGCGCAGGCGCCGGGTCTCGTCCCCTTCGCGCAGGTCGGAGCCGGTGACGGTCAGCCCGACGCTCGCGAGGATCTCGGCGAGGCCGGACATCCCGACCCCCCCGATCCCGACGAAGTGGACGCGGCGGACGCGGAGGAAGTTCACGGCGCGTGCTGCGAGACGTTGAGGAGGATCCCGACCGCGATCAGGTCCGCCCAGAGGGCGGAGCCGCCGTACGAGATGAACGGGAGCGGGATCCCCTTGGTGGGCAGGAGGGCGAGGACGACGGAGATGTTCACGAGGGCCTGGACGACGATCATCACGGCGAGCCCGGTGCCGAGGAGCCGGCCGAAGGGGTCCGGCGCGTTCACGGCGGCGCGCATCGCGCGGGCGAAGACCATCCCGAAGAGGCCGAGGACGATCGCGCAGCCGATCAGGCCGAGCTCCTCCCCGACGATCGCGTAGATGAAGTCGGTGTAGGGGTAGGGGAGGAAGAAGAGCTTCTGACGGCCGTCGCCGAGACCGAGCCCGGTCAGGCCGCCGGTGCCGACGGCGATGAGCGACTGGTAGGCCTGGTAGCCGGTCCCCTGGATGTCCGCCTCCGGGTTCAGGAAGGCGAGGATCCGGGCCCGGCGGTAGGGGGCCGACCAGGCGTAGGCGACGAGCGCCGGAAGGGCGAGCGTGGCCACCCCGGCGAACCAGCGGAGGCGCAGCCCGGCGTAGAAGAGCATCGCCGCCGCGATCGCGAAGTACGAGAGCGCCGTCCCGAAGTCGGGCTGCAGGAGGACGAGCCCGCCCAGGACGGCGAGGAGGCCGGCCACCGGGAGGAGCGTCCGCTTCAGGTCGTCGAGCTCCCCCTCGCGCCGGGAGAGGAGCGCCGCGAGCGCGACGACGAGGCCGATCTTCCCGAACTCGGAGGGCTGGATCGAGAGCAGCCCGAGGTCGATCCAGCGGCGGGTGCCGTTGATCGGCCCGAGGAAGAGGACGGCGACGAGCGCGAGGACGAGGAGCGCGAGGCCGGCCCGGACGACGCGCAGGTCGTTCCAGAACCGGTAGTCGACCTTCAGGGCTCCGACCGTGAGGGCCGCGCCGAGGAGGACCGCGATCCCCTGCTTCACGACGAAGTAGAGCGGCTGGGAGGGACCGCCGGCCTTCGGGAGGTAGATCTGCATCGCCGAGGCGCTGTAGATCATCAGCATCCCGATCCCGACGAGGAGGACGACGGGGGCGAAGAGGAGCCGGTCGACCGCGAGCTTGCGCGCCACGTCAGCCTCCCGCCTCGGGGAGCGCGAGGACGAGCTCCTCGAAGGCCTCGCCCCGGTGCTCGAAGTTGCGGAACTGGTCGAACGAAGCGCAGGCGGGCGACAGGAGGACGACGTCGCCGGGCCGCCCCTCCGACGCCCCAATCTCGACGGCCCGTGCGATCGTCCCGGCCTCCTCGCAGGCGACGCCGTCCGCGAGGGCCTTCATCACCGCCGGACCCGCCTTGCCGATCGCGAGGACCTTGCGCACCTTCCGCGCCGCGAGCGGGAGGAGGCGCCGGAAATCGTCCCCCTTGTCCTTGCCGCCGAGGATCAGGAAGACGCTCCCGTCGGCGAAGCCCTCGAGGCTCTTCAGCGTCGCGTCGACGTTCGTCCCCTTCGAGTCGTTGTAGAAGGCGACGCCCTTCCGGGTCCTCACGAGGGCCGTGCGATGCCGGAGGCCCTTGAACGTCCGGAAGGTCCGGGCCGCGCTCTCGGGCGTGACGCCCAGCGGGATCGTCGCGGCGAGGGCGGCGAGCGCGTTCTCGACGTTGTGCGAGCCGGGGAGGAGGAGGTCTTCGCGCCGGGCGTAGACGCGCGGACCCTTCCCGGCGGCGTCCGCGAGGAAGACGGCGTCCTTCAGCCAGGCGCCGGCCTCGACGGCCCGCGCACGGCTGAAGAGGAGGCGCCGCGCCCGCGTCCGGATGCGGGCGACGAGCGGGTCGTCGGCGTTCAGGACGGCGACCTGCGCCTCGTTCTGGCTCTCGAAGATCCGCGCCTTCGCCGCGCCGTAGTCGTCGACGGAGCGGTACCGGTCGAGATGGTCCGGGGTGAGGTTCAGGTGGACGGCGACGTCGGGGGCGAGGCGCCG
>JAKLER010000158.1 GCA_022711615.1 Acidobacteriota bacterium
GCCGAGCGACTGGACGAGGTAGACGGGCACTCCTTCGGGCAGGAGCGCCCCCTCGCCGCTCGGCACGCGCACCGCCGCGCAGTCGCGCCGGAGGAGGATCGCGGGCGTCCGGCTCACGCGGGCCTCGTGCGCGGGGAGGAGACGGCCTTCAGTCCGACGAGGACGACGACGACGACGGCCACCTCGAGCAACGCTCCGGTGCCGTAGGGGCCCGCCGCGTCCCACGCGAACCAGGCGTGCTCGCCCCAGAACGGTCCGACGATCCGCCCGAGCGAGGAGAGCGACTGGGCCGCGCCGAGGATCTCTCCCTGCTCGGCCGCCTCCGTCGAGCGGGAGAGGAGGCCTGCGAGGGCGGGGTTCACGAGCCCGCTCCCCGCCGCCGTGGTGACGACCAGCGCGACGAGCGCGCCGTGCCCCGGCACGAGGACGAGCCCCGCGAACGAGAGCGCCAGGAGCGTCGAGCCGATACCGATGAGGCGCGCTTCACCGAGAAGAGGGACGAGGCGCCGGATGAGACCGCCCTGGACCACCGCGGCCGTGACGCCGATCAGGACGAAGAGCCAGGAGACCGTCGACGGATCGTGGCCGAAGCGGCTCCGCGCGAACTGCGCGAACGTCGCCTCGAAGTTCGCGAAGGCCGTCGTATTCAGGAGCGTCACCAGGAGGAGCGGGCCGACGACGGGGCGCGCGAAGGCGTTCAGGACGGCGCGCAGGGGGAACCAGTGGCGCGGCGGGCGCGCGGCGGCGCTCGCGGGGCGCGTCTCCGGGAGGCCGAAGTACGCCCAGAGCCATGCGACGAGCGAGAGGCCCGCGGCGACGAGGCCGGGGAGGGTGTGGCTGACCTTCACCGAGAAGCCGCCGATGGCGGGCCCGAAGACGAACCCGAGCCCGAACGCCATGCCGACGAGCCCCATGCCGCGCGCGCGGTCGCCCTGCGGCGTCACGTCGGCGATGACGGCCTGCGCGGTGCCGATGTTCGCGCCCATGATCCCGGCCAGGACGCGCGAGGCGAGGAGGCCCCCGAACGAGCCGGCGAACGCGAACAGGAGATAGGAGAGGAAGCTCCCGAAGAGCGAGAAGAGGAGGACGGGCCGCCGGCCGACGCGGTCCGAGAGCCGCCCGAGGAGCGGCGCGAAGACGAACTGCATCGCCGAGAAGCTCGCCATCAGCACCCCGAAGGCGAGCGGCGACGGGTGGTAGGCCTCGGCGTAGAGCGGGACGAGCGGGATGACGATGCCGAAGCCGACGAGGTCGATGAAGACCGTCAGGAAGACGACGGCGAGCGGCGAGAGGCGGCGGGTCACGGCTCTCCTTCGCGGACCCTGCGCAGAAGGCGACGGCCCCCGCGCGGGGGCCGTCGTCGAGGCGCGGGGGTCAGCGTCGGCTCAGGCGAAGCTCTTCCCGCAGCCGCAGCCGCCGCCGGCGTTCGGGTTCTCGACGGAGAAACCGGCGCCGCGGAAGTCCTCGATCCAGTCCACGGTCGCGCCGTTGAGCTTCATGGCGCTCGTCTTGTCGACGAGGACGCGGATCCCGCCGACGGCGAGGACGTGGTCCGTCTCCTTGGCGTCGTCGAACGTGAAGCCGTACTGGAAGCCGGAGCATCCGCCGGCCTGGACGAAGACCCGCAGGGCCTTGTCGGCCGCGTCGGGCATCTTCGCGGCGAAGTCCTTGACCTTGTCGACGGCGCGGTCGGTGAGGCTGAGGGCGAACGTCTCCTGGACGGAGACGGTGGCGGTGTTGAGAGTCGTGGACGCCATCGGTTCCTCCTCGAGGCCGGACGCACCGAAGGCGAACGGCCTCGAACCTTTCATTGTCGCTCCGGTCGAGACTGCGCGTCAACGCGCCCCGCCCCGTTCACCAGCAAGAATCGGACCATCCGCCACGCTACAGCACAACCCCTAGTGGTCTCCCGGCTTCAGACTACGAGATGTTGCGCAAGGGCGCGCGGTCGCATAGGATTCCTCATCCGCCCATCGAGAATTCCACAAGGGGGTCCGCCGTGTCTTTTCCCGCCGATCGCACCGCCCAGCAGGCGTCCGTCTCCACCGCTTCCGAGCCCGCCGCGTCCCGCTCCGCGCTCCGCGGCCTCACGTTCCGGCGCCTCTACACGGACGGCGTCACGCACCCGTTCGACGCGATCGAGTGGGAGCTCCGGACGGCCGCGATCACGAACGAGAAGGGCGAGGTCTTCTTCGAGCAGAAAGACGTCGAGGTCCCGAAAGCGTGGTCGATGACGGCGACGAACATCGTCACGCAGAAGTACTTTCACGGGAAGGTCGGGACGCCGGAGCGGGAGCGCTCCGTGAGGCAGCTCATCGGGCGGGTCGTCGAGACGATCACGGGATACGGGTCGAAGGGGGGCTACTTCCGGACCGCGGCGGACCGGGACGCCTTCCGCGACGAGCTCGCGGCGATCCTCGTCAACCAGGCCGCGAGCTTCAACTCTCCCGTCTGGTTCAACGTGGGCGTCGAGGAGAAGCCGCAGGCCTCGGCCTGCTTCATCAACGCCGTGGGCGACTCGATGGGCTCGATCCTCGACCTCGCGAAGACCGAGGGGATGCTCTTCAAGTTCGGCTCGGGCACCGGCTCGAACCTCTCCTCGCTCCGCTCCTCGACCGAGTGCCTCTCCTCGGGCGGCATCGCCTCGGGCCCCGTCTCGTTCATGAAGGGCTTCGACAGCTTCGCCGGGGCGATCAAGTCGGGCGGCAAGACGCGCCGCGCCGCGAAGATGGTCATCCTGAACGTCGACCACCCCGACGTCCTCGAGTTCATCGACTGCAAGGCGAAGGAGGAGCGGAAGGCGTGGGACCTCATCGAGGCGGGCTGGGACGGCTCGTTCGGCGGCGAGGTCTACAACAACGTCCTCTTCCAGAACGCGAACCACTCCGTCCGCGTGACGGACGAGTTCATGAAGGCGGTCGAGGAGGGGCGCGAGTACGCCTGCCACGCCGTGACGACGGGCGAGGAGCTCCTCAAGCTCGACGCGCGAGCCGTCCTCCGCCGGATGGCCGATTCGGCCTGGATCTGCGGCGACCCCGGCATCCAGTACGACACGACGATCAACCGCTGGAACCCCTGCAAGTCGACGCACCGGATCAACGCGTCGAACCCCTGCTCGGAGTACATGTTCGTCGACGACTCCGCCTGCAACCTCGCCTCGCTGAACCTGATGAAGTTCGCGAAGGAGGACGGCGGCCTCGACGTGGAGAAGTTCCGCCACGCCGTCGACGTCGTCTTCGCGGCGCAGGAGATGCTCGTCGACGAGGCCTCCTACCCGACGCCGGCCATCGAGAAGAACTCCCACGACTTCCGCCCGATCGGCCTCGGCTACGCGAACCTCGGGGCGCTCCTGATGTACAACGGCCTCCCCTACGACGGCGACGACGGGCGGGCGTACGCGGCGGCCGTCACGAGCCTGATGCACGGGCAGGCGTTCCTCACCTCGTCCCGCATCGCCTCCGAGATCGGCACCTTCCGGATGTACGAGCCGAACCGCGATGCCTTCCTCGGCGTCATCGGGATGCACCGGGAGGCGGCGGCGCAGGTCCCGCGGACGGGCGTCCCGAAGGAGCTCTACGAGGCGCAGCTCGGCGTGTGGGACCTGACGCTCGAGTCGGGCCGCCAGCACGGCTACCGCAACGCGCAGGCGACCGTCCTCGCCCCGACCGGGACGATCGGCTTCATGATGGACTGCGACACGACGGGCGTGGAGCCCGACCTCGCCCTCGTGAAGTACAAGAAGCTCGTCGGCGGCGGGACGATCAAGATCGTCAACAACACCGTCCCTCACGCGCTCGCGCGCCTCGGCTACTCCGAGCCGCAGGTGAACGAGATCGTCGCGTACGTCGACGAGAAGGGGACGATCGAGGGCGCGCCGCACCTCTCCGCCGCGCACCTCCCCGTGTTCGACTGCGCCTTCAAGGCGCGCGGCGGGACGCGCTCCATCGACGCGATGGGGCACGTGCGGATGATGGCCGCCGTCCAGCCCTTCCTCTCGGGCGCGATCTCGAAGACCGTGAACCTGCCGCCCGACGCCACCGTCGAGGACATCACGAACGTCTACGTCGAGGGCTGGAAGCTCGGCCTGAAGGCGATCGCGGTCTATCGCGACGGATGCAAGCGGACGCAGCCGCTCAACACGGCGGCGTCGAGGACCGACGACGCCGTGAAGGGGACGAAGGGGGCCGCGGCGGCCCCGGCGCCCGCTCCGGCCGCGACGGCCGGGCCGCGACGGAAGAAGCTCCCGGACGAGCGGCGCGCGCTCACGCACAAGTTCTCCGTCGGCGGGCACGAGGGATACATCACCGTCGGCCTCTACGAGGACGGCCAGCCGGGCGAGATCTTCCTGACGATGGCGAAGGAAGGCTCCACGATCTCGGGCCTGATGGACGCCTTCGCGACGGCGATCTCGCTGACCCTCCAGTACGGCGTCCCGCTCGAGGCGCTCGTCGAGAAGTTCAGCCACATGCGCTTCGAGCCGGCCGGCTACACGAAGAACCCCGAGATCCCGATCGCCAAGAGCCTCGTCGACTACATCTTCCGGTACCTCGCGTCGCGCTTCCTGACGGCCGACCTGCGCGCGCGCGCCGGCGTCATCTCGCGCGAGGAGAACGGCAACGGCAACGGCCACGCCCTCGCGGCCATCCCCGTCCCGCCCGCGCAGAAGGCGGCCGCGGCCTCCGCGACGACGCTCGCCTTCGAGAACAGCGCCGACGCCCCGAGCTGCCACCAGTGCGGGCACCTCATGGTGCGCAACGGCGCCTGCTACAAGTGCCTGAACTGCGGGGAGACGAGCGGCTGCAGCTGATGAATGGATAGGGGGACCCGGGTTCCGCCCGGGTCCCCCTGGCCCGCTGCGCGGGCGACCCCCCCGCGGCGGAGAGGCGGCGGCCTTCGGCCGCGACGGAGCCTTCGGAATCGTGGCGGGGAAGGTTCCGCCCGGGTCCTTCTCGTTTGCTCGGCGAGCGACCCCCTGGTGGCGGGAAGGCGGCCGAACGCCGGGTTCGCTCGTCCTAGGACGACGAGGGCGGCGATTCCAGGTGGCGAATGGCCGTGAAGCTGTAGGAGACCGCCTGTGGGCCCACGACTTCGTTCTCGATGCTCATGGGCTCGGTGAAGAGGGTGGCTCCCGGCTCCAGGACGACCGCGTCGGCACCGACGGCCGCCGCCTTCTCCCGGACCTTGCCGAGAATCGCGGCGCTGCTGTGGCGGCCCGAGATCCACACCTCGATCGTTCCGAGGGACTGGTGAGGAGCCTTGGGAAGGGAGCGGAGGACCGCGACCTCGGCCGGAGAGACCGATGGCCGAACGCCGGGAGCGCGGTCCTCGCCCGGGTGCCAGGTCGTGGAGACGCAGCCGAAGAGCAGGAATAGAGAGAATCCCGTGGCGAGCAGCCCGATCCGCGTGTGTCCTCTCATGAGGATACCTCCTGGATCGGACAAGCAATGAACATGCCCGCGGGGCCGCATCGTCCGGAGGACAGCCGTCGCGGCGTCCACGAGGCCGGGACGGCGCGGCGCGTCCGGTCCCCGGCGGCGCCTACTTCTTCTTGCCGAAGAGGGCGTCGAAGGCGGAGCGGGCCTGGTCGGGGGTGTCGGTCGCCTTTCGGCCGGTCAGGTCGAGCGTGACCGCGGGCTCGTAGAACGAGCACTCGTTTGCGCGGGACTTCGCGGAGATCGGCGCCGGGATCGGCTGGCGGCACTGGAAGGGGGCGCCGCCGTCGAAGTGACGGCACTGGGCGCAGGCGTGGAGGGGCGCGCGACACTTGACGCAGAGCGCGGCGAGGGCGACCGCGGGGTCGTTCTTCTCGTGGCACGTGCGGCAGCGGAAGACCTCCTCGCTGGGCCGGCCGGCGCTCCGTCCTCGCGGCGCCCCCTCGAGCCGTGCGGGGCGGTCGTCGAAGGGGCCGCCGCTCCGGGGCGTCGACGGGGCGTTGTCCTGATAGCCGCGCTGGCGGTACTTCCGGTCCATGGAGGTCACCTCGGGCCGGAGGGTGCCGCACCGTCGGGGCGCGCGTCAACGCCGCGAGGTATCGTCCCGGTGCTGGAAGGAGAGCCCGCAGATGAAGCTGATCCTCAGGGTGCTCGTGAACGCGCTCGCGCTCGGGGCGGCGGCGTACCTCGTCCCGGGAATCCACGCCGGAGGCGTCGAGTCGGTCCTCCTGATCGCGCTCGTCTTCGGCGTCCTGAACGCCCTGGTCCGTCCCTTCCTCAAGCTCCTCTCCTGCCCGCTCCTCGTCCTGACGCTCGGCCTCTTCACCCTCGTCCTGAACGCGGCCATGCTCATGCTCACGGCCTGGCTCGGCCAGAAGCTCGGGATCGACTTCCGCGTCGACGGCTTCTGGCCCGCGTTCCTCGGCGCGCTCGTCGTCTCGATCGTCTCCGTCGTTCTCTCCTGGGTCCTGATCGACGAGAAGAAGGGGTGAGGGCTTGACCTCCGGGTTATCGTTCTCGGCGACGTGATGAAGAACGGCCTTCTCCTCTCGTTTACGGCGACCGGCGGCGTCTATTCGCCGTTCCGCGGAGGGGTGGGCGTGTAGGAACGGCCACAGAGAAGGGCATCCCGAAGCCCCCCTCCGCCGGATCGGTGGAGGGGGGCTTCTTCGTTTTCGGCGAAGCCGAGAAGGAGGACGCGATGGCGGAGCGGAACGAGGCGGAGGGGCGCGAGGGAGCGTGCGAGCAGCGCAACCGGCGCGCCGGCTACCAGGGGCGCGAGAGCTCCTTCGGCGCCCGCGCGGCGGCGCGCTGCGGGCGGCCGGTGGCTCTCCCGAGCTTCGAGGCGCTCCTCGATGCCCTCGTCGCGGGGGCCGTCGACGAGGCGCTCCTCCCGGCGGTCGACCGGGTCATCGGGCCGGTCGTCGAGGCGCTCGGCCCGCTCGGCGCGGCCGTCGACCGCGGCGCGCGCTTCGCGGTCCTCGGCGAGGTGGAGGTGCCGATGCGCCTCGTCCTCGCGGCGCCGCGCGGCGTCGCCCTCGAGGAGATCGAGGAGCTGCACTCCCAGCCCCCCGTCCTCCGGCAGTGCGCGGGGCTCCTCGCGCGTCTCGGGGCGCGTGCCGTGCCGACGGAGGACACGGCACAGGCCGCGGTGAACGTCGCGCGCGCGGGCGGGAGGCGCGGCGCGGTCTGCTCCGAGGAGGCGGCGTTCGAGGCCGGCCTCGTGCCGCTCCTCGAGGACGTCTCGGACGTCCGGCCCAACGGGACCCGCTTCTGGCGGGTCGCCCGGTCGGACGACGCCCTCCTCGGAGAGTCCCCCCTGCGCGTCCTGCGAGTCCCGACGGAGCGCCTCGGGGCGCACCTCCGGCAGGCCGGCGTCGAGGTCCTCGCCTCGGGCCCGGGGTCCGGCTTCGCGCTCGTCGGCGATGCGCAGGTCGCGGCGGCCGCGGCCGCGGTGCGCGAGGCGAAGGCGAAGGGCGCGACGTGGCTCGGCACGCCTCCGGACCTCGTGCGGCGGCCCCGGGTCGAGGCGCTCCCGCGTGCCACCGAGGTCCGCCCCCCGACGGTCGTGACGGTCGGCGGCTTCCGGGTCGGCGGCGGGGCGCGGGCCGTCATCGCGGGCCCGTGCACCGTCGAGTCCGAGGAGCAGATCGGGCGCCTCGCGCGAGCGGTGGCGCGGGCCGGGGCCACCGCGCTCCGAGGCGGCGTCTTCAAGCCGCGCACCTCGCCCTACTCCTTCCAGGGGCACGGGCTCCACGCCCTCCGCTGGCTGAAGGAGGCGGGCGAGAGCGTCGGCCTCCCGGTCGTCACGGAAGTCATGGCGCCGGCGCAGGTCGGGCCGGTCGCTGCGGTCGCGGACGTCCTCCAGATCGGCGCGCGGAACTGCCAGAACTACGACCTTCTCAAGGAAGCCGGGGCCGCGGGGCGGCCGATCCTCCTCAAGCGCGGCTTCGGCACGACGGTCGACGAGTGGCTCGCGTCGGCCGAGTACCTCCTCGACGCGGGCGGCGCCGAGGTGATGCTCTGCGAGCGCGGCATCCGGACGTTCGAGCACGCCACGCGCGGCACTCTCGACCTCGGGGGGCTCCTCGCGGCGCGGCAGCTGACGCACCTGCCGCTCCTCGCCGACCCGTCGCACTCCTCGGGGCGCCGGGAGCTCGTCCCGGGCCTCTCGCGCGCGGCGTGGGGCGCGGGCGTCGACGGCCTCATCGTGGAGGTCCACGACGCCCCCGAGTCGGCCTGGTGCGACGGGCCGCAGGCGCTCCTCCCGGAGGACCTCGAGCGGCTCTGCGACGAGCTCGGGCTCCTGCCGGGCGCGACCCCCTCGATCGAGCGCGTGCGGACCGCCATCGACGCCGTCGACCGCGAGATCGCGCGCCTCGTCGCCCGCCGCCTCGAGCTCTGCCGGAGAGTCGCCGAGGCCAAGCGCGCCGCGGGCGTTCCGCTCCGCGACGCCGCCCGGGAGGAGATGGTGACGGCGCGCTACCTCGAGACGCCCGGGATGGACGAAGGCTCGGCGCGGCGCCTCGCCGAGTCGCTCATCGCGATGGGGCTGACGGTCGAGGGGTGGTCCGCCGAGGGGGCGGCGTGAGGAGGGTCACTCCCCGATGATCTTGATCAGGACCCGCTTCGCGCGCCGCCCGTCCCACTCTCCGTAGAAGACCTGCTCCCAGGGGCCGAGGTCGAGCCGCCCGCCGGTGACGGCGAGGACGGCCTCGCGCCCCATGAGCTGGCGCTTCACGTGGGCGTCCGCGTTCTCCTCGCCCGTGTCGTTGTGCCGCCAGGAGCGGACCGGCTCGTGCGGGACGAGCGCCTCGAAGAAGCGCTCGAAGTCGGCGAGGAGGCCGCGCTCGTCGTCGTTCACGAAGACCGACGCCGTGATGTGCATCGGGTTGACGAGGCAGAGCCCCTCCGAGATCCCGCTCTCGCGGACCGCGGCCTCGACCTCGGGCGTCACGTTTACGAAGCCGATCCGCTTCGGGAGGTGGAACGTCAGCTCTCTTCGATACGACCGCATGCTCGCCTCCGTGCGGCGGCAAGGCTAGCCTGCGGCGAAGGGCGGCGCGAGCCGGGCCTTCCGTGCGAGATGCCCCCTCCCTCGCGGGCGCCGGTTGCGATATCGTCTCCGCCATGACGGAAGCCGTCGAGGAACGCCGACTTTTCGCCGACTTTCTGCGGCGGCGCGGGCTGAAGACGACCCGCGAGCGGACCGCGCTGTTCGAAGAGATCTTCGCCACGCACCACCACTTCGACGCCGACGACCTCGTCGTCCGGCTGCGGGGCAAGGGGAAGAAGGTGAGCCGGGCGACGGTCTACCGGACGCTCGACCTCCTCTACGACTGCGGCCTCGTCTCCCGCGTGCGGCTGAACGACGAGAAGTACCGATACGAGCGCCTCCTCGTCGGCGAGCACCACGACCACCTCGTCTGCACGTCCTGCGGCGCCGTCATCGAGTTCGTCGACCCGCGCATCGAGGAGCTGCAGGAGACGGTCTGCAAGAAGTACGGCTTCGCGCCGACGACCCACTCGCACCAGATTCGCGGCGTCTGCTCCGACTGCCAGGCCCGCGAGGGGACGTCCCGGGGAGCTTCACCGGCGTAGAGGGGCCGTATGGCCCCCGCGATCGTCTGGTTCCGCCGAAACCTCCGCCTCGACGACAACGTCCCCCTGGACGCGGCGCTCCGCGGGCACGAGACGATCGTCCCCGTCCTCGTCCTCGACGACCATTACCGGGACGAGGACTTCTCTCCGCCGAGGCTCCGGTTCCTCGCGGAGAGCCTCCGGGAGCTCGAGGCGGAGCTCGCCGCGCGGGGCTCGCGCCTCCTCGTGCGGAACGGCCCCGCGGGGGATGCTCTGGCGGCGCTCGCGCGCGAGACCGGGGCCGAGGCCGTCTACGGGCACGACGACCACGAACCGCACGGGCGGGCGCTCGCGCGGGAGGTCGATGCGGCCCTGGCGCGGCAGGGGACGCGGCTGCGCCTTCTCCCCGACCTCCACCTCGTTTCCCCGGGGTCGCT
>JAKLER010000159.1 GCA_022711615.1 Acidobacteriota bacterium
GATGTCGTTGCCGTAAAGGGCGAGCTTCGCCTCGAGACGGAGCGTGTCGCGGGCCCCGAGCCCCGCCGGGAGGAGCCCCTTCGGCCCGCCCGCCTCGAGGAGGGCGTTCCAGATCTTCGGGGCCGCGTCGGCCGGACCGTAGACCTCGAAGCCGTCCTCGCCCGTGTACCCGGTGCGCGACACGATGCAGCGGGACCCGAGGACGTCGGCCCAGGTGAACCAGTAGTAGGCGACCTTCGCGAGGTCGACCGGGACGAACGGCTGGAGGATCTCCTGGGCGAGCGGCCCCTGGATCGCGATCTGGCTCCAGGCGGGCGACTCGTCCTCGATCGTCGCCCCGTCGACGGCGAAGGACTTCGCCCAGGCGACGTCCTTCGGGGTGTTCGAGGCGTTCACGACGAGGAGGTAGTCGTCCTCGGCGATCCGGTAGGTCAGGAGGTCGTCGACGAACGTCCCCTTCTCCGTCAGGAAGGCCGAGTACTGGATCCGGCCGTCGACGAGGGCGGCGACGTCGTTGCAGGTGATCTTCTGCACCACCTCGAACGCCTTCGGCCCGCGGACACGGATCTCGCCCATGTGCGAGACGTCGAAGAGGCCGGCTTTCGTCCGGACGGCGGCGTGCTCCTCGACGAGGCCCGAGTACTGGACGGGCATCTCCCACCCCCCGAAGGGGACGAGCTTTCCGTGGAGCGCCTTGTGACAGTCGAACAGCGGCGTGCGGAGGAGGGAGGGGGAATCGGGAGCGTTCATAGGCCCGGCCGGGCACGATACGGCCCGGAGTGGAGGGCGTCAACCGAGGGGGGAGGCCGGTGTCGACCGTTCCCGCTAGACTCCCGGCCAGCCATGAACGAAACGGTCCCGCGGGACGCCGCCCTGCTCGCGGCCGGGCGCGCGCCGATCCCCCTCGACGCGGATGCCCCCGTCACGGACGGCTCCGACGACGTCCTTCTCCTGACTTCGGGCTCGGTCGTCGCGCACGTGCTGACCGCGTTCGGCCCGCACCCGATCGGGACGCCCGCCGCCCCGTCGCTCCTCTCCCTGCATGGCGCCCTCGCCGGAGCGTACGACCTCTGCCGCTACGACCCGCGCGGCGGGGCGGCGATGGTCGTCTTCCCGGGGGAGGAGGCTCGGAGCCTGCTCTTCGCCGGCACGCCTGCCGGCGCCGCCTTCCGGCGGATCGCCCTTTCGAGCGTGACGACCGCGCTCCGCGAGGCGAACGCGACCCTCGCACGATTCTTCGACGACATCGTGCCGGAGCCGGGCTGGAAGCCGAAGCCGGCGCCCGCGGCGACGCCGCTTCCCGCGGCCGGCCCGGCCGACCCGCGGAGGGTCCGGGACCTCTTCGATGCCGCGGGCCTCGACGCCGCGGCTCTCCCCGACCTCGGCCTGACCCAGCGGCGCCTCCCCTCGGGGAGCCGCCTCCTCTCGGCCGGGGAGGAGGCGGGCGAGGCGTACGTCGTCGCGGAGGGGAGGCTCCGGGTCTCCATCCGGATCCCGGGCGTGGGGGAGGAGGCGCTCGCGTTCCTCGGGCCCGGAGAGGTGGTCGGCGAGATGGCTCTCGTGGACGACGCGCCGCGCTCGGCAGACGTCGTGGCGCAGGACGGGGCGGCGACCGTCTTCGTCCTCTCGAGGGAGGTCTTCCGGCGCCTGCTCGACGAGGGGACCCCGGGAGGGGCGCCGCTGCTCGGGGGGATCGTCGTCGCGCTCGTTCGCCGGTTCGAGGAGTCGATCCGAAAGGCCGCCACCTTCCGCGTCCTGTCCGGGCCCTTCTGACGCCTCCCGTGTCGGCGCGCTCGGCACCGCGGGGCCGACTCCTCAGAGCTTCTTGAGCTTCTCCCGGAGAACGACTCGGTCTTTCCCCACGACAGAGGAAACGACGACCCGAAGCCTCTTCGGCTGGTAGCCCGGAGCCGTCAGGACGACGTCGTAGACCCCGGGCTCGCGGAACTGCATCTCCTGCTCGACGAAGCGGCCGGCCGTCCCCATGTCGTGTCCGTCGACGGTGACGCGGGCGAACGGCGGCTCGACCGCGAGGCGTGCGAGGCCCGCCGTCTGGTAGTCGGGACGCGGGATCTTCCCGTCGGGGCCGGTCGGCCCGTCCGGGCTGCCTCTCTCGAGCTCGCGCTCGATCTCGACCCGCTCCTCCACGGCGTTGCCGGTGACGAGGATGTCCACGAGGAGGTCCTTCCGGCCGGGGAAGGCGAAGCGGAGCCGGTGCCGGCCGTCGGCGACGAAGGCGAGGAGCGATCCCCCGCCGGCGTCGTCCCAGTCGTCGGAGATGCCGACGTAGCGGCCGTCGAGGTAGACGCGGGCCTGGTCGGGCGAGACGCTCAGCTTCACGAGCCGGCGCGTGATGTAGGTCGCGTCGGGTCGGACGAGCGGAGTCGGGGTCGGGGTGGGCATCGGGGTCGCCGTCGGGAGCGGCGTCGGCGTCGGCGTCGCTCGCGGGCGGGGCGTTCGGGTCGGGACGGCGGTTCGCCCCGGCGCCGGCGACGGCGGCGGGAGGACGGCGCCGGTCGCCGGCGATGCCTCCGGGCCGGAGGCGCCGGGAGAGGGCGCGGGAGTCGGTGCGTCCGGCTCGGCGTCCGGCGTCGGCGTCGCCGTCGGAGTGGCCGCCGGCTCCGGCAGCGGCACGGCGACGGAGCGAAAGAGCCCCTGCGAGCGCAGGAAGAAGAAGCCGCCGACGAGGACCCCGATCAGGACGAGCCCTCCCACGGCGGCGCCGGCGAGCGCCGCCGGCGAGTGCTGGGAGGACGTCATCGAGGTCCGTCCCCCCGATCGCGACAGGCGGCGCGAGGCGGAAAGGTCGACGGGAGGAGGAGGCGCGGCCTTCTGAGGCGCGCTGCCCGGGACGGGCGTCGGCGCCGCAGCGGCCGTGGCGGCCGCCGCGGCGGCCGCCGCCCGCGCCCGCCCCACCTTGCTTTCGGAGAGCCCCGTCGTGGAGGCGAGCGGGGCGATCCCCATCAGCGCCCGGAGGTCGTCGGCCAGCTCCGCGGCGTCGCCGTAGCGTTCCTCGCGGTTCTTCGCGAGGCACTTTCGGGCGATCTCGGAGATCTCGGGCGGCAGCTCCTCGTTGTGCCGAAGGG
Organism: Acidobacteriota bacterium; assembly: GCA_022711615.1. Lineage (GTDB taxonomy): Bacteria > Acidobacteriota > Thermoanaerobaculia > UBA5066 > UBA5066 > UBA5066. The sequence continues at coordinate 3,087 of JAKLER010000159.1, forward strand.
GGTCGAGCGGCTCGTCGTGCAGGATCTGGTAGACGAGCGTCGTCAGCGTGTCGGCCGGGAAGGGCTTGCGGAGGGTCAGGGTCTGGTAGAGGACGACGCCGAGCGAGAAGATGTCGCTCCGCACGTCGAGCTTGTCGCCGCGCACCTGCTCGGGGGACATGTACGCCGGCGAGCCGATCATCTGTCCCGTCGTCGTCAGGTCGGTGTCGCCCGTCAGGAGCTTCCCGATCCCGAAGTCGGTCACCTTCGCGGCCGAAGAGTCGGTCAGGAGGATGTTCGCCGGCTTGACGTCGCGGTGGAGGACCCCGCGCTGGTGGGCGTGCGCGAGGGCGTCTGCGACCTCGGAGAGGACGCGGATCCGCTCGATCAGCGGGAAGGAGCCCGGCTCGGCGAGGCGCTGCGAGAGGCTCCCTCCCGAGATGTACTCCATCGCGAGGTAGAGGACCCCCTCGTCCTCGCCCACGTCGTAGACCGTGACGATGTTCGGGTGCTGGAGCCGGCCCGAGATCTTCGCCTCCTTCAGGAAGCGGGCCTTCGCCTCGGACATGCTGAAGCTCTGCGACGGGCCGTCGAAGCGGACGGTCTTCAGCGCGAGCGTCCGCTCGATCTGCGGGTCCTGGGCGAGGTAGACAACACCCATGGCCCCCTTCCCGAGAGGGCGCAGGATCTCGTAGCGACCGATCCGGGTCGGAGTCACGACAATCCGAGGATTGTACTCAGTTCGACCCGTCGCCCGTCGGGTCGATCTCTGCCGGGCCTTCGTCGGTCATCAGCGTCGCTTCCCCTTCGGTCGAGTCGGCGAAGTCGGTCTCGCGCTTCTGGAGCGCCGCGGCCGCCTCCTCGAGCCGGCCCGCCGGCACGGCGACCTCGATCGCGGCGAGGTCCTCGTCGTTCGGCACCGGGTTCTGCGTGAAGCTCTTGTCGACGATCCGCGCCGGGATCCCGCGGCTCTCGAGGAACCCGACGATGAAAGTGGCTTCGGCCTCGTTCCCGACGGACGTGACCGCGCTCCAGTCCAGAACGGGGGTTTCGCTGGGCTCGTCGCTCATGGCTCACCTCGCTTCGGGATTCCGGCCGGCCGGACGCCTCCGGAGCCGTTCGACCGCCGCAACGCCAGTATGGGCCAGATCGCGACGGAAGAGGCGCCGAACGGCCTGCGTGAAGGGCGGGCGCGGCCCGTTCGGCGGGCCGCGCCGCGCCCGGCTCAGAACTCCGTCGCGTCGAACGCGCGCGAGAGCTGCTTCATCACCGCGTTCGTGGCGAGCCCGGCCACCGCCGCGGTGATCGCCTTCCCGCGGTGACGCCCGATCAGGAAGCCGATCGCCGCCGCACCGAGGAGGCAGGGGACCGGATGCTTCCGCACGACGTCGAGCGCGGCGTTCTGCCAGTCGACCCCCGGGTCGAACGCGAAGGGCGCCTCGGCGCCGCCGACCGGTCCGTCCGGGGAGGCGCCGTGCGGGGCCGGCGGGCGGATCGTCGGCTCCGACATCAGTCGTCGCTCCGCCGGCGGAAGAGGAGGCCGATCGCGAAGCCGACGCCGAGCGCGATCGCGACCGACTTCCCGGGGTTCTGCCGGACCCAGTCGGAGGCCTTCTCGGTCACCTCGTCCCAGTCGGTCTCGCGGAGGCGGTCCCGGAGGACCCCCGCCCTCGACTTCACCTCTTCGGCGACCTCGCCGACCTTCTCCTTCACGCGCCCGCCGAAGCTCTCGCGGGCGGCGTCGATCTTTTCGTCGACCGCTTTCGCGGCGTCGATGGTCTCGGCCATGTCGACCTCCCTTCCGATACGGGATGGAATCTTCGCACGCCCCTGCGGCGCCTCGCCAGCGCCGACCGCCCTCCGGGGCTACCATTCGAGAAGGAGGACCCGATGCAGATCGGATTTCACGGCGCGGCGCGGACGGTGACCGGCTCCAAGTACCTCCTGACCCTCGATCGCTACCGCCTCCTCGTCGACTGCGGCCTCTTCCAGGGCGGCTTCGAGATGCACCAGAGGAACTGGAGGGGGCTCCCCTTCAGCGCTTCCTCGGTCGACGACGTCCTGTTCACCCACGCCCACATCGACCACACCGGCTACTTCCCGCGCCTCGCGGCGGACGGCTTCTCGGGGCGGGCTTTCGCCACGCCTCCCACGAAGGCCCTCCTCGGCGTCCTCCTCCCCGACTCCGGCGGCCTGCAGGAGGAAGAGGCCCGCTGGGCCAACAAGAAGGGCTACTCGCGCCACCAGCCGGCCCGGCCCCTCTACACCGAGGAGGACGCGAACCGCTCCCTCTCGCTCCTCAACAAGCTCGAGTTCGAGCGCGAGACCCCGCTCCACAAGCGCCTCAAGGTGACGCTCCACCGGGCCGGGCACATCCTCGGCGCGGCCTTCGCGGAGATCCGCTACCGGGACGACGGCTCCGACTGGAAGACGGTCGTCTTCTCCGGAGACATGGGGCGCCGCGGCGTGCCGATCCTGAAGGACCCGTCGCCGCTCCCGGCCTGCGACGTGCTCGTCTGCGAGTCGACCTACGGCGACCGCCTCCACGAGGCGTCGGACCCGAAGGAGCAGCTCCGCCGCGAGCTCGAGGAGGCGTTCCGCCGCGGCGGCGTGACCGTGATCCCGGCCTTCGCCGTCGGGCGGACCCAGGAGGTCCTCTACCATCTCTTCGAGCTCTTCGAGGAAGGGCGCCTCCCGAAGGTCCCCGTCTTCGTCGACTCCCCGATGGCGAACTCCGTCGTCGAGCTCTACTGCCGGTACGAGAGCGAGCACGACGTCGAGATGAACGCCCTCGAGGAGGCCGCCGGGTCTCCGCTGCAGACCCCCTACTTCACCGTCGTGCGCAAGCGCGAGGACTCCAAGCGGCTGAACGACCATCCCGGGCCGGCCGTCGTCGTCTCGGCCTCGGGAATGGCCACCGGCGGTCGCGTCCTCCACCACCTCTACCACCGCCTCCCCGACGCGCGGAACACCGTCCTCTTCGTCGGCTACCAGGCCGAAGGGACCCTCGGGCGGCGCCTCCTCGAAGGGGAGACCGAGGTCGTCGTCATGGGCGACGGCCTGACCGTGAAGGCGGCGATCCGCCAGATCCCGGCCCTCTCCGCTCACGCCGACGCCGACGAGCTGATCGCCTGGATGAAGACCGCCCCCGCGCCTCCGAAGACCCTCTTCCTGACGCACGGCGAGCCGGCCGTTCAGGACGCCTTCGCCGCCCGCATACGCTCCGAGCTCGGCTGGAACGTCCACGTTCCCGAGCCGGACGAGGTCGCGGAGGTCTGAGACTGGGCCGCGGCACGGGAGCCTTTCCGGTCCGGCCCCCGGAGCTTCGGGGGATCACGAGGGCGGCCGCCCTTGCCTGGGTCGTCCTTCGCCGGAGCCTCCGGTCGTACCTGGCGGCGCGGGGGACCTCCCTCGCCGCCGGCCTCGCCTACTCCTCGCTCCTCTCGTTCATCCCGCTCGTCGCCTCGGTCACCGTCCTCACCTCCACCTTCTTCGGAGAGGAAGGAGGGAAGGGCTTCTATCGCCTCCTCCGCTTCTTCGTCCCCGGCACCTCGCGGGAGGTCCTCCGGGGCGTCGCGGCCCTCGTCGACGTCGCCCGGGCGGCCTCCGGGATCGCGACGGCCCTCCTCGCCCTCACCTCGCTCAAGGTCTATTTCGACGTCGAGGGGGCCGCGAACCACCTCTGGGGGACTCTCCGCCCGCGGCGCGTCCGCGAGCGGCTCGCCTTCGCCGCGCTGACCGTCGTCCTCGGGCCGGTGGCTCTCGGCGTCGCGACCTCGCTCCTCCTCGAGAGGGGCTTCCCGATCACGCGGCTCCACGCCGGCGGGGTCCTCGCGTCGATCGTCGGCCTCGCCCTCATCTACAAGGTCGTCCCCTCGGCCCAGGTCCGCTGGGGCGCCGCCGCGGCTGCCGCGATCCTCGTCGGCTCCGGTCTGATCGTCCTCCGGCAGGTCTTCACCGCCGGGTTCATCGCCCTCGCGGGGATCGAGCGCCTCTACGGGACGATCAGCGCGATCGCGATTTTCGTCATCGCCACCGGCTTCGCCTGGACGATCCTCCTCTTCGGCTTCTCGTTCGCCCACGCCGTCCAGTTCCGCGACGAGCTCCTGGCGCACGACGCTCCGCCCCCGGCCGCGAAGAAGCCCGGGCCGCTCGAGGAGACGACCCAGCTCCTGCTCCGCCTCACCGAGGCGTGGCACGCGGGCGTCTCGCTCGACGCCTCGACGCTGGCCGAGACGTGCAGCCGCGGTCGTCCCGACGACCTGCGGTCGCGCATGAAGCGGCTCGACACCGCCGGCCTCGTCGTCGTCGAGGGCGACGCCATCCGCCTCGCCCGTCCGCCCGACACGATCACCCTCTACGCCGTCGCACGGGCCGTCGGGGACGCGGCCCCCCGCGCCGTCCCGAAGGGCGCGGACCCCGCGTCGGCGATCCTCCGCGCCCTCTACATGCGGGCGGACGCGGAGGAGCGAGGCGTGCTCCAGGGGACGAGCCTCGAGGACGTCTATCGACCTCATGCCCGGAGGCGTTCCGCCGAGACCGACCACGGCAACCTCCGGCTCGGCGGCGAGGCGACGGCGCCCGGACGGAAGGGGGGCTCCGGCGGCAAGCACGGCAGCGGCGTCGTCCCGCGCGCGGGCGGCCTCGCACCCCCGGCGGAGCCGGAGGACGGAGCTGTTTGACGAATCGCCCCGATCCGGCTAGATTCTCCGCCCCCAAGGTGGGGCTGTAGCTCAGCTGGGAGAGCGCTAGAATCGCACTCTAGAGGTCGGGAGTTCGATCCTCCTCAGCTCCACCATTCATTTCGAAAGACTTACGGGCCGCGGCGACGCGGCCCTTTTTCTCTTTGTCCACACTTCTGTCCACGACAGTCTGGTGGTCGGGAGTTTGGGGCCTTCGACACGTCGTTGGTCGCAATCGACTTGCCGGCCGTCGCCATCCGCGAACTCGGCTGGTTCTTCAACGGGTCTGTCCACATTCGCCAGACCGATCGGGAGCCTGGCGTCGTCGCCGAGGCCCTCGGCACGCGGCGGATCCGCCCGACACCGTGTTCCTGCTCCAGGTCGACATGGGCCACCGGAGGGTCCCGGAACGACTCCGCTGGTCGCCGAGATCGGTCCGCGATCGTGGGGGCGACAGCGCCCGACCCGTGCCTGATACGATTTCCGCAGAGGATGACGTGACGGAGCTGATCGAGGTGCACCAGGCGGCGCTCGCCGAACTTTGTCGGCGGTTCGGAGTCGATCGGCTCTACGTGTTCGGGTCGGCGGCCTCCGGAGACCTCCGGCCCTCCAGCGACGTCGACCTCGTGGTCTCCATGGCGGACCGCCTGCCGACCGGCACGTACGCAGACCGGTTCCTGGACTTCGCAGAGGCCGTCGAAGGCCTGCTGGGGCGCCGGGTGGACCTGGTCTCCGAGCAGGCGATCCGGAATCCCTTCTTCCGTCGCGAAATTGAGGCGACCCGTCAGCTGGTGTATGGACAACCGCTCGAAGAAACTGCTGTTTGACGTCGTGTCCGCGGGCCGGAGCATCACCGAGTGGTGCGGCGGTCGTACGTACCTGGAGTACGAGGACGATCGGCAGCTTCGGAGGGCCGTCGAGAGGGAGTTCGAGGTGATCGGCGAGGCGCTCAACCGTCTGGAGCAGGGCGATCCGGAGACGGCAGCCAGGATCGAAGATCTCCGCCGGATCGTGGGCTTCCGGAACCGGATCATCCACGGCTACGACACGATCGACGACGCGACGGTATGGGGCGTGATCGAGGGCCGTCTCCCCAGGCTCATCGAGCAGGTGAGCGATCTGCTCGTACAGGCCGGCGAGCACGACTGAGGGCTGTCGCGGCCGGGATCGCGTGGAGGCCGTACAGCTGTCCACGCACGTGTCCACAATCGCCGGACCCATCGGGAACCTCGTGACTCTCTCGGTACCCCGGGAATGTCGACGCGGCACGGCTTAGGTTGCTGCCAATGAACGAGTTCCGCTGTCCAGAGAACCTTGCGGCGCCCTCGGGCGCCCGGCGGCTCCCGGGTGCGAAAGCACCTCGACCCGGCATCGCACTCTAGAGGTCGGGAGTTCGATCCTCCTCAGCTCCACCATTCATTCCAAAGAATTTAGCGCCCCTCGCGGGGCGCTTTTCGTTTCGGGCTGGCCCGTTCCTCACCCCGGCAGGGGAGGCGGCGGGCCCGCGCCCGCCCTGTCTTCAGAAGGTGGCCGAGGCCCCGAAGGAGAAGCTCCTCCCGACGCCGGGGAAGCCGACCTCGCTCTCGTAGTCCTCGTCGAGGAGGTTGCGGCCGCTGACCCAGAGGCGGAGGCCGTCGAGAACCTCCCGCGTGACCTTTCCGCCGAGGAGGACGTAGCCGGCGCTCTCCTTGACCGGGTCTTTCGGGTAGGCGACGGAGGGGAGGCTCGAGTACATCGAGCCGAGCCAGGCGGCGTCGAGGTCGACGCGCGTCCCGGCGGCGGCCGCCCAGGAGGCGAGGAAGCCCGCCTTGTGCCGGGGGACGTTCGTGACGTCGTCGGTGACGCGGGCCGTGGTCCGCTCCTTCGCATCGACGAACGTGTAGTCGGCCCGGAGGGTGAGGCCGGAGAGCGGCGTCACCTCCAGGACCGTCTCCAACCCCGCCATCCTCACCTTCCCGACGTTCCGGTAGAGGTTCGTGGCGCTCGAGCCGTTCCGCGTGATCAGGTCGCGCACGTCGTAGAGGAAGACGCCGGCCTCGACGCGGACGTTCGCGCCGAGCGGGCGCGAGACGCCCGCCGTGGCGTTCACGCTCGTCTCCGAGGCGAGGCCCGTGTTGCCGCTCTTCGTGGAGTAGAGCTGGGAGAGGGTCGGGAAGCGGCTCTTGCGGGCGAGGGAGGC